>NZ_JBHXPF010000073.1:0-32212 GCF_042718715.1 Streptomyces sp. NPDC058576 | reverse complement strand
AGGCCCCGAAGTCCTCGAAACCACCCGCCGCGCCGACACCATCGTCCTCGACAAGACCGGCACCGTCACCACCGGCCGCATGACCCTCCAAACCATCCACACCACCCCCCACACCACCGAAGAAGAAACCCTCCGCCTCGCCGGAGCACTGGAAAACGCCTCCGAACACCCCATCGCCCGAGCCATCGCCACCGCCGCCACCGACACCACCGGTCCCCTCCCCACCCCCGAGGACTTCACCAACGTCCCCGGACTCGGCGTCCAGGGCATCGTCGACGGCCACGCCGTCCTCGTCGGGCGGCCCCGCCTCCTGGCCGAGGCGGCGATCCCCCTCCCGCCCGCGTTGTCGCGGGCCCTCGCGGAGGCCGGGGAGCAGGGCCGTACCGCGGTCGTCGTGGCCTGGGACGGAGAGGCCCGGGGCGTGTTCGGGGTGGCGGACGCGGTGAAGGACAGCAGCGCGGCGGCCGTGACCGAGCTGCGCACCCTGGGGCTGACGCCCGTCCTGCTGACCGGCGACAACCGGGCGGTGGCGGAGGCCGTGGCGCGCGAGGTGGGCATCGACGAGGTCCACGCGGAGGTGCTGCCCGAGGACAAGGTCAACGTGGTGAAGCGCCTTCAGGCCGAGGGCCGGGTCGTCGCCATGGTCGGCGACGGGGTCAACGACGCGGCCGCGCTGGCGACCGCGGATCTGGGGCTGGCGATGGGCACTGGGACGGATGCGGCGATCGAGGCGAGCGACCTCACACTGGTTCGTGGAGATCTCAAGGTGACAGCTGACGCAATCCGCCTTTCCAGGCGTACTCTGGCCACCATCAGGGGCAACCTCTTCTGGGCCTTCGGGTACAACGTAGCGGCCTTGCCTCTGGCTGCAAGTGGCCTGCTCAACCCTATGATCGCGGGAGCCGCCATGGCGTTTTCGTCCGTGTTCGTCGTCACGAACAGCCTACGGTTGCGTGCCTTCACGTAACTTCCACAAAGAGACTTAGATCACACCGGTTTCAGGGTAACCATCCGGTGGGTTCGCGAGTCTTAGAGTGCGATTGCCAAGGATGTCTTGGGGGACGTCCGACGGAGTGTCTTGGGGGACGCTCCTGATGGCATGCGTTGGCCGGGGCACGTGCACCGGGGAGCTTTGAGCGGCCCTCCCGTGCGTACGTACCCCGGCGGATCGCGGCACAACAGAACAACGGGAGCTTCGGCTCTCTGCAGACGCCCGGCCGGATCCCGTGGGGGGAATCCGCTCCGGGATATGGGAAGCGCCCTGACCGTCGACCCGTGGGGGGATCGGCGGCGGGGCGCTTCTCCCTTTCCCGGCCCGCCGCCGCCGGGCCGGGCGGACCCACCGCCCCCGGAACGCCGAATCGCCCCGGACACCGCGCTCTGTGCGAAGCGCGGTACGCGGGGCGAAGGCAGTCGGCCCAGGAGGCCGGGGCACTACGAGGTGGTCACGAGGCCCAGGTCAGCAGCCTCGAAGGGGGTCCGGGTCAGCGGCCCTCGACCGGGACGAAGTCGCGCAGGACCTCGCCGGTGTAGATCTGGCGCGGGCGGCCGATGCGCGAACCCGGCTCCTTGATCATCTCGTGCCACTGGGCGATCCAGCCGGGAAGCCGGCCGAGCGCGAAGAGCACGGTGAACATCTCGGTCGGGAAGCCCATGGCCCGGTAGATCAGACCGGTGTAGAAGTCCACGTTGGGGTAGAGGTTGCGCGAGACGAAGTAGTCGTCGGAGAGCGCGTGCTCCTCCAGCTTGAGCGCGATGTCGAGCAGCTCGTCGGACTTGCCGAGCGCGGACAGCACGTCGTGCGCGGCAGCCTTGATGATCTTCGCGCGCGGGTCGAAGGACTTGTACACCCGGTGGCCGAAGCCCATCAGGCGGACGCCGTCCTCCTTGTTCTTCACCTTGCGGATGAAGGAGTCGACGTCGCCGCCGTTGGCCTGGATGCCTTCCAGCATCTCCAGGACCGACTGGTTGGCGCCACCGTGCAGGGGGCCCCACAGCGCGGAGATGCCGGCGGAGATCGAGGCGAACATGTTCGCCTGCGAGGAGCCGACCAGACGCACGGTGGAGGTCGAACAGTTCTGCTCGTGGTCCGCGTGCAGGATGAGCAGCTTGTCCAGCGCCGAGACGACGACCGGGTCCAGCTCGTACTCCTGGGCGGGCACCGAGAAGGTCATGCGCAGGAAGTTCTCGACGTACCCGAGGTCGTTGCGCGGGTAGACGAAGGGGTGACCGATCGACTTCTTGTAGGCGTACGCCGCGATCGTCGGGAGCTTCGCCAGGAGGCGGATCGTCGACAGGTGGCGCTGCTGCTCGTCGAACGGGTTGTGGCTGTCCTGGTAGAACGTGGACAGCGCGCTGACGACCGAGGACAGCATGGCCATCGGGTGGGCGTCGCGCGGGAAGCCGTCGAAGAACCGCTTGACGTCCTCGTGCAGCAGCGTGTGCTGGGTGATCTCGTTCTTGAAGGTCGCCAGCTCGTCGACCTTGGGAAGGTCACCGTTGATCAGCGTGTACGCGACCTCGAGGAACGACGAGCGCTCGGCGAGCTGCTCGATCGGGTATCCGCGGTAGCGCAGAATGCCCTGCTCACCGTCGAGGTACGTGATGGCGGATTTATAGGCGGCGGTGTTGCCGTATCCGCTGTCCAGCGTCACCAGGCCGGTATTGGCCCGGAGCTTCCCGATGTCGAAGCCCTTGTCGCCGACGGTGCTGTCGATCACCGGGTAGGTGTACTCGTCATCGCCGTACCGCAGTACTACAGCGTTGTTGGTGTGCTCGCTCACGTCATCCCTCACCGACGTAGTGCCTCTTCTTCGAGGTGCCCTGACTGTCTTCCACCCTCCCCCATTCGGCTCAGGAGAGTGCACTCGGGGTCGTCCATTGGACCTACTGACGGCACTGAGTGCCGCCAACTTACTCATCCTGCCCCCTTGACTGCGGTTCCGGAAGACCTCCGTGATGTTTCCCACCGATTTGATCGATCATTTTTGTGCGGGGGTCACGAGAAGTCTTCTGCTGAGCCGCCCCGGAGCCGGAAATCCAGTGCCGTACAGCGCCTGCCTGCGGAAACCGTGCGGACGGCCTGACCGATCGCCTTACGGGACCCGACCAGGACGACGAGCTTCTTGGCACGGGTGACGGCGGTGTAGAGCAGGTTGCGCTGGAGCATCATCCAGGCACTGGTGGTGACGGGGATGACGACGGCCGGATACTCGCTGCCCTGGGAGCGGTGGATCGTCATGGCGTACGCGTGGGCCAGCTCGTCCAGCTCGTCGAAGTCGTAGCCGATCTCCTCGTCCTCGTCGGTGCGGACGGTCAGCCGCTGCTCGTCCGGGTCGAGCGCGGTGACGACGCCGACGGTGCCGTTGAAGACGCCGTTCTCGCCCTTGTCGTAGTTGTTGCGGATCTGGGTGACCTTGTCGCCGACCCGGAAGACCCGGCCGCCGAACCGCTTCTCGGGGAGGTCGGGGCGGGCGGGGGTGATGGCCTGCTGGAGCAGCCCGTTCAGATGGCCCGCGCCGGCGGGGCCCCGGTGCATCGGGGCGAGGACCTGCACGTCACGGCGGGCGTTCAGGCCGAACTTGGCCGGGACGCGACGGGCCGCCACGTCCACGGCGAGCTTGCCGGCGTCCTCCGTCTCGTCCTCCACGAAGAGGAAGAAGTCGCTCAGCCCCTCGGTGAGCGGGTGCTGTCCCGCGTTGATCCGGTGGGCGTTGGTGACCACGCCGGACTGCTGGGCCTGCCGGAAGATCCGGGTGAGGCGCACGGCCGGGACCGGGCCGCCCTCCGCGAGCAGATCGCTCAGCACCTCCCCCGCGCCGACCGAGGGCAGTTGGTCGACGTCACCCACGAGGAGCAGATGGGCACCGGGTGCCACCGCCTTCACGAGCTTGTTGGCGAGGAGCAGATCGAGCATCGACGCCTCGTCGACGACGACCAGATCGGCGTCCAGCGGACGGTCCCGGTCGTATGCCGCGTCCCCGCCCGGCTTGAGCTCCAGGAGCCGGTGCACGGTGGACGCCTCGGCCCCGGTCAGCTCGGCCAGCCGCTTGGCGGCGCGGCCCGTCGGGGCGGCGAGCACGACCTTGGCCTTCTTGGCCCGGGCCAGCTCGACGATGGACCGGACGGTGAACGACTTCCCGCAGCCGGGGCCGCCCGTCAGGACGGCCACCTTCCGGCTGAGCGCGAGCCGTACGGCCTGCTCCTGCTCGGGCGCGAGATCGGCCCCCGTACGGGTGGCGAGCCAGGCCAGGGCCTTGCTCCAGTCGACGTCCTGGAAGGCGGGCATCCGGTCCTCGCCGGTGTTCAGCAGTCGCCTGACCTGCCCGGCGAGGGACAGCTCGGCCCGGTGGAAGGGAACGAGGTAGACCGCCGTGATCGGCTCGCCGCCCTCGGGGGACGGCACGCGCTCCCGTACGACGCCCTCCGGATCGGCGGCCAGCTCGGCCAGGCACTCGATGACCAGACCGGTGTCGACCTGGAGCAGCTTCACCCCGTCCGCGATGAGCCGTTCCTCGGGGAGATAGCAGTGGCCCTGGTCGGAGGACTGGGACAGGGCGTACTGCAGCCCGGCCTTGACCCGCTCGGGGCTGTCGTGCGGGATGCCGACCGCCTGGGCGATCCGGTCGGCGGTGAGGAAGCCGATGCCCCAGACGTCGGCGGCCAGCCGGTAGGGCTGGTTCTTCACGACGGAGATCGAGGCGTCCTCGTACTTCTTGTAGATGCGGACGGCGATGGAGGTGGAGACGCCGACGCCCTGGAGGAAGACCATGACCTCCTTGATCGCCTTCTGCTCCTCCCAGGCGGCCGCGATCATCTTCGTGCGCTTGGGGCCGAGGCCGGGGACCTCGACGAGCCGCTGGGGCGCCTGCTCGATGATGTCGAGGGTGTCGACGCCGAAGTGGGTGGTGATCCGGTCGGCCATCACCGGCCCGATGCCCTTGATCAGCCCGGAGCCGAGATAGCGGCGGATGCCCTGGATGGTCGCGGGCAGCACGGTGGTGTAGTTCTCGACGGTGAACTGCTTGCCGTACTGGGAGTGCGAGCCCCAACGGCCCTCCATCCGCAGCGACTCGCCGACCTGTGCGCCGAGCAGCGCACCGACCACGGTGAGGAGGTCGCCGGCTCCGCGTCCGGTGTCGACGCGGGCGACCGTGTACCCGTTCTCCTCGTTGGCGTAGGTGATCCGCTCCAGGACCCCTTCGAGGACGGCCATGTTGGACATGGCCCGACGCTACCGGGTGCCACGGACAGTGCGGTTCGCGGGCGGAGCCCCCGTCAGGGAGTGGGCGGCACCGGCCCGCCGCCCTCGTACTCGTTCGCCAGCAGGGTGTCCATGGTCGAGCGCAACCGGCCGAGGAACTCCTCGAAGTGCTGGATCTCCCGCGGCGAGTACGCCGCCATCGCCTCGGCCATCCGCTCGGAGTACGGGCCGAAGAACGCCATGGCGCGCGGCCGGATGTCGGGGCTGCTGCGCAGGGTCACGACCCGTCGGTCGGTGCTCTCGCGGGTACGGACGATGTGCCCCGCCTGTTCGAGCCGCTTGAGGAGGATGGCGGTCGCGCCGGAGGAGAGGGAGACGCGCTCGCTGAGCCGGGCCGGCGACAGCGGGGCGCCCTGGTCCTCCGCGTAGAGGATCTCGACGAGGGCCGCGGCGTCGGTGGAGTGCAGCCCGAGCCAGGTCGCGAAGCGGCGGGTGAACTCGGTGTAGTTGGCGCCGAAGGCGCGCAGGCCGTCCATCACACGGTCGACGCGCACCGCGTCGGCGGCGGGATCGAGGCGCACCGCCCCGGCGGTGGGGTCGGCCGCGCCGCTCCCGTCGGCCCCGAGCCCGTCTCTCATCAGCGCTGCCCCACTCTCTTCCCATCGCGTGGCGGACTTGCCGGCCCACGTCGTCCACCGCCTGCTTTGACAACCTACCTCGCCGCATTTACCTTTGCCGCAAAGCTATCTAGCTTTGCGGCAAAGCTACTTTCGGGAGTCGAAGAACCATGAACGAACCCGCGGGAACCACCGGGATCCCGGAAACCCCTCCCACCGCGCGTCAGTGGCTGGGCCTCGTCGCCGTGGCGCTCGGCGTGGCCCTGATCGTCGTCGACCTGACGATCGTCAACGTGATCCTCGCGCCGATCATCGAGGACCTCTCCATCGGATCGTCGCAGGCCCAATGGATCCAGGAGTCGTACGCGATCACGTTCGCGGCGCTCCTGCTGGTCACCGGACGCCTCAGCGACCTCCACGGCGCACGCCGGATCTTCCTGCTCGGCCTCGCCGTGTTCGGCGCGACGAGCCTGCTGGCCGCGCTGGCTCCCAGCGGCGGCCTGCTGATCCTCGCCCGGTTCGTCCAGGGCGTCGGCGGAGCCATGATGCTGCCCACCTCGCTGGCCCTGCTGAACGCCACGTTCACCGGGCGGGCGCGCGGCCAGGCGTTCGCCGTGTGGGGCTCGACCATCGGAGCGGCGGCGGCCGTGGGCCCGCTGCTGGGCGGCCGGCTCGCCGACATCTCCTGGCGCTGGGCCTTCGGCGTCAACATTCCGCTGGCCGCCCTCATCGTGGTGGGGGTGCTCCGGTACCTGGACGTGTCGCCCCGCGTCCCGGGCCGCGTCGACGTGGTCGGCGCGGTGCTGTCGGCGGCGGGCCTGGGCCTTCTCTCCTTCGTCCTGATCGAGGGCCGCACCCACGGCTGGCTGATGACGACGAAGCCGCTGGAGCTCGCAGGCCTCACCTGGTCCGGTGGGCTCTCGCCGGTGTTCGTCGCCCTGCTCCTGTCCGTCCTGGCGCTGGGCGCGTTCTGGCGCAGGCAGGCCGTGCTGGGAAGGGCGGGCGACGAGCCGCTGATGGACGTGGGGCTGTTCTCCATCCGCTCGTTCCGCAACGGCAACTTCGTGACGCTGATGGTCGGTCTCGGCGAGTTCGGCATCATCGCGGTGCTGCCGCTCTGGCTGCAGTTCGCCCTCGGCTACAGCGCGTTCGAGGCGGGTCTCGCCCTCGTCGCCCTGGCCGTCGGCAGCTTCGCGGCTTCCGGGGCGAGCTTCCCCATGGCCGCGACCGTGCCCGCGCTGGCACAGGTCAGGATCGGGCTGGTCCTGGAGGCCGCCGGGCTGACGATGCTGGCCCTGATCGCGTCCACGGACAGCGCCTGGTGGCTCATCGCCGTCGCGTTGTTCCTGTACGGGATCGGCGTCGGCTTCGCGACGGCGCAGGTCACCAACATCGTCCTCGTGGACGTACCGGAACGGAGCGGAGGCCAGGCGTCGGGCATCCAGAGTGCGGCCCGCGAGCTGGGGTCAGCCCTCGGCATCGCCGTCCTGACCACTCTGTTCTTCAGCACCCTGGCCTCCGGACTGACCGACCGGCTCACCCGGGACGGCGTCGCGACGGACGAAGCGGAACAGCTCGGCGGGGTCGTGACGGACAGCGCCGGATCCGTGATCGACGCCCTCGCCGCGGAGCCGCGTACGGCATCGGCGGCGGAGGCGGCCCGCGAGGCGATGGCGGTCGGCGTCCAGGTCTCCGGGTACGTCTGCGCGGGCCTGCTGCTCCTGGCACTGGCGGCGACGCTGTTCATGTCCCCGAGGGCGAAGGGCGGGTCGGAGCCGAACCGTGCGGAGGAGCAGCCGAGTTCGCCCCGTGGCACGTGACCGCCGCGCACGACTCGGTCGCCCACGCCGCTCCCTCTGCCCCATGATGGCGGCATGACACGGCAAGGCCCGAGAGGGCAGGTGGAGGCATCGGACAGGTTCGCCGGGGGAACAGCGCGGCTGGTGATCAGCAATGACGGCGAGGCGCTTCTGGAGGTGACCGTGGAGCCCTGGGCCGACCTTCACCGGCTCCCGCCGAACCGGAGCTGTGTCGTGGTGACCCACTCGGCTGCCGCGAACGGTTCCTGGCCCGGCACGTTGCGTGGGGACGAGCCGTTCCAGGTCGAGCATCGACCCGACTCCGTCTCCGTGTGGGCCAACGGCATCTGCTACCACCTCACCGACGCGGATGGCCGGACGATCGTGGCGGCCGACCGGGAGTGCCCGGCCCGGAGCCGACCCTCCTGACGGCGGGGGCGGGGGCCCGGAAGCCGTGCTGGGCGGCCGGGGGTGCCCCGCCGCCACCCCCTACCCCGGTAGCACCCCCACATTGGCTCCCGGGTATGACGCCCCGCGCACGGCCGTCCCCGCACGCTGCGTTCCGTCGGTACATCGCTACGAGGCGATCGCGAGAGGGCGGAACGGAACATGAGGCTACGCAGGGGCAAGCGGCACACGGCGGGCGACCGCCAGGACTCCCGGGCCGCCGCACCCGGGCTCGCCGTCGAACTGCGCGGGGTGCGGCGGCAGTACGGGCGTGGCGCGAGGGCCGTGCAGGCTCTCGCGGGCGTCGATCTCGCCCTGCCGCGCGGGACGTTCACCGCGGTCATGGGGCCGTCCGGGTCCGGCAAGTCCACCTTCCTCCAGTGCGCCGCCGGGCTCGACCGGCCGTCGTCGGGTTCCGTGCGCCTCGGCGGCACGGAGATCACCGGGATGAACGAGAACGAGCTGACCGAACTGCGCCGCAGCCGCCTCGGGTTCGTGTTCCAGGCCTTCAACCTGCTGCCGTCGCTGACCGTGGAGCAGAACGTCCTGCTGCCCCTGCGCCTCGCCGGGCAGCGCCAGGACCGCCGCCGGGCGGCCGCCGTGCTCGCGCAGGTCGGGCTGGCCGACAAGGCGCGGCGGCGGCCCGCGGAGCTCTCCGGCGGTCAGCAGCAGCGGGTGGCCGTCGCCCGAGCCCTGGTGACCGGGCCCGACGTGGTGTTCGCCGACGAGCCCACCGGAGCCCTGGACACCGGCACCGCCGCCGAGGTCCTCGGCCTGCTCCGGCACGCCGTCGACTCGGCCGGGGCCACCGTCGTCATGGTCACCCACGACCCGGCCGCCGCCGCCTGGGCGGACCGGGTGCTGTTCCTCGCGGACGGCTCGTTCGCGGGCGGTCTGGAGCGCGGTTCGGCCGAGCTGATCGCGCGGCGGATGAGCGTGCTGACCGCCCGTGCCGCCGGTTCGGGCGCGATGGCGGGGGCGGCTGCGTGATGCGCCCCAACGGGCTCGCCCGCGCGGCCGTCCGCTTCAAGCCCGCCTCGTTCGCGGGGACCTTCGTGGCGCTGATGATGTCCGCGCTGATCGTCACGGCGTGCGGGATCCTGCTGGAGACCGGCCTGCGCGCGTCGGTGCCCCCGGTGCGGTACGCGGACGCGCCGGTGGTCGTGGCGGCGGACCAGTACACCTACGTCGTCACGGGCAGCGGCGAGGACCGCGAGGAGGAGGCGACCCCGCTGCCGGACACCGCACGGGTGGACGCCGGACTCGCCGCGAAGGCCGCCGAGGCATCGGGCGCGGCCACCGCCGTCCCGGACTTCACCTTCCCGGTGCGAGCGGCGGACGGGGCGGCCGGCTCAGGAGGCGTCGAGCTGCCCGTCGCCGGGGGCGCGCTCACCGCGCACGGCTGGGGCTCGCACGCCTTCACCGGTACCGCGCTGACCGCCGGATCCGCGCCCCGCACGGGCGAGGTCGTCCTCGACGCGGGGACGGCCCGCGCGGCGAAGGCCGCCGTCGGCGACACCGTCGCGCTGGACACCGCCGCCGGGCGGCGGGATTTCCGGGTCGCGGGCGTCGCCGGGGCGGGGGCCGCGGAGACCGCGCGTCGCACCGGTGCCGCACAGGCGGCGGTCTGGTTCGCCGACGCCGAGGCCGGCACGCTGGCCGGGCACCCCGGCAGGGCGGACGCCATCGCCGTCCTCGCGAAGCCCGGCACCGGTGCCGACGCCCTCGCCGTGTCCGTGAAGCGGGCTCTGGCCGGCTCCGGGGCCGGTGTGCACACCGGCGACGGCCGGGGCGCGGTCGAGGACCCGGGCCTCGGCTACGCCAAGGTGACCCTCTTCGGCCTCGGCGGCTCCTTCGGCGGGATCGCCACCATCGTCGCGATCTTCACGGCGGCCGGGACGGTGGCCCTGTCCGTGTCCCAGCGGGCCCGCGAGTTCGCGCTGCTGCGCGCCGTGGGAGCCACCCCGCGGCAGATCCGGCGCGCGGTCGCCGCCGAGGCACTGCTCGTCGCCCCCCTCGCCGGACTCCTCGGCACGCTGCCCGGGATCGGGCTCGCGCACTGGTGGCTCGGGCAGTTGCGGGACCGGGGCGCGGTTCCGGAAGCCGTCCAGGCGCACGTGTCCGGCATCCCTCTCCTCGCCGCCGTCGCCGTCGGACTGCTCACCGCGCTCGGTGCGGGCTGGGCGGCCGGGCGCAGGCCGGCCAGGATCAAGCCGGGCCAGGCGCTGAGCGAGGCGGCCATGGAGCGGCGGCGGCCGGGCGTGATCCGTACCGTGCTGGGCATCGGCGCGCTCGTCGGCGGCGCGTTCCTCACCGGCGTCTCCGCGAACTCCACCGGGGACGACGCGGCCGGCTCCGCCCTCGGCGTCGTCATGTGCTTCATGCTCGCCGTCGCCCTGCTCGGCCCGCCGGTGGCCCGGCTCTGCGCGGCCCTCTTCGGCCTCCCGCTGCGCGGGGCGGGGCCGTCCGGCGAGCTGGCCGCCGCCAACTCCCGTACCAACGCGCGACGGTTGGCCTCCGCGATCACCCCGATCGTGCTCGCCATGGCGTTCGCCTCGACGCTCGTGTTCCTGCACACGAGCGAGAGCCACATCGCGGACGGGCAGCTGCGCGCGGGCATCACCGCGGACCACGTGGTGACGGACCCGGCCGGGCTCCCGGTGGACGCGGCGGCCCGTGCCGCGCGTGCGCCGGGCGTGGACGCGGCCGTGGGCCTGCTGAACACGCAGGTGCTGGTGCCCGTGGGCTCCGGGGAGTTCTCCTCGCTCCAGGGCGCGGCGGCGCAAGGCGTCTCCGGCTCGGGCGTGGAGCTGGCGCAGGTGCAGGACCTCGACGTACGCGAGGGGAGCCTCGACCGGCTCGGCAAGGACCGCATCGCCATCGACAGGACGCTGGCGGCCTCGGCGGACGTCGGCGTCGGGGACCGGCTGCCGCTCCATCTCCCCGACGGTACGCGGACCGCCCCCGAGGTCGTCGCGGTGTACGGGCGTGGCCTCGGCCTGGCCACCGTGACCATGGCCCGGGCGTCCCTGGCCGGGCACGTCTCGTCCGGGTTCGACAGCGTGCTGCTGGTGCGCGGCGGCTCCGAGCGCTCGCTCGCCGCTCTGGGGCGGGTCTCCGACGCCTCCGGGCTCGCCACGGAGCGGAGCCTCGACGCGAAGCTGGGCGCCTGGTCCAACAACACCATGGCGGCGGTCCTCGGCGGCTTCGCGGCCATCGCCGCCGTCAACACCCTGGTGATGACGGTCCTCGACCGTCGTCGCGAGCTGGGCACGCTGCGTCTCGTCGGCTCGACCCGCCGTCAGGTCCTGCGGATGCTCCGCTGGGAGAGCCTGCTGGTGTCGGCGGTCGGTGTGATCCTCGGCTCCGCGATCGCCACGGCCACGCTCGTACCGATGGTGCGCGGCATGACCGGCGAAGCACCGCACGTGCCGCTGCTGCTGTACGGCTCCTTCGTCGCGGCCGCGGGCGGCCTGGCCCTGCTGGCGGTCACGCTGCCGGCCCGGGCGGCGCTGCGGCGGTGGTCGTAGGGCGGGCGGGGGCCGGGCCCGGGGGGTCGGGCGAACCGCCGAGGCCCGGCCGCCCGGCACCGTCGGAGCGGATGCCGAGATCAACGCGATGGTGCCGCCCCTCCCCTGACAGACTGACCCCGAGAACGAGGGGGAACGCATGAGCGAGCGGGACGCCGAAGCGCGGGTCGAGGAGCTGAGCCGGGGGTTGCGGCGGCTGGCAGCGGGGCTGCTGGAGGCGGCGGCCGAGCATCCGGATGCCTTACGGGCGCGAGAACTGTCGGCGGCGGCCGGGGTGTTGACGAACGACGTACTGGCGCGCGTGGACGGGGAAGCCGGCACGGCCCCTCCCGCCCGACCGGGCGAGCCCGAAGTGCGGGACGCCGTACCACCGGCGAAGGACGCGGCGGTGGACACGGCGGTGGACTCCGCGGCTGTGCCCGGTTCGGCAGTCGAGGAGCTGGTCGAGCTGTATCTGCCGGACTACGAGAGGCAGGTGCGCGAGGACGACGACCCGGTGATGATCGAGCCGGATCTCCCCTACCGGCGGTGGAACCACCTGCATCGGGTCAGGTACGGGCGTGGCAAGCCGTTCAGGAACGCGCCGCTGTGGAACGACACCGTACCCAGCCGTGGCAAGCGGGTGATCCGCGGCATGACCTCCAAGGCGGGAGTGCTGCGCCGCCTGCACCACAGCTACGTGATCCTGCGGGACCTGAAGAGCCCGGAGGGTGAGCTGGCGATTCGGGTGATGCAGGGTTGCCAGGCCATCGAGCGGTCCCGCGCGATCAGAGACGGCGACTTCGTCGACACCTCGGATCTGCGCGAAAAGCTGAGGGATCTGCAGTGGAGCGCCCTGGTGGTCGCCGCCGGCCGGGGCGAGCCCGCCCGTGCCCAACTCCTCACCCAGCTGGGACAGCTGGAGGTACTGGCCTCCGCCCTCCTGGAACTGGACACGGCGTTCCGCCGGCGCAACAGCACCCCCTCCCTGGGCCCCAGGATCGCCGGGGCCGCGCACGGGGTGAAGGCCGTGCTCCGGCACTGGCCGCCGACCCCCGCGGGGGCCTTCACGGAATCAGGACAGCCCTGACGCCGACCGGCCGGGTGCCCGGCCCGTGCTCCGCCCCTCAGCCCATGCTCGCCGCGACCTCGCTGCGCAGTTGCGGCAGCTTGTCGTGCAGGACGCCCGGGCAGAGGGTGTCACCGAAGTCCTTGTGCCCGTAGAGGCGGGTCGGCGCGATGGCGTACTGCCGGCAGACGTACGCGCAGAGCGCGACGAGGACCTCCCACTGGGCGCGCGGCGGCTGTGCGCCGTCGTGGTAGGCGCCTTCGTTGGCGATGCCGATGGCCTGGTCGTTCTGGCCGGAGGTGTGGGCGGCGAGGACGAAGTCGCCGCCGCTCCGCAGGGTGCTGAGGCTGCGGTGGCGGCCCTCGGTGATCCAGCCGCCCCGGCTGACGAGGAAGTGGTAGCCGGTGTCGGTCCACCCGTTCTTGTCCATGTGCAGGTCCTGGACCCAGTGGGCATGGCGGTGGGCCTGGGCGCGGGAGACGTCGGAGGTGTTGTCGCTGACCGTGTGGTGAACGATGATCTTGGTAGGCCGCTTCCCCGCCAGGCTCACCGGGCTCCGCGGCGGACGGGCCCGCCACTGAGCTGTGCTGTCGATGTCCGGTTCGACGGCGTCGACGGCGTGGGCCGTACCGGGGAGGGCGACGGCGGCCAGACCACCCGCGCCGGCGAGCAGGACGTGGCGTCGGGACGGCTGCGGAAGGTTCACGGCGGGCTCCTGGTGCGTGGGGGGGGCGGGCACACGGTGGGAATGCGGCCGGGCGAGCCGCCGACGGACTCACCCGGCCGACTCGGGCACGGGGAAACTACGCCGTGTTGTCGGCGAGAGCCTGGAGCCGCGCGAAGGTGCCGTTGAACTTGTTGCGGTCCACGTCGCCGGAGACACCGCCGACCCGGCCGGTGGCCGTGTACTGCCAGATCGTCCAGGTGGGGAAGCCGCTGGGGATGCTCGGGCTGCTGGTGCCCCAGTGCGCGACCCAGAGAGGCGACTTGGCGGCCATGCCGGTCCAGCCTCCGGTGCAGGTGTTCCACCAGCCGGCCGTCGTGTAGATGACGACGTCCCGGGTGGTGCGGGCCTTGTACGTGGTGTGGAAGTCGTTGATCCACGTCCGCATCTGGGTCGTGGAGAGCCCGTAGCACATCGCGCCGTACGGGTTGTGCTCGATGTCCAGCACGCCGGGGAGGGTCCTGCCGTCCCTGGACCATCCTCCGCCGTTGCTCGCGAAGTAGCCGGCCTGCGTGGCCCCGTTGGAGACGTCGGGGCGGGCGAAGTGGTAAGCGCCCCGGATCAGACCGGCGTTGTAGGAACCGGTGTAGTTGGCGCTGAAGCGGCTGTCCTTGAAGGTCGTGCCCTCGGTGGCCTTCATGTAGGCGAAGTCGATGCCCGCGGCCTTCACCGAACCCCAGTTGATCGCGCCCTGCCAGTGGGAGACGTCGATGCCCTGGACGCCGCTGGTGTCCATCGGCGTCACGCCACCCGCCGCGGACGCGGGGCCCTGCTCGATGCGGGTGCCGGCCCCCATCCACGCCTGCCCGGAGCGGACCGGCTCATCAGGTGGGGGCGGCGCGGCGGCGGCCGGGCCCGCGCCGGTAAGGATCAGCGCGGCGGCACTGCCGAGAGCAGCGGCTGCCGGCAGGGCCTTCCTGGATCTCTTGAGTCGGCGGGACGGAGAACGGTACGCGGACATAGCCACCTCCGGGCACGTGGACGAGGACGGGATCCATGGCATCCGATCATCGAATGCCATGGACATGCCACGAGTAAGGCATGGGCGAGGACGGGCGTAAAGAGGCCTTTTGGTGTAGACCTATGCCGTCACCCTCCACCTGCGACAACGCACCGGAGCAGCGGGAATTTTCATTCCTGAAGGCCGCACCGATCACCCCGGCAGGCGAAGCGCCTCACATCAACAACTGCTGCGGCGCGTCGACTTGGGCTTGCGCACACGCCTTCGCCGCACATGGCGGACCTCTTCGCGGACTCCACGCAGGATCTGCCGGGCGCGGCGAAGATCATCGACCGGGTGCCGGGGCTCACGGGCGAGCACCCGACGCCGGTGCACTCCGGCGCGCGGCGGGGCCCGGGCCGGGGCGACGGGCTCCGGCCGGCCGCCTCAGACGGTCCGCGTCAGCTTCTTCGCCGTGCTGCAGTGGGCGGCCCGCGCATGCCGCCACAGCTGCACGGCCGTCAGGCTGAACAGAGCCGTGAACGCGAGCAGGAAGGTTCCCGCGATCCCGACCTGCCGGCCGCCCGTGTCCCGGTCGGCCTGAAGGACGAGAACCAGCAGGGAGATGAGCATCCCGCCGAGGTAGACCGGCCGGATCCGCCGCAACTGCCGTACGGCACGGGGTGCGAGAGCTACACGCTTGAGGGTGGCCATGTCCGCCGGATACCCCGGGTGTGGCCGGCCAGTCACCCGGATCACCCGTTCGTACCGGCCCTCGAACGAAATTCGCTGGCCGGTCCCGCGGCTCCCTTGTTACGGTGCTCGCTCCTCGACCGCGGGTCCCGACCGCGGGTGATCTCTGGGCGCGAGCCCTGGAAAGCAGTTGATGTATGCCCCGGCCAGTGACTCCGAGCCTCCCTCGCCGCGCCTGTGGCGCCGGGGCGACCGGGCCTGACCGTCCGCGGCCGCCGTACGCGACCGACTGCTGACACCTCACGGCCGGCTGACATCTCTCAGCCGGCCCGGCCCGCTCCCCGCACGCCCCTGACGCGAGGGGTGCTCGGTACCTCCCTGCTGCTTCGTTCCTCATCCTCGGCAAGGAGTATCCCGGGTGTCCCACGACAACCCCCAGCACCGCTCAGGCATGCCCTCCCCATCCCCCATGTCTCCCCTGTCCTCCCCGGACACCTTCACCTGCGTCCGCTGCGGACTGACCGTCGCCGCGTACGCACCCGACGGCGGCCGGCGCAACCACTGCCCCAGCTGTCTGCACGCGCGGCACCTCGTCGACCACGTCGAGGGCGGCCGCTCCGACTGCGAGGGCCGGATGGCCCCGATCTCCATCGCGGTGCTGCGCACCGGCGACTGGATGGTCGTCCACCGCTGCACCCGGTGCGACGAGCTGACCTCGAACCCGGTCCGCGGGGACGACAACCAGCTGATCCTGATGCGGATGGCCGTACGTCCGCTGGCTCAGCCGCCCTTCCCGCTCGAAGCCTTCGGTGACCTGTGAACCGGGCGACCGGGGCCGGGGCCGGCCCCCTCGGCGGAACGCGGAGCCCGGAGGACACGGCGACCGGGAGGGGCCGATGACGCGGCGCAACCCCCGGCGGACTCCGGGACGCCGTCCGCAGCGGGCCAAGGACGTGCTGCACGGGCCGGCCGGGGTGCGCGGCGACGCGTTCCGGTGCGTCGGATGCCGGCTCGACGTCCCGCTGACGGCACCGGGCACCGCCCACCGCAACCACTGCCCGTCCTGCCTGGTCAGCCTGCACGTGGACGGCCGGGTTCCGGGCGACCGGGCGGCGGGGTGCCGTGGGCGGATGGTGGCGCTGAGCCTGTCGGTGCGCCAGGACGGGGAGTGGATGCTCATCCACCACTGCCTCGCGTGCGGGCGGCTCAGCGCCAACCGGATCGCGGGCGACGACAACGCGCTGGCGCTCGTCCGGCTGGCGCTGCGTCCGCTCGCGGACACCGGCATCCCCGCGCGGGCGATGCTCGCGCTGTGACGGACGGGGTCGCCCGGTGACCGCCGGGCGGCCCTGTTCCCGACCGTCCTCGGCCGCTCTCCGCGGCGCGGGGCCGACAGCGGAATGGGGCCCGGCCTCGCGGCCGGACCCCCCTCGCTTTCCCCTCCCGTCGGGCCTTCCCGTTCCCCCCGGACCCCTCCCCGGAAGTCCCGACGCCATGTGTGACCCGGGAGGGTACCCAAAGGTTGCAGCTCTTTACGATCTCTTTACCTTGGGTCCCGCGCGAGGCTCTCAGCAGGCATGACGCACATAGCGGTCCACCACTTCCGCCAGCGCTTCCGCCCCGTCGCGGGCCCACAGCGCCTCGTTGAAGATCTCCACCTCGATCGGGCCGTCGAACCCGGCGGCCTCCACCTGGCGGCGGAACGCACGGAAGTCCACGCTCCCGTCGCCCAGTTGGCCCCGGCCCAGCAGAACGCCCGCCGGGAGCGGGGTGATCCAGTCGGCCAACTGGAAGGAGTGGATGCGGCCGCCCGCGCCCGCGCGGGCGATCCCGGCGGGGGCCCGGTCGTCCCACCAGAGGTGGTACGTGTCGACGACCACCCCGACCTGCTCGGCCGGGAAGCGTTTGGCGAGGTCCAGGGCCTGGGCGAGGGTGGAGACCACGCACCGGTCGGACGCGTACATCGGGTGCAGGGGTTCGATCGCCAGGCGTACGCCACGCGTCGCGGCGTACGGGGCCAGTTCCGCCAGCGCCTCGGCCACCCGCTCACGGGCCCCGTGCAGGTCGCGGCTGCCGGGCGGGAGGCCGCCGGAGACCAGGACCAGGGTGTCGGTGGACAGGGCCGCCGCCTCGTCGATCGCCGCCCGGTTGTCGTCCAGGGCGCGGGCGCGTTCGGCGGCGTCGAGGGCGGTGAGGAAGCCGCCCCGGCACAGGCTGGTGACGGTGAGCCCGGCGTCCGCGAGGAGCCGTGCCGTGCGCTCGACGCCGTACGCCTGCACCGGGGCCCGCCACAGGCCGACCTTGCCGACGCCCGCCTTGACGCAGCCCTCGGCCAGCTCCGGCAACGACCACTGCTTGATGGTCTCCTGGTTGATGGAGAGGCGGGCGAGCGGGTCGTTCGTCATCGTGCGCCTCCATGGACCGCGAGCAGCGCGCGCATGCGGTGCGCGGCCAGGTCCGGGTCGGGGAACAGGCCCAGTCCGTCGGCCAGTTCGTACGCCTTCGCCAGGTGCGGCAGGGAGCGGGCCGACTGGAGTCCGCCCACCATCGTGAAGTGGTCCTGATGACCGGCCAGCCAGGCCAGGAACACCACGCCCGTCTTGTAGAAGCGGGTGGGGCGCTCGAAGAGGTGCCGGGAGAGTTCGACCGTGGGGTCCAGGAGGGCCCGGAAGCCGTCCACGTCACCCGTGTCCAGTACCCGTACCGCGTGCGCGGCCAGCGGTCCCAGCGGGTCGAAGATGCCCAACAGGGCATGGCTGAAGCCGCGTTCGTCGCCCGCGATCAGTTCGGGGTAGTGGAAGTCGTCGCCCGTGTAGCAGCGCACCCCGCCCGGGAGGCGGCGGCGGACGTCGATCTCGCGGGCCGCGTCCAGGAGGGAGATCTTGATCCCGTCGACCTTGTCCGGGTGTTCGGCGATGACCTTGAGGAAGGTGTCCGTGGCCTCGTCGAGGTCGGCGCTGCCCCAGTAACCCTCCAGGGCCGGGTCGAACATCGGGCCCAGCCAGTGCAGGACCACCGGCTCCGACGCCTGGCGCAGGAGGTGCGCGTACGTGGCGAGGTAGTCCTCGGGGCCCCGGGCGGCCCGGGCCAGTGCGCGCGAGGCCATGAGGATCGGTTGTACGCCGTTCTCCTCGGCCACGGCCAACTGCTCCTCGTACGCCGCCGTGACGTCGGCGAGGGTGGGCGCGGGGCCGTCGGGCAGCTGGTCGGTGCCCACGCCGCAGGCGATCCGGCCGCCCACCGCCCTGGCCTCGGCGGCCGAGCGGCGGATCAGGTCGGCCGCGCCCGCCCAGTCCAGGCCCATCCCGCGCTGCGCGGTGTCCATGGCCTCCGCGACGCCCAGGCCGTGCGCCCACAGGTGGCGGCGGAAGGCGAGCGTGGACTCCCAGTCGAGCGCCGCCGGGTCGCCCGGTCCGCTGTTCGCGTACGGGTCGGCGACCACGTGCGCGGCCGAGAAGACCGTACGGGAGGAGGGGGCCCCGGCCCCCGGTGCGAGGTCGAGCGGGGCGGCTCGGGGCGTGTAGGGACCCTGCGGGAGGTGGATCGTGGTCGTCATGGCAGCGGCTCCCCTTCGGTGCGCCACCCGGTCGGGCGGCGCGTCACAGCGTCAGCTCCGGGATGTCGAGGCGGCGGCCCTCGGCGGACGACTTCAGCCCCAGTTCGGCCAGTTGGACGCCCCGGGCGCCGGCCAGCAGGTCCCAGGTGTACGGCTCGTCCCGGACGACGTGGCGCAGGAACAGCTCCCACTGCGCCTTGAAGCCGTTGTCGAACTCCTGGTTGTCCGGGATCTCCTGCCACTGGTCGCGGAACGACTCGGTGACCGGGAGGTCCGGGTTCCAGACCGGCTTCGGGGTCGAGGAGCGGTGCTGGACACGGCAGTTGCGCAGGCCCGCGACCGCCGAGCCGTGTGTCCCGTCGACCTGGAACTCGACCAGTTCGTCGCGGTTGACGCGTACCGTCCAGGAGGAGTTGATCTGCGCGACGGCACCGCCCGCCAGTTGGAAGATGCCGTACGCGGCGTCGTCGGCGGTCGCCTCGTACGGCTTGCCCTGCTCGTCCCAGCGCCGCGGAACGTGCGTCCGGACGTGCGCGGTGACGGAGGTGACCTCGCCGAACAGCTCGTGGAGCACGTACTCCCAGTGCGGGAACATGTCGACGACGATGCCCCCGCCGTCCTCCGCGCGGTAGTTCCACGAGGGGCGCTGCGCCTCCTGCCAGTCGCCCTCGAAGACCCAGTAGCCGAACTCCCCGCGCACGGACAGGATCTCGCCGAAGAAGCCGCCGTCGATCAGGCGCTTCAGCTTGCGCAGGCCCGGCAGGAAGATCTTGTCCTGGACCACGCCGTGCTTGATTCCCGCGTCCCGGGCGAGGCGGGCCAGGTCGAGGGCCCCCTCGACGTCCGTGGCGGTCGGCTTCTCGGTGTAGACGTGCTTTCCCGCCGCGATCGCCTTCTTGATCGCCTCCACCCGGGCCGAGGTGACCTGGGCGTCGAAGTAGATCTCGACCGTGTCGTCCGCGAGGACCGCGTCCAGGTCGGTCGACCACTCCGTCAGGCCGTGGCGCTCGGCGAGTTCCTCCAGAGCGGGGACGCGGCGGCCGACGAGCACGGGCTCGGGCCACACCACCTCGCCGTCGCCGAGATCCAGGCCTCCCTGCTCGCGGATCGCGAGGATCGAGCGCACCAGGTGCTGCCGGTACCCCATGCGCCCCGTGACGCCGTTCATGGCGATGCGCACTGTCCTGCGTGTCACGAAGGTCCCTCCATACGGCTGTAGCAAGCGCTTTCTATCGAAGATGACGCTAGCCTGCCGACAGCGGCCGGACAAGAGGGGGCCGCACGTGATCTCACGGAGGACAGCGATGACAGTCACCCTGGCGGATGTGGCGGCGCGCGCCCGGGTGTCCCCGGCCACCGTCTCCCGCGTACTGAACGGCAATTACCCGGTGGCGGCGTCGACCCGGGAGCGGGTCCTGCGCGCGGTGGACGACCTGGACTACGTGCTCAACGGGCCCGCGAGTTCCCTCGCGGCGGCCACCTCGGACCTGGTCGGCATCCTGGTCAACGACATCGCCGACCCGTTCTTCGGGATCATGGCGGGGGCGGCCCAGACGCAGATCGGCGGCCCCGGGGACGGCTCTGGGCGGGCGGGCGGCGAGAAGCTGGCCGTGATCTGCAACACCGGCGGCTCCCCGGAGCGCGAACTCACCTATCTCACGCTCCTCCAGCGCCAGCGCGCCGCCGCCGTCGTCCTCACCGGCGGCGCCGTCGAGAATCCGGCGCACCAGGCCGCGATGTCGGCGAAGCTGACGAAGCTCGCGGACGCGGGCACCCGGATCGTCTTCTGCGGGCGGCCCCCGCTGCCCGAGGGCGACGCGCTCGTCGCCGCCCTCGCGTTCGACAACCGGGGCGGCGGACGCCGGCTCACCGAGCACCTGATCTCGCTCGGCCACCGCAGGATCGGGTACGTCGCCGGGCCCCCGGAGCGCACCACCACCCGGCACCGGCTGGAGGGCCACCGGGAGGCGCTGCGCGCCGCCGGGATCGATGCCGCACGGGCGGAAGCGGGCGGCGCGGCGGCCGGTTCGGGCGACCAGGGGTCCGGCGATCAGGACCTGCTCACCGTGCACGGGCCCTACGACCGGCGCTCCGGATACGAGGCCACCCTCGAACTCCTGCGCAGGGCCCCGGACGTGACCGCGATCGTCGCCGCCAACGACACCGTGGCGCTGGGCGCGTGCGCGGCCGTACGGGACCAGGGGATGCGCATCCCGCAGGACATATCGGTCGCGGGCTTCGACGACCTGCCGTTCTCGGTGGACGCGGTGCCGGCCCTCACGACGGTACGGCTGCCGCTCTTCGAGGCGGGCGCCCGGGCGGGGCGGCTCGCGATGGGCAAGGAGAACCCGCCGCCCGGCGGTATCGCGACCATCGCGGCCGAGCTGATGATCCGGGGGTCCACGGCGGCGCCCCGGGGGTGAGCGGGATCCGGGCGCCGGGCGGCCGCCACGAGCGGCAGTCGCGAGGGCGGCGGGTCCTGGAGGGGTCTTTGTGGCGCGCCGCCTCGTCTACGGTCGGTTCCATGACCAGTGGCGGCGAAGTCGAGAATGAGGCCATCCGAGCGGCGTGGGATTCCTGTCGGGTCCTTGAGAAGCGGACTCCGGCCGGGGAGCGCCGGGAGGCGCAGCGGCGGGTCGAAGCCGCGGTGGACGCCTACGGGCGTGAGGAGGTGTCCCGGGGCACGGTCTTCCTGGTGGGCGTGCTGACCGGCTTCCTGATCGCCGAGCAGTCCGGTGACGAGGGCCGCCTTGATCCGCTCGGCGATCTGATCCCCGCCGTGATCCGCAGACTGCCCGCCTTCGAGCGGGCCGACCCGGCCCAGGTGCCCATGGTGACCGGGGTCCTCATGGCCGCCGCGATGGGCATGGACACCGTGGCGTGGCGTGACCGGTTCGGGGTGATTCCGGCAGAGGAGGCTCTGGTGCACGGCTTCGTGCTGTGGCTGCTCGCCGACCTCTTCGGTTCCCTGACCGGGCAGCCCGGAGTGATCGATCGCATGATGCGGGAGATGTTCGATTCCCTGGCCGCCGAACACGGCTGACCTGCGCGCGCCGCACGGCGATCGGACGCGTAGCCGCTGCTGGGTAGCCTGGAACGACTGCCGCGGGGCGTCGGCCGGGACGGGCCGCCGCACGGGGTCGCGTACGAGAGTAGCCACCGGCCCGGCGGGCAGGAGCGGGGCGTCGGCACAGGCGTCGGCACAAGGGAAGGAACACGCACGATGAAGCTCGCATTCTCCACCCTCGGAGTGCCGGGGGCGCCGGTCGCCGAGGTCGTCCGGCTCGCCGCCGGGAACGGCTACCAGGGGGTGGAGCTGCGCGTCCACCCCGAGGAGCCCGTGCACCTGGGGCTCTCGTCGCTGGAACGGGCCGATGTGGTCGAGGCGTTCAAGGCCGGCGGCGTGGAGATCCTGGCCCTCGCCGGGTACGTACAGGTGGCCGCCGAGGGGGACGACGAACCGGTCCTGGCGGAGCTGTCCGAGTTGGTGAAGCTCGCCCGGGACCTGGGCGCTTCCTACGTCCGGGTCTTCCCCGGCGGCGGCGACCAGGAGCAGGCGGCGGCCGACGCGACGGCTGCCAGGCGGCTCGGCGCGGCCGCCCCGGCCGCCGCCGACATGGGCGTGAGCATCCTGCTGGAGACCCATGACTCGCACCGCGCGGGCCTGGATGCCGCCCGGGTCGTCGCCACGGTCGGGCACCCCCGGGTCGGTGCGATCTGGGACGTGCTGCACACCTGGCTCGCCGGCGAGGAACCGGCCGCCAGCCATGCGGTGCTCGCCCCGCACCTGGGCTACGTCCAGGTGAAGGACGTCGCGTCGGCACAGGACCTCACTCCGCTGGCGCTGGGCTCCGGGGTGCTTCCGCTGGCGGAGTGCCTGGACGGGCCGGGTCCGGACACGTGGGTGTGCTGGGAGTACGAGAAGCGCTGGCACCCGGGGGCGGCGGAGCTGCCGGGGCTGCTCGGCGCCGGGCGCGAGTACCTGCTGCGGCTCGGAGCGCCCAAGCAGTAGCGGGATCGGCATCGGCGAGGCGGCGAAGCGGCGTCTCCCCCACGCGTGGACGGGTGGTCGGGTGGGGGCCCCCGCGGAGGGGCGGGGGCGTGCCCCCCCGGGCGGTCGGGGGGGGGGCCGGGGGGGCCCCCGGGGGGTCGGGCAGGTAGTGTTGGTATAAGCGTGGGGTGGTGGTGGGGTGGGGGGGGGTGGTCTTGGGGGGCCCGGCGGGGCTGGTGCGAGTTCTCCAGCCCCCCGGGGGGGCGTCCCCCCCCCGGGGGGGGGGGGCCTGTTCTCCGCCCCTCAAGCGGGGTCCGATCACGTCCACCCGTTCGCGTACGGGTCGTGGCACGTGCGGCCCGGACTCTTGACCGGAAGTTACTTTCCCTATAAGCGTACTTCCTTGGAAGTTTCTTTCACCCCGGGAAGGAGCTCACGTGCCCCACCGCACCTCAAGACGCACCCTCCTCACCGCCACCGCCGCCGCCACGGCCGCGGCCGCCACCGGCGCCCTCGCCGCCCCCTCCGTCGCATCCGCGCACTCCACGAACGCCTCCACCGACCGCCGGCTGCGGCAGATCATCGCCGGGATGAGCCTGGAGGAGAAGGTCGGCCAGCTCTTCGTGATGCGGGTCTACGGGCACGACGCCACCGACCCCGACCAGGCCGACATCGACGCCAACCTCAAAGAGATCGGGGTCCGCACGGGCGCCGAGCTGATCTCCACGTACCACGTCGGCGGCATCATCTACTTCACCTGGGCGCGCAACACCCGCGACCCGCACCAGATCGCCGACCTCTCCAACGGCCTCCAGCGCGCCGCGCTCGCCGGGCGCCCCCGAGTGCCGCTGCTCGTCTCCACCGACCAGGAACACGGCATCGTCTGCCGGGTCGGCGAACCCGCCACGCTGTTGCCGGGCGCGATGGCCCTGGGCGCGGGCGGCTCGCGCTCCGACACCCGGCGGGCGGCCTGGATCGCGGGCGCGGAGCTGGCCGCGCTCGGGATCAACCAGAACTACGCGCCGGACGCCGACGTCAACGTCAACCCCGCCAACCCGGTCATCGGCGTGCGGTCCTTCGGCTCCGACCCCGACGCGGTGGCCGACCTGGTCGCGGCGCAGGTGAAGGGCTATCAGGGCGCGGGGGTCGCGTCGACCGCCAAGCACTTCCCCGGCCACGGCGACACGAACACCGACAGCCACACCGGGCTGCCCGTCATCAACCACACCCGCGCGCAGTGGGAGGAGCTGGACGCCCCGCCGTTCCGCGCGGCGATCCGGGCCCGCATCGACTCGATCATGACCGCGCACATCGTGGTCCCCGCCCTCGACCCGTCCGAGGACCCGGCCACGCTCTCCCGGCCGATCCTCACCGGCATCCTCCGCGAGGAGCTCGGCTACGACGGGGTGGTGGTCACGGACTCGCTCGGCATGGAGGGGGTGCGCACGAAGTACGGCGACGACCGGGTGCCGGTCCTCGCGCTGCTGGCGGGCGTGGACCAGCTGCTGAACCCGCCGAATCTCTCCGTGGCCTGGAACGCGGTGCTGGAGGCGGTGCGGGGCGGCGAGATCAGCGAGGCGCGGATCGAGGAGTCGATCCTGCGGATCCTGCGGCTGAAGAGCGGACTCGGCCTGTTCCGGGACCCGTTCGTCAGTCACCGGGGCGTCGAGCGTACGGTCGGCAGCCGCGCCCACCGGGCCGCCGCCGACCGGATCGCCGAGCGCACGACGACCCTGCTCGACGACCGGGGCTCGCTGCTGCCGCTCTCCCGCCGCACCCACCGCAACCTGCTGGTGGTGGGCGCCGATCCGGCCTCCCCCTCCGGGACGACGGGCCCGCCGACCAGCACCCTCAGAGACGCCTTCAGTGAACTGGGCTTCTCGGCAGGGGCGTTGCCCACCGGCACGGCCCCGAACCAGGCGAAGATCGCCGAAGCGGTCGCGGCCGCCGAGGGCAAGGACGCGGTGGTCGTGGCGACGTACAACGTCACGGCCGGCAGCTCGCAACGCGCGCTGGTGACCGCGCTCGTGGCGACCGGGGTCCCGGTGGTCACGGTCGCGATCCGCAACCCGTACGACGTCGCCCACCTCACCGGGACGGGCGTCGCGGCGAGCCTCGTCTCGTACTCCTGGACCGATGTCGAACTGCGCGCCGCGGCCCGGGTGATCGCGGGCCGCGCCGAGCCGGCCGGCGCCCTGCCGGTTCCGGTGCAGCGCGCGGACGACCCGGCGCAGGTGCTGTATCCGGTGGGCCACGGACTGTCGTACTAGGCCTACGGCGACCGGACGGCCCCGGCCTCCGGTCGCCGACGCAAAGCACCCCCGCACCTGGCGTGGCCCCGCTCCGGCGGGCCGCGCCGGGTGTACGTCTTTACGGACGTATTGGGGGGTTTCTCATGGATGAGCACACGTCCTCGGATGCCCGGAGCCGGCGGCCCGCCCCGTTATCGGCCCGGGTCGCCGTACCGGCCCGGATCGCCGTCCTGGCCACGAGCGTTGCCGTGGCCGCGCTCCTGCTGACGGCCTGCGAGGCCCCGGGCGGGACGGTCACCGACGGCCGGGGGCCCGTCCCCGCCCCGCCCGGCCCGTCGCCGTACGGGGTGGTGTTTCTCGGGCCGGGCGACTGCAGTTCGCGGGGGCCCGAGATCCGGGAGGTGTTCTGCCGCAGCGAGAAGGCCGCGGCCACCGTCCTCGCCCGGCACCTCGGCACCCCCTCGTCGGGCCCGCCCTGCCCGGACGCCACCGACTTCGTCCTGCATGTCTCCGAGACGGGCACCGGGGCCCGTTCCCGGCTCACCACCGGTTACGCCTGCATGCGGAACCTGGAGCCCCCGCATCCGGGCGACCCCGGACAGGGCGGCGGCCCGCTGACCGTGGTCGGGGACTGTGTCACGGCCTCCCGCGCGGGCGAGGTCACGGAGACCGCCTGCGAGGACGCGGGCGGCCGCGCCCCGCGCTACCGGGTGGAGTCGGCGGTGCGACGGCGGGCGCAGTGCCCGGACGACACGGATCTCTTCGTCGCCCTGCGCGGGGAGCGTGCGGTGGGCTGCGCCCGCCGGTCCACCGGATGGTGACGGTGACCGACGGGCGCGGCCGACGTGAGCGGCTACGGGCGCAGAGTCGCCTCGTCGCGCTCGATCTCGCCGTTGCGCTGGTCCAGCCTCGTGTCGAACTTCGCCAGCGGCTTCGCCTTCGCCGGGTCGGCCTCGACGGCCGCCGGGGCGACGCCCGCCCAGCGCAGGATGTCGGCGGTGGCCTTCGCCTTCTGCGCCTCCGGGAGACCGGAGACCTTCGAGCCGTGGTTGCCGCCGGGGACGGTGTAGACCGCGCTGTCCTTCGCGCCGCGGCCGAGGCGGAACGGCTCCGCGCTCCACGGGTCGTTCTCGCCGTTGACGTACATCATCTGCCGGGCGTTGCGCTTGACCCAGCGGTCGATGTCCCGCATCGCGCCCCGGTCGAACGTCATCGGGATGGAGCGGGGCACGAAGTTGCGCGGGGGCTGGTAGCCGTAGCGGCTCAGGTTGCCGAGCCAGGGCTGCTCGATGTCCGGCGACCCGAGCTGGGTGCCCGCCTGGTAGTAGTACGGGGTGTACGTCTCCAGGCCCTGGTCCACGTAGCCGGAGAAGCCGACCACGGCGTCCACGGAGTTCCAGATGTCGTCGTCGGTGGCCTTCTTGGCGTCGGCCGGGAGGTCCACGCAGTCGGCGAGCAGGCTGTACTGCCAGAACGCGAACGTGTAGTCCATGACCGTCGCCTCGTAGGCGCGGTCGAGGGAGCCGACGGTGTTGAAGGTCCAGCCGTTGGCGGCGGCCTGCTCCTTGAACTTCTTCTGGAGCGGGGCCCGGCGGATCAGCGCCTCACGCTGCACACCGGCCAGCTTGTCGCGGCACTCCTCGGTGCCGACGTCGCGGAAGAACCGGTCGTACGCCGAGTCCTCCTTGTCGACGACGTCGTTGGGCGCGACGTAGGCGACGACGCCATCCATGTCCTTCGGGTAGAAGCGCTCGAAGTACGTGGCGGTCATGCCGCCCTTGGACCCGCCGGTGGCCAGCCACTTCTTGTCGTAGATCTTCTTCAGCGCCGTGAACACCCGGTGCTGGTCACTGGCGGCCTGCCAGATGTCCAGTTTGGACCAGTCGGCCGGGGCCGGCCGGGAGGGGGTGAAGTAGCGGTACTCCAGGGAGACCTGGTTGCCGTCGATGATCTGTGTCGGCTCGCTGCGGCTGGGGTTGGTGGAGACGTTGTAGCCGCTGGTGAAGAAGACCGTCGGGCGGCTCACGTCCTTGTGCAGCAGGGTCAGGCGCTGCTGGAACGTGCCCTTGGACGGGCGCCGGTGGTCGACCGGCTGCGTGTAGTTGAGGACGAAGTAGCGGTAGCCGGCGTAGGGCTTCTCCTCGATCAGGCTCATGCCCGGGATCGCCAGGATGCGGTCCTTGATGTCCTCGTTGCTCGCTTCGACGCCGGTGGCGGTTTGGCTGCTCCGCTTCGCGGCCGGTTCCGCGGCGGTGGCCGCACCGGCCGAGGCCCCCGTGGCTCCGACCGTGCCTATGAGCACGGCGAGCGAGAGAACCCCTGTGAGTGACTTGCGCATGCACGCTCCCCTTGATTCACAACAGTCGCCGTGAACTTATCGGGGCAACACACGCCACGCCAGACCCGGTTGTCCGTGTCCGTGGGCAATTCGGCGAACGGGCCCGGCGGCGGTGTCAGCAGAGGATCCATCCCGTGGCGACGGATTTCCTGCCGATCGCGCCGGTGGCCCGGACGCAGCGGTTCAGCGCGTTGACCGTGACCGGTCCCGCCATCTTCGTGTACGAGCCCTTGTCGGAGACCGCGCGACCGCCGCGGGCCTGGAGCGCGACGCTCATCGTCCGCCGCTTGCCTGGCTTCTTGGCGACGGTCACCGCGCAGACGTGGGCACGGCTCTTGTAGACGCGCAGCTCTCCCGTGGAGAACCCGACCGTCTTCGCCGGGCGGCCCGAGCAGCCGGAGGCGGCCTGGGCGGTGCCGGGAGCGGCGAGGAGGGGGACGAGTCCGACCAGCAGCGGCAGGACGAGGAGGCCGACCAGCAGCGGTCGTCTCCTCGGCCCGCCCGGTCCAGCGGCCTTCTCCGGCCCGCCCGGTCCTGCCGGTCCCGCAACCCTGTCGAACACCTCTGCCCCCACCTGACATCCGTACGCGCCCATGCGTCCCTGGCTACGACGCAGCAGACCCCGGGGAGGTTGCACGGGCGGCCCCGGCCGGCCGCTCAGACTGCCGCAGGCTCGTCCTCCCCTATGCCCTCGCCGATGAACATGCGCCACAGCCGTGCGTACGGCCCGTCCAGGGCGAGCAGCTCGTCGTGCGTACCGTCCTCGACGACGCGGCCGTGGTCCATGACGACGACGCGGTCGGCTCGGGCAGCGGTCGTCAGCCGGTGGGCGACCACCAGCGTGGTGCGGCGGCCGGTGAGCCGGTCGGTGGCCTGGTTGACCAGGGCCTCGGTGGCGAGGTCGAGGGATGCGGTGGCCTCGTCCAGGAGCAGGACGTCCGGGTCGACGAGCTCGGCGCGGGCCAGGGCGATGAGCTGGCGCTGTCCGGCGGAGAGGTTGCGGCCGCGCTCGGCGACCTCGTGGAGATAGCCGTCCTCCAGCGTGGCGATCATCTCGTGCGCGCCGACCGCGCGGGCCGCTGCCTCCACCTGGGCGTCGGTGGCGTCGGGCAGCCCGTAGGCGATGGCGTCGCGGACCGTACCGGCGAAGAGGTACGCCTCCTGCGGGACGACGCCGAGGCGGTGCCGGTAGGCGGTCATGTCGAGCCGGCGCAGGTCCGTGCCGTCGGCGGTGACCCGGCCGCCCGTGGGGTCGTAGAACCGGGCGACCAGCTTGACCAGCGTCGACTTGCCCGCCCCCGTCTCGCCCACGAAGGCGACGGTCTGCCCGGCCGGGATGTGCAGGTCGATTCCGGTGAGGGCCTCTTCCTCGTCCCCGTACGCGAAGGAGACGTCCTCGAACGCGATCTCGCCGCGCAGCGAGAGCACGTCGAGCGGCTCGTCCGGGTCGGCGGTCGAGGTGGGCTCGCGCAGCAGCTCCTGGATGCGGCCGAGGGAGACGGTGGCCTGCTGGTAGCCGTCGAAGACCTGGGAGAGCTGCTGGACGGGGGCGAAGAACAGCTCGATGTAGAGGAGGTAGGCGACCAGGGCGCCGACGGTCAGCGTGCCGTTGTCGACCCGGCCCGAGCCGACGATGATCACGGCGGCGGCGGCGACCGAGGCCAGCAGCTGGACGAACGGGAAGTAGATCGAGATCAGCCACTGGCCGCGCACCCGGGCCTGGCGGTAGCTGTCGCTGCGCTCGGCGTAGCGGGCGGCTCCGTCGTGCTCGCGGCCGAAGGCCTGGACGATACGGAGACCGGCGACGGACTCCTGAAGGTCGGCGTTGACCCCGCTGATGCGCTCACGGGCCAGTTCGTACGCCTTGACGCTGCTGCGGCGGAAGAAGAACGTCCCGACGATCAGCACGGGCAGCGTCGCGAAGACGACCAGGGCGAGCTGGATGTCCAGGACCAGCAGGGCCACCATGATGCCGAAGAAGGTGACGACGGAGACGAACGCGGTGACCAGGCCGGTCTGGAGGAACGTGGAGAGCGCGTCCACGTCCGTGGTCATCCGGGTCATGATCCGGCCGGTCAGCTCGCGCTCGTAGTAGTCGAGTCCGAGGCGCTGGAGCTGGGCGAAGATCTTGAGGCGGAGCGAGTAGAGGACCCGCTCACCGGTCCGGCCGGTCATCCGGATCTCGCCGGTCTGGGCCACCCACTGGACGAGCACGACCGCGAGGGCGATCGCGGAGGCCGCCCACACCGCGCCCATCGCCACCTGGTTGACGCCCTCGTCGATGCCGTACCGGATCAGGACCGGCAGCAGCAGGCCCATGCCGGCGTCGACGGCGACGAGGCCGAGGCTGATGAGCAGGGCCGCGCCGAAGCCGCGCAGCAGCCGGCGCAGCCCGTAGGACTCCTCCGGGCGCACCGCGGCGGCCTCGTCGACCTCGGGGGTGCCCGTGGCGGGCGGCAGCGCCTCGACCTGGGCGAGCAGTTCGGGCGTCGCGGGCATGCCGGCCCGGGTGGTGTCCCGCTCCTCCTCCTTGCGGATCCACAGCTCGGGGGTGATGCCGCGTTCCGCGTCGAACTCGGCGTCCAGCTCCTCCTGAAGGGCGCGGTCGTCCTCGGGGTCGGCCTCGGTGCGCGGCGGCCGGTGGCCCGGCGATGCGCCGCCGAGCTCGTCGGGGTCGGTGAGGAGGCGGCGGTAGAGGGCGGAGGTGCGCTCCAGCTCCTCGTGGGTGCCGATCGCGGCGAGCTTCCCGCCGTCCAGGACGGCGATGCGGTCGGCGAGCTGGAGGGTGGAGCGGCGGTGGGCGATGAGGAGGGTGGTGCGTCCCGCCATCACCTGCCGCAGCGCCTCGTGGATCTCGTGCTCGACGCGGGCGTCGACGGCGGAGGTCGCGTCGTCGAGGAGGAGGAGCCGGGGGTCGGTGAGGATGGCGCGGGCGAGGGCGACGCGCTGGCGCTGGCCGCCGGACAGGGTGAGCCCGTGCTCGCCGACGGTGGTGTCGTAGCCGTGCGGCAGATCGGCGATGAACCGGTCGGCCTGGGCGGCGCGGGCGGCCTGTTCGATCTGTTCCTGGGTGGCGTCGGGGAGGCCGTAGGCGATGTTGGCGCGGACGGTGTCGGAGAACAGGAAGCTGTCCTCGGGGACGAGCCCGATGGCGGAGCGCAGGGAGGCCTGGGTGAGCTCGCGGACGTCGTGGCCGCCGATCAGGACGGCCCCGTGGGAGACGTCGTAGAAGCGGGGCAGCAGGAGGGAGACGGTGGACTTGCCGCTGCCGGACGCACCGACGACGGCGACGGTCTCGCCGGGTTCGACGGTGAGCGAGAAGCCTTCGAGGACCGGGCGCTCCTCGTCGTACCCGAACGTGACGTCGTCGAACTCGATCCCGGCCGGGGCGTCGGCGGGCAGTTCCTTGGTGCCGTCCTTCATGGAGGGCTCGGTGTCGATCAGCTCCAGGACGCGTTCCACGCCGGCGCGGGCCTGCTGGCCGACGGTGAGGACCATGGCGAGCATCCGGACCGGGCCGACGAGCTGGGCGAGGTAGGTGGAGAAGGCGACGAACGTGCCCAGGGTGATCTCGCCCCGGGTGGCCAGCCAGCCGCCGAGGGCGAGCATGGCGACCTGGCCGAGCGCGGGCACGGCCTGGAGGGCGGGGGTGTAGCGGGAGTTCAGCCGGATCGTGCGCAGCCGCCCGGAGAACAGCCGGCGGCTCACCTCGCGGAGCTTGCCGGTCTCCTGGTCCTCCTGCCCGAACCCCTTGACGACGCGGACCCCGGAGACGGCCCCGTCGACGACTCCGGCGACGGCGGCGGCCTGGCTCTGGGCGTACCAGGTGGCGGGGAAGAGGCGGACCCTGGACCGGCGGGCGATGAACCACAGGGCGGGGGCGACGGCGAGGGCGACGAGGGTCAGGGGCAGCGAGAGCCACGCCATGATCACCAGGGAGAGCAGGAAGAGCAGGATGTTCCCGATGGTCATCGGGAGCATGAACAGCAGCCCCTGGATCAGCTGGAGGTCGCTGGTGGCGCGGCCGACGACCTGCCCGGTGGACAGCTCGTCCTGCCGTTTCCCGTCGAGCCGGGTGATCGTCGCGTACATGTCCGTACGCAGATCGTGCTGGACGTCCAGGGCGAGCCGGCCGCCGTAGTACCGGCGGATGTAGGTGGCGATGTAGACGAGGACGGCCGCGCCGATGAGCAGCCCGGTCCAGACGGCGAGCGACCGGGTGTGGTCGGTGACCACGTCGTCGATGATCACCTTGGTGATGAGCGGCACGAGGGCCATGACGCCCATGCCGGCGAGCGACGAGCCGAGAGCGAGCACGACGTTGCGCCGGTACCGCCACGCGTATCCGGTCAGCCGTCGGCCCCACCCCTGTTGCTCTGCGCCCGTCACGCGTTGCCTCCCTCTCCACCCCGTGTGCCCGTGTCCGGTCGCCCGGATCGCGAGCCTGCTCTACCGGAAGTCACCAACATCGCGGGGAGCGGATTTCATCCCTCCGCAACAAAGGGAGGGCGAAGGGGGCCGATGGTCGGAGGCGGGCGGGACCCGGGCCCCAGGACCGGTTCGTCCGCCGCCCGGCACGGGTAGTGATGCGCGACGGCATCGGCGCCCTCCTCGCCGGAGGGCGCCCGAAGGGGGCAGAAACCATGGCGAACGACCGGCTCACCGAGGCGTACCGCTGCGGCCAGCTCTTCGCGGCGCTGGCCGCGCTGGAGCGCCTCAGCGAGGGCCCGCACCACTCCATGGGGAAGGCGGGGACGCGACGGCAGCTGTCCACCGAACCCCGCAAGCACCTCACCGTGCACCTGTGGCAGGCCGGCCGGTATCTGGCCGGCGCCACCAACCGGGGCGAGGGGCGGGCCGCCGCGGTGGCCTTCCGGCAACTGCCGGACCTGCTGCCGCTCCGCCGGGAGCTGCCCGGGGAGATCCGGGACACCGCGGAGCGGGCGCGCTTCCAGGAGGGAGTCACGGCGCAGGAGGCCGCGATCGAGAAGGCGCTCGCGGAGTTGTGAGCGGGCGGGCGCCCGGGTGACCGGTGCGCCCGCGGATTTGTGAGCGGGCGGGCGCCCGGGTGACC
>NZ_JBHXPF010000072.1:0-32521 GCF_042718715.1 Streptomyces sp. NPDC058576 | reverse complement strand
CCCAGGCGGGGCCCTTGTCGTCGGCGGATCATGGGCCGTACTCGCGAGGACAGAGCCGCTACAGCGGCCGCTCGAAGCCCTCCCAGTACGGTTCGCGCAGCCGCCGCTTGTAGAGCTTGCCGTTGGGGTCGCGGGGCATGGCGGCGATGAAGTCGAGGGAGCGGGGCCGTTTGTATCCGGCGAGCCGCTCCTCGCAGTGGGCGAGGATGGCGGCGGCGAGCACGTCGGACGGCTCGTGGCCCTCGGCCGGTTCGACGACGGCCTTGACCTCCTCGCCCCGGTCGGCGTGCGGGATGCCGAAGGCGGCGGCGTCCGCGACGGCCGGGTGGGTGAGGAGGGCGGACTCGATCTCGGCGGGGTAGATGTTGACGCCGCCCGCGATGATCATGTCGATCTTGCGGTCGCGGAGGAAGAGGTAGCCGTCCGCGTCCAGCACGCCGAGGTCGCCGACGGTGAAGAAGTCGCCGATGCGGTTCTTGCGGGTCTTGGTCTCGTCCTTGTGGTAGCTGAAGCCGCCGGTGCTCATCTTCATGTAGACGGTGCCCAGTTCGCCCGCCGCGAGCCGGTTGCCGTCGTCGTCGAAGACGGCCAGCTCGCTGATCGGCCAGGCCTTGCCGACGGTGCCGGGTTTCTTCAGCCAGTCCTCGGCGGTGGCGAACGCTCCGCCGCCCTCGCTGGCCGCGTAGTACTCCTCGACGCAGCTCCCCCACCAGTCGATCATGGCGCGTTTGACGTGGTCGGGGCAGGGGGCCGCCCCGTGGATCGCGTGCCGCATGGAGGAGACGTCGTAGCGGGCCTTCACCTCGTCGGGCAGCGCGAGCAGCCGGTGGAACTGGGTGGGGACCATGTGCGTGTGGGTGCACCGGTGGGCGTCGATGAGGCGCAGCATCTCCTCCGGGGCCCAGCCGTCCATCAGGACCAGCGGGTGGCCGATGTGCAGGGCGGCGCCCGCGAACTGGAGCACGGCGGTGTGGTAGAGCGGCGAGCAGACCAGGTGCGCGTTGTCGTCGAAGGGCCGGATGCCGAAGATGCCGAGGAACCCGCCGAGGTAGGTCTCCTCGGGCCGCTTGCCGGGCAGCGGCCGGCGGATGCCGCGCGGGCGGCCGGTGGTGCCCGAGGTGTAGTTCATGACCCAGCCGAGGGTGCGGTCCTCCGGCGGGGTGGCGGGGTGGCCGTCGAGGAGTTCGGCGTACGGGCGGCTGCCGGGGACGTCTCCGACCCCGTAGCGGTGGGTCGCGGGCAGCTCCGCCTCGTCGGCGGCGGCCGTCGCGGTGGCCGCGAACCGTTCGTGGGCGATCAGGACGCGGGCGCCCGAGTCGGCGACGATCCAGGCGATCTCGGGGCCGACGAGGTGGTGGTTGACCGGGACGAGGTAGAAGCCGGCCTGAGAGGCGGCGAGGAAGGCGGTGAGGAGTTCGACGCCGTTGGGCAGCACGACGGCGAACGCGTCCCCCTCGCGCAGTCCCGCCGCGCGCAGTCCGTGGACCATGCGGTTGACGTCGGCGTGCAGCCGGTCCGCGCTCCACTCCTCGCCGTCGGGGGCGATGAGGACGGTGCGGTCGGGGTCGGCGGCGGCCTGGGCCCAGAAGCCGTTGGGCGGCTGGTTCACGTGGCGCTCCTTCCGGCGATGCGGTTGATGCGGGTGACGGCCCGTTCGAAGCCGCGGGTGAGGTCGTCGACGACGGCCTGGACGCTGCGTTCGCTGGTCATCCGGCCGACGATCTGCCCGACGGGTGTGCCGAGCAGCTCGCCGACCTCGTACTTCTGGATCCGCGAGACGGCCTCGGCGACGAGCAGCCCCTGGAGCGGCATGGGCAGCGTGCCGGGTCCGGTCGGGTCCTCCCAGGCATCGGTCCACTCGGTACGGAGCTGACGTGCGGGCTTTCCGGTGAGGCGCGGGAGCGGACGGTGTCGCCGGAGCCCGCGGCGAGCAGCTTCGCGGTCAGGGCCTCCGAGTGCAGGTCGGCCTCCTCGGTGGTGAGCCAGAGGGAGCCGAGCCAGACGCCCTGGGCGCCGAGAGCGATCCCGGCCGCGACCTGTTCGCCGCTGCCGATGCCCCCGGCGGCGAGCACGGGCAGCGGGGCGACGGCCTCGACGACTTCGGGGACCAGCACCATGGAGCCGATCTCGCCGGTGTGGCCGCCCGCCTCGTACCCCTGGGCGACGACGACGTCGATGCCCGCCTCCGCGTGCCGCCGGGCGTGCCGGGCGCTGCCGGCCAGGGCGGCGACGAGGACGCCGTGGTCGTGGGCGCGCTCGATGACGTCGGCGGGCGGGGATCCGAGGGCGTTGGCCAGCAGCTTGATCGGGTAGTCGAAGGCCACGTCGAGCTGGCTCCGGGCGACCTCCTCCATCCAGCCGGTGATGCGCCAGCCGGACGTCTCCCCCTCGGCCAGTTCGGGCACGCCGTAGCGGGCCAGCAGCTCGCGCACGAAGCCGCGGTGCTCGTCGGGGATCATCGCCTCGACGTCCGCTTCGGTGACGCCCTCGACCTTCTTGGCCGGCATGACGACGTCGAGTCCGTAGGGCTTGCCGTCGGCGTGCTTGTGCAGGCGGTCGAGGTCCCGCGCGAGGTCGTCGGGCGCGGTGTAGCGGACGGCTCCGAGCACGCCGAAGCCGCCGGCTCTGGTGATGGCCGCGGCGACCTCGGGGAACGGCGTGAAGCCGAAGATGGCGTGCTCGATTCCCAGTTGGCGGCTCAGTTCCGTCTCCATGGGCGGCAGGATGCCGCAGGGCCGCAGCCGAGGGAAGAGCTTTTCTGATGCAGTGTCAGATTCTTTGCGGGCCGGGACGCACCCGGGAGCGCGCGGGTGACAGTAATCTCTGCGGCGGCAGGAACTTTCACTGCTCGGCGAGATTTCGGAAGTTACTTTCGCGCGGGCCTCCGGGTGCACGGGCGCGGCCCGGTGACCGGAGGTCAGGCGCGGGGAGGAGTTGCGGATGACCGGGGACACGCAGGGGAACGGGCGGGCCGCGGACGGCCGGGACACGGGAGGATTCGGGGCCGGGGCCCACAGCGGCGGCTCCCCGTCCGGATCTCCCACGGCCGGGAGCGGCATCGCCCGGCGGCGGCTGGGCGGCGGGATACTGGCGCTGGGCGGGGCGCTCGCGCTGACGCCGATCCCCCTCGCGGGCGCGGCCGCCCGGAGCGGGCCCGGCACGGGCGTGACGGACGGTGCGGCGGACACGGGAGCGGGCATGGAGTCAGGGGCACACCGGCCCACGCTGCGGCGCGGCAGCGCCGCGCGCGCCGGGCTGCTCCAGGGGCCGCTGGACCAGCTCGTGCGGGACGCGGAGGCCTACCTGGCCGACTCCCCCAAGCATCCCTGGTACGCGGGCGCGGTGCTGCTCGCCGGGCGGGGCGGCACGGTCGCGCTGCACCGGCCGATCGGCAAGGCGGTGCGCTACGCGGCGTACGACGAGAAGACCGACACCGGGGTGGAGTTCCCGGCGGAGCAGCAGATCGCGATGGCCGAGGACACCGTCTTCGACCTGGCCTCGATCTCCAAGCTCTTCACCTCGCTCCTGGCGGTCCAGCAGATCGAGCGCGGCGCGCTGGAGCTGGAGGCGACGGTCGCCTCCTACCTCCCGGACTTCGCGGGCGGCGGCAAACAGGACATCACGGTCCGTCAACTGCTGACGCACACCTCGGGCTTCCGGTCGTGGATCCCGCTGTACAAGGAGCCGACCCGGGAGGGCAAGCTCCGGATGCTGTGGGACGAGGTGCCCGCGAGCGCCCCGGGCACCGCCTACCTCTACTCCGACCTCAACCTGATCTCGCTGCAGCTGATCCTGGAGCAGATCACCGGCCGCCCGCTGGACGTCCTGCTCCGCGAGGAGATCACCGGCCCGCTCGGGATGCACCGCACCCGCTACAACCCGCCCGCCTCCTGGAAACCGAAGATCGCGGCGACCGAGGACGCCCGGCTGCCCTGGTCCGGCCTGGAGCGCGGTCTCGTCTGGGGCGAGGTGCACGACGAGAACGCCTACGGCTTCGGCGGGGTGGCGGGCCACGCCGGGGTGTTCTCGTGCGCCTGGGACCTCGCGGTCCTGGCCCGGACGCTCCTCAACGGCGGGGTCTACGGCCGCTCCCGCATCCTGTCCGAGGACTCCGTCGACCTCCTCTTCACCGACTTCAACACCGCGTTCCCGGGCGACGAGCACGGCCTCGGCTTCGAGCTCTACCAGCACTGGTACATGGGCGCGATGGCCACCCCGCGCAGCGCGGGGCACACCGGATTCACCGGGACCAGCCTGGTGCTCGACCCGTCGACCGACACCTTCCTGATCGTGCTGGGCAACTCCGTCCACCCCGTGCGGAGCTGGCGCTCGGGCAGCGCGCCCCGGGTGGCGACCGCCAACCAGCTGGCGCGGGCCGTTCCGGTCCGGCCGGAGCGGGGCCGGACGGCCTGGTTCTCCGGGATGGCGAGCGGGTCGGCCGCCACCCTCACGCTGCCCGCCCTCCGCCTGAGCTCGGCACGGGCCCGCCTGGAGTGCGCGCTGTGGTGGGACACCGAGCCCGGCTCCGACCGGCTGGTGCTGGAGGCATCGGCGGGGCAGGAGTGGCAGCCGGTGCCGTTCACCACCGCGGGCCGTGAGCCCGGCCACCACCGCCCGGACCCGCGGCCGCACCCGGAGGGCCGGGTCTCCGGGTGGTCCGGGCGCGTCTGGCACCGGCTGGAGGCGGACCTGTCGGCCTGGCGCGGCAAGAGCGTCCAGCTGCGGTGGCGGTACGCCACGGACCAGCTCTACGTGGGGCGCGGCGCGTACGTGGACTCCCTCCGGGTGCGGGACGGCGGCGGCACGGTCTTCGACTCCGACCGGCCCCGGGACGCGGGGCGGATCGGAGCGGCGGGCTGGGTGCTGTCGGCCGACTGAGCGGCGGGGCGGGCGGCGCCGCGTGGTGGGCCGGCTGCCGCCGGGCGCAGCCGCCACAATGGCGTCGCGCCCGGTGCGTATCGACGTCACCACCGGTTCATCCGGGGGCCGTTGGATGGCACGGGCCGTAGTACGCAAGCCGCTCGGCCCACCCGCTCCCCGTGGCGATTCCAGGAGGCCCACCCCATGAGCAGTGTCCGGCGCACCGCCCCCTCCGCCCTCCCGGTGACCGGCCAGGGCCCCGCACCGGCCAGGCGAGGTCTGCTGTACGCGGCGGCGGCCGGGGTCACGGCGGCCCTCACCGCCTCCCCGGCCGCCTCGGCGGCTCCGCGCCCCGCTCCCGGACTCCCCCGCCCGGCCACCCCCTGGACCACTTCCTGGGCCACCGCGCAGACCGCGCCCACGGCGGCCGACCCCCTCGCGGCGGGCGGTCTCACCGACGGGCTCTGCACCGCGCGGCTGCGGCTCTCGGCGGGCGGACAGGTGAGACTGCGGTACGCACACGCCTTCGGGGCCGCGCCGGTGCTGGTGGGTCCGGTGACCGCGGACGGGCGGCCGGTCACCTTCGGCGGGCGGTCGCAGGAGTGGCTGGCGGCGGGCGCATCCCTCACCAGCGACCCGGTGGAGGGGCTGCGGGTGCCGGACGGGGCGCTGCTGACGGTCGGGACGCGGCTCCCGGGCCCCACCGGCCCCCTCTCCTTCCACCGCAACACCCACGCCTGGCACACCGTCGACGGTGTCCGGACCCGGTCCGTCCTCCTCCTGACCGGGGTCGAGACGACCGGGGCGCGCGGTCCGGTGCTCGCCGTGCTGGGCGACTCCATCGCGGAGGGCACCGGCACGCCCGACGACGCGGACCTGCGCTGGCCCGACCAGCTGGCCCGCAGGCTGTCCGGCTCCGCCGTCGCCAACCTCGGTATCAGCGGCAACCGGCTGCTGCTCGACAACGACCGCTTCGGTCCGGGCGCCCAGGCCCGGTTCGACCGGGACGTACTGTCGCTGCCGGGGCTGCGGACGGTCCTGGTGCACCTGGGAGTCAACGACCTCCACCATGTGCCGGTCGAGCAGGACCCGTCGCGGATGGTGGCCGCGTACCGCCAGCTCGCCCTGCGCGCACGGTCCGCCGGGCTGCGGGTGGTGGGCGCCACCATCGCCCCGTTCGAGGGGTGGACGCGCTGGACGCCGGAACAGGACGCGGTGCGCCGGCGGATCAACGAGGCCGTGCGCACCGGACGGGTCTTCGACGCCGTGGCCGACTTCGACGCGGCGCTGCGCGACCCGGACCGCCCCTCGCGGCTGCGGCCCGCGTTCGACAGCGGCGACGGCCTGCATCCGGGTCCCGAGGGTCACACGGCGATCGCCGCCGCCGTCGACCGCCGGCACCTGCGCTAGCAGGTGTCCCGTCGTCAGGGCCGGGGCCCGGCCCTGACCGACGGGAACGCCCCCCGGGGGGGGCGTCCGTCACTCTCCCAGCGCCGCCATCGCCGCGTTGTGGCCGGGGACCCCGCTGACGCCGCCGCCGCGCACCGCACCGGCCCCGCAGAGCAGGACGTTGGCGTGCGCGGTCTCCACGCCCCAGCGCCCCGTGCCCTCGTCCGCGTACGGGAAGGCGAGGTCGCGGTGGAAGATGTGGCCGCCGGGCAGCCGCAGATCGGCCTCCAGGTCGAGCGGGGTCTTGGCCTCGATGCAGGGTTCGCCGTTCGCGTCGAGGGCCAGACAGTCGGTGATCGGCTCCTCCAGATGGGCGTCCAGTTCGGCCAGGGTCGCCTTGAGCAGGGCGGCGCGGGCGGCTTCGTTGTCGGCGGCGAACAGCCGGGCCGGGGCGTGCAGGCCGAAAAGGGTGAGGGTCTGGTAGCCGCGCGCGGCGATGTCGGGGCCGAGGATCGTGGGGTCGGTCAGCGAGTGGCAGTAGATCTCGGACGGCGGGGCGGCGGGCAGCCGGCCGGCCGCCGCGTCCCGGTAGGCGTCGGCGAGCTGCCCGTACCCCTCGGCGATGTGGAACGTACCGGCGAACGCCTGCCGGGGGTCGACGGACCGGTCGCGGAGCTTCGGCAGCCGGGTGAGCAGCATGTTCACCTTGAGCTGGGCGCCTTCGGCGGGTGTCGGCGGGGTGTCGCCGAGGAGGGTGGCGAGAGCCTGCGGGGAGGCGTTGACGAGTACCCGGCGGGCGCCGACGACACGTTCCCCGTCCGGGGTGCGGACGGTGACCTCGGCGGCGTTCCCGTCGGTCTCGATGCGGGTCGCCTCGTGCTGTACGCGGATCTCGGCGCCCGCCGCGCGGGCGGCCCCGGCCAGCGCGTCGGTGAGCGCGCCCATGCCGCCGACGGGGACGTCCCAGTCGCCGGTGCCGCCGCCGATCACGTGGTAGAGGAAGCACCGGTTCTGCAGGAGCGAGGTGTCGTGGGCGTCGGCGAAGGTGCCGATCAGGGCGTCGGTGAGGACGACCCCGCGCACGAGGTCGTCGGTGAAGTTCTCCTCGACGGCCACCCCGAGCGGTTCCTCGAAAAGCATCCGCCAGGCGTCCGCGTCGTCGATCCGCTCGCGCAGCGCGTCCCGGCCGGGCAGCGGCTCGGTGAGCGTCGGGAAGACCCGCTCCGCGAGCCGCTGTGTCATCGCGTAGAACCGCTGCCAGGCCGCGTACTCGCGCTCGCCGCCGGTCAGCGCGGCGAAGGACTCCCGGGTGCCCTCGCCCGCGATGAGCAGCCCGGTGGGCCGTCCGTCGCGTACGGCGGGGGTGTAGGAGGAGACGGTCCGCTTGCGGACGGCGAAGTCGAGGCCGAGATCACGGACGATCTTGTCGGGCAGCAGGGACACCAGGTACGAGTAGCGGGAGAGCCGGGCGTCGACCCCGGCGAAGGGGCGGGTCGAGATCGCCGCTCCCCCGGTGGTGCCGAGCCGTTCCAGGACGAGGACGGACTGTCCGCCGCGGGCGAGGTAGGCGGCGGCGACGAGGCCGTTGTGGCCGCCGCCGACGATCACGGCGTCGTAGTGGTCCCGGGCGGGCGCGCCGGGCCCGGAGGACCCCTGGGTGGCGGGCTGACCTGCGGGTGTTCGGGGTGCGGGACTCTGAGGTGCGGGCATGCACCTTCGTAACACGCCGCCCGCCGTCCCCACCAGGGGTGGCAGGCTGACGGCAGGCCCTGGGGCCTGTCCGACCCTTCCCGTCCGACCGGCCCTAGGCCTGTGCGAGCCGCCTCAGGCAGTGCGCCTCGTCGTCGCGGGCCGCGAGCGTCTGGGGATGGTCGGGGCCCAGGGTCCGGGCGCGCGCCTCGGCGACCTGCCGGTACGCGACGAGGGCCTCGCTCCACCGGCCGAGCCAGCCGAGCCCCGCGGCGACCTCCCGGCGGCTGATCACGGTGTCGCGGTGGTCGGGTCCCAGGGTGCGTTCCCGCAGGGCGCAGACGTCGCGTGCCTCCGCGAGCGCTTCCTCCCAGCGGCCCAGCCGCCCCAGGTTGACCCCGAGGCCGTGGCGGGCGCGCAACGTCTCGGGGTCGGCCGCTCCGGCGGTCCGGGTGCGGTCGGCGACCAGGGATCGGTACAGCTCCAGGGCCTCCGCGTCGCGGCCGAGCCGGCCGAGGCTGATGCCCGCCTCGTAGCGGGCGGCGAAGGTGTCGGGGTGGTCGGCCCCCAGGGTCTCCGCGCGAACCCGGGCGACGTCCTCGTAGGTCTCCAGCGCCTGGGCCCAACGGCCCAGCCTGCCCAGGGTGTACGCCACTTCGTAGCGGGTCGCGAGGGTGTCGGGGTGTGTCGGGCCGAGCAGTCGGGCGCGGGCGTCGGCGACCTCCTCGGCGATCCGGCAGGACTCCTCGGGCCGCCCCAGCCGGCCGAGGTTGAACGCCAGGTTGTGGCGGCAGCGCAGGGTGTCGGGGTGGTCGGGGCCCATGACGCGTTCGCGGACGGCCAGGACCGCCTCGTACACCTGGTGGGCCTCGGCGTGCCGGCCGAGCCGGCCCAGGGCGTGGGCGGTCGCCTGGCGGGCGGCGAGCGTCTGCGGATGGTCGGCGCCCAGGGCGCGTTCGCGGCCCCCGGTGACCCGGGCGAACTCGCGCAGCGCCTCCTCGGCCCGGCCCGTACGGCTCAGGGTCAGGCCGATCTCGTAGTGGCTGGCGAGGGTGTCGGGATGGTCCGGGCCAAGGACGCGTGCGCGCTGGGCGGCGACCTCGCGGTGCACGTCCCCGGCCTCCTCCCAGCGGCCCAGGCGTCCGAGGTCGATGCCCGCGCTGTGGCGGCCCTCCAGCGTGGCGAGGAGGTCCGTGGCGGGCGGCCCGGCCGACACGGAGACGAAGGAGCCGGTGTGCGGGGCGGTGGCGCTCGCGGTCGTCCACTGCCCGGTCAGTCCGGCGGCCGGGTCGGGACGTTCGGCGCGCGGGCCCGTCGCTCCGGTCGCGCGGTGACCGGCGGTCATGGAGCGGGTCCAGGCAGGCAGGGCCCTCTCGCGCGGGGCCGGCTGCCGCTCGGCGTGGGAGTGCGCGAGGGGCCCCGGTCCGAGCGCGGGCTGTTCGCCGGTCCGGCCGAGGACGATGCGGCGGCGCAGGTCGCCCGCGTCCACGGGCCGCTCCTCGGGGGCTTTGGCGAGCAGGTCGAGGACGACGCGGTCGAAGAAGCCGGGGAGGTCGGCGCGGTGGGTGCGCAGCGGTTCCGGCGGGGTGTCGCGGTGTCCCACGAGCACGGCCCAGGCGTCCTCCTGGTCGAACGGCGGTACGCCGGTGGCGATCTCGTACAGGACGCAGCCCAGCGAGTAGAGGTCGCTGCGGTGGTCGACCTCCTTGCCGCTGATCTGCTCGGGCGACATGTAGTGCGGGGTGCCCATGGCGAGGCCGGTGGTGGTGAGCCGGGAGGTCATGCCGATGTCGTGGCCGAGGCGGGCGATGCCGAAGTCGCAGATCTTCACCGTGCCGTCGGTCAGCCGCATGATGTTGGCGGGCTTGAGGTCGCGGTGGACGATGCCCTGCCGGTGGGTGTAGCCGAGGGCGTCGGCGACCTGCTCCGCGATGTCGACGACATGCTCGACGGGCAGCGGGTGCTGCTCGTTCTCCTCCAGGAGCTGGCTCAGGTTGTGCCCGTCGAGCAGCTCCATGACGAGGTACAGCACGCCCTCGTACTCGCCGAAGTCGTGCACGACGGTGACGCCCCGGTGCTGGAGGGAGGCGGCCACCCGGGCCTCGCGGCGGAAACGTTCGCGCAGGACGCGGGTGAACGCCTGGTCGTGCTGGGGGCCCATGGGTTTGAGGCATTTGACGGCGACCTGACGGCCCAGCGACTCGTCGAGGGCGCGCCACACCTCGCCCATGCCGCCGCGCCCGATCAGTTCGAGCAGCCGGTACCGGCTCTGGATCAGCCTGGTGTCCGCCATCTGCCGTTTCCCGCCCCCGTTGTTCCCCGTGTTCCCCGCTGCCGGCGCTGTGCCCCCCGGACCGTCCAGTATGGCTGCCCGCCGGCGGAGTCGGTACGCGGCGGGGCGGTCGGCGGGTCCGGCCGGGCCGGCGCATGGGGAGGCAACCGGGCAACGGAACGGGAATGCCTCGGCGGCCGCGCGTCACCGCCGCACGCGCGGCATCCCCAGTCCGATCCACGAGATGATCTCCCGCTGGATCTCGTTGTTGCCGCCGCCGAAGGTGAAGATCACGGCCGAGCGGTAGCCGCGTTCCAGTTCGCCGTGCAGCACCGCGCCGGCCGAGCCCTCCTTCAGCGCACCCGCGGAGCCGGCGATCTCCATCAGCCAGGCGTAGGCGTCCCGGCGGGCCTCGGAGCCGTAGACCTTGACGGCCGAGGCGTCCTGGGGGGTGAGCGTGCCGTCCTGGAGGGCGGCGACCATCTGCCAGTTGAGGAGTTTCATCGCGTCGAGGCGGGTGTGGGTGCGGGCGAGCAGGGCGCGGACCCAGCCGAGGTCGATGACCCGGCGGCCGTCGGCGAGCTTGGTGTCGGCGGCCCAGCGCTGGACGTTGTGCAGGGCGCGCACCGCCATCGTGCCGTGGGCGGCGAGGGTGACCCGTTCGTGGTTGAGCTGGTTGGTGATGAGCCGCCAGCCCTTGTTCTCCTCGCCGACGCGGCGGGAGACCGGGACGCGGATGTTCTCGTAGTAGCTGGCGGTGGTGTCGTGCGAGGCGAGGGTGTTGATCAGGGTGCAGGAGTAGCCCGGATCGCTCGTCGGGACCAGGAGCATGGTGATGCCCTTGTGGGGCGGGGCGTCGGGGTCGGTGCGCACGGCGAGCCAGACCCAGTCGGCGGTGTCGCCGTTGGTGGTCCAGATCTTCTGGCCGTCGACCACGTACTCGTCCCCGTCGCGGACGGCGCGCGTCTTGAGGGCGGCGAGGTCGGTGCCCGCGTCCGGTTCGCTGTAGCCGATGGCGAAGTCGATCTCCCCGGCCAGGATTCCGGGCAGGAAGTGGGCCTTCTGCTCTTCGGTGCCGAACTGCATGATCGTGGGCCCGACGGTGTTCAGGGCCATCAGCGGGAGCGGTACGCCGGCCTGGGCGGCCTCGTCGAAGAAGATGAACTGTTCCATCGGGGTCAGGCCCCGGCCGCCGTACTCCTTCGGCCAGCCGACCCCCAGCCAGCCGTCGGCGCCGAGCCTGCGGACCGTCTCGCGGTAGAAGCGCTTCTGGGCGGCGGGCTCCGCGTAGCGGGCGTAGGCGTTGTCGGGCACCAGGGCCGCGAAGTAGGTACGCAGTTCGGTACGCAACCGCTGCTGCTCAGGCGTGTATTCGAGGTGCACGGCCCCTCCAGAGTCTCGCTTCGGCGTCGTCCGTGTGCGGCGGCGCACACAGTAGAACCTGTTGCAAGAATCCGGAAGGGCCGGCGGCCCGGCGCTTCGCGGTCAGCGCTTGACGGCGCGCAGGACCACGAACTTCGCGTCGCCCGCGACCGTGGTGCAGTTCCCGAAGATCCGGCGCAGGTGGGTGTGGTACGAGAGGTGCCGGTTGCCCACGACCCACAGCTCACCGCCCTGGCGCAGGGCGGTCCGCGCGCCGGCGAACATCGTGCGGGCGGTCGCGTCGGTGGTGGCGAGGTGCGAGTGGAAGGGCGGGTTGTTCAGCACCAGGTCGACGCTGCCCGGATCGAGGTCGCCGAGCCCGTCGCCGACCAGGAAGTCGGCCTTCGCGCCGTCCGGCGCTCCGGCCCGGAAGGTCTCCTCGGCGGAGGCGACCGCCCCGTACGACTCGTCGACGAAGGTGAGGTGCGCCTCGGGGTTGGCGAGGGCGGCGGAGAGCCCGAGGACGCCGTTGCCGCAGCCCAGGTCGACGACCCGGACCGCCCCGCCGCGGGTGGGCAGGTGCTTCAGGAAGAAGCGGGTGCCGATGTCGAGGCGCTCGGCGCAGAAGATCCCGGCGTGGTTGACGGCGGTCAGGCCCGAGACGGGGCCCACGTCGGCGGGCAGCTCGTAGCGGTACGGCCACGGGCTCGGCGTACGCGGCAGCGCGGGGTCCGGGGTGGAGAAGATGAGCCGTGCCTTGCGCACCGCCAGGGAGGTGCGGGTGGGGCCGATGATCCGCTCGAAGAGCTTGAGCGTGGAGGTGTGGATCTCCTTGACCATGCCGGTGCCGATGACCACGGTGCCGGCGTGGACGGCGGGGGCGATCCGGTGGAGCTGGTCCTCCAGGAACGCCAGAGACTTGGGCACCCGGACGATCAGAACGTCGATCCGGTCCGGCGGGGTGTCGCGGGAGGACAGCAGAGTGACGGCGTCGGCGTCCAGGCCGTTGCGCGCGAGGTTGGCGAGGGTGGCGCGCCGGGCCAGGTAGGAGTCGCTGATCTGGACGGGCCGGTGTGCGGCCAGCGCGGTGGCGAGCGCTCCCCACCGGTCCCCCACGACGGCGACCGTCCCCGCGAGGTCGACCGGGCCCGCCTCGGGGTCGGTCAGCTGCCGGAGCAGGTATTCGTCGGCGGCGTCCCACGCCCGGAAGGGATCGCGCGGGTGCTCGGGGAAGCGGGCCAGCTCGAAAGCGCCCTGTGAGGTCGTCAAACGGTTCATATGGCACTCAGGCTAGCCGAGGGAGCCGGGGGCGCCCCACACGCTCCCCGGCCCCTCGGCCGCGTGCACCTCGGCGCCCGGCTCCGCGCACCGGCCCGCCGGGCGCTCCTGCCGGCCCCGTGGGGCCGTCAGGGCAGTTGCTTGTCGATGGCCGACCGCCCTTCGGCGGCCAGCTTGCGCCGGGCCCATTCCAGGGTCTCCGGCGTGAGGTCCCGCCCGGAGGCGAGCACCAGGTCCTCCGCGCTCGGGCGGTCGCTCGCGCCCGTGTGCAGCAGCCGGTCGGGGGTGATGCCCCCCGGCCCGGACATGGCCTCGGATACGGATTCGGACTCTTCGCTCATGCCGCCTCCTCGTCCTTGCGGCAATTCTCACCCCCCACGGACCCGGCCGCATCCGAGGAACGCGCGGCCTGCTACCCGGGAGGGTGAATCCGCCCTTGGCGGGCCCGGGGAGTGGGCAGGAGAGGGAGGTCCCTGCCCCATTCTCCGAGGCGGTGCCCATGCTCCACGGCGTCGACGTCAGCGCCTATCAGCCCTCCTACGACACGGACGGTCTCGACTTCGTCCTCATCAAGTCCACCGAAGGCCGCACCTATGTCAATCCGCGTCTGGACGCACAGGTGAAGCGGGCCAGGGACGCCGAGTGCGTCGTCGGCTTCTACCACTTCCTCTGGCCGGGGAACGTGGCGGACCAGGTCGACCACTTCCTGAGCGAGACCCCCGAGAAGGCGGGCGATCTGCTCGCGGTCGACTGGGAACAGACCGGCGGCGGGACGCGGGCGAGCAACGCGGACAAGGACCGTTTCATCCGCGCGGTGAAGCGGGAGAGGCCCGGTCACCGGGTGCTGCTGTACTGCAACCGCTCCTTCTGGCTGAACCACGACACCACCGGCTACGCGGGCGACGGGCTGTGGATCGCCGACTACGTCTCCGCCGGCAAGCCCCGCATCGAGGCCGACTGGCGCATCCACCAGTACACCGACGATCCGCTCGACAAGAACGTGGCCGACTTCGATTCGGCCCGGGCCCTGCGCGACTGGGCGGCCGGGTAGCACCGGGCGCGACCCCCCGTCCGCCCCCGGGGGCTTCGAACCCCCGGGGGCGGACGTGTCCGCTGCGGGCCCCGACAGCCTCATTCTTGACCTGCACATGATAGGTACAGAGTGTTCACACGTGGGGCGCGGTGCGTGTGGAAGGCTCCCGGCTGACCACCTACCGCACGGCCGCCGCGCGAGCACCCCCACCCAGGGTCCCCGTCGCGACGCCCGCGTTCCGGAGAGGACACCCCACATGTCCCGTCGTCACTCGTTCTACGCGCGTCCACTGTTGGCCGTGGTCGCGACCGCCACCGTGCTCGCCGGCACCGCGGCCGCCGCCCCCGCGGACCCCTCGCCCGGCCGGTACACCGCCACCGCCGCCGCCCTGGATGACACGTACTACCAGGACGCGCTCGGCAAGACCGGCGCCGAGCTGAAAACCGCCCTGCACACGATCATCAGCGACCAGACCAAGCTCTCCTACGACCAGGTGTGGGACGCCCTCAAGGCCACCGACGAGGATCCCGCCAACTCCTCCAACGTCGTCCTGCTGTACACCGGGCGCTCCCAGTCGAAGAACGACAACGGCGGGGGCTCGGGCCAGTGGAACCGGGAGCACGTCTGGGCCAAGTCGCACGGCGACTTCGGTACGGCGACGGGTCCGGGCACCGACGTCCACCATCTGCGGCCCGAGGACGTCCAGGTCAACTCCACGCGGGGCAACAAGGACTTCGACAACGGCGGAAGCGAACTGGGCGACGCGCCCGGCAACTTCACCGACGGCGACTCCTTCGAGCCGCGCGACGAGGTCAAGGGCGACGTCGCCCGCATGATCCTCTACATGGCCGTGCGGTACGAGGGCAACGACTCCTTCGCCGACCTCGAACCCAACGACCAGGTGGACAACGGGTCCGCGCCGAAGATGGGCAAGCTGTCCGTCCTGAAGCAGTGGAGCCAGGAGGACCCGCCGGACACCTTCGAGAAGCGCCGCAACGACGTCATATTCGAGCAGTTCCAGCACAACCGGAACCCGTTCATCGACCACCCCGAGTGGGTCGGGGCCATCTGGTAGCCCCGGCCCGTCCGGCAGCCCCGGCCCACGCGGCGGCCTGGGCTCAGCCTTCCCCGGCCAGGGCCTTCGCGCAGCCTTCGACGGCGCCCTCGCGGGTGGCGTAGCGCGGCAGGTCCTGGCCCGTCCTCTCCCGCAGGAGGTCGGACGAACCCAGCAGATCACGGGGGTCGACGACCGCCGCGCGCCGCCCGTCGGAGACGAGACGCGCGAGGCCGGTGTGCAGCATGGCCAGGCCCACGGAGTCGACGGCCGTGACGTCGTGCAGGTCGAGCACGACGGAGCCGCCGTCCGGCCCCGACTCGTCCAGGGCGTACAGCACGCGTTCGGCGGCCGTGAAGTCGATGGACCCCTGGGCGACGACGACGCCGACCTGTTCGTGGAGGACCCGTTCGTCCGCGACGGAGGGCGCCGACGGCAGATCGTCCGCGGTCGTGACGAGGGTGACGGTGGAGCCCGGCAGCGCGGGGTTGAGCATGAGGTGGAGCCCGTAGCGCCGCGACATCGTCTCGAGCGCGGCGTGGCCGCGTACCGAACCGCCGGTGGCGTCGAGCGGCGGGCTGTAGGTGGCGACCCCGAAGCGGGCCGGACCCACCGCGATGAGACCGCCGGACACCCCGCTCTTGGCGGGCAGCCCGACGCGCAGCAGCCAGTCGCCGGAGCCGTCGTACATGCCGCAGGTCGCCATGACGGCGAGAACCTGTGCGGCGACCTCGGCGGAGACGACCTGTTCGCCGGTGACGGGGTTCACGCCGCCGTAGGCGAGCGTCGCGGCCATCGTGGCGAGGTCGAGGGCGGTGACCCGGATCGCGCACTGGCGGAAGTAGCGGTCGACCGCGAGGACCGGGTCGACGGGCAGGGTGCCGGTGGAGCGGATCAGATAGGCCAGCGCCCGGTTGCGGTCCCCGGTCGTCGACTCGGAGGTGAACACCTCCTCGTCCACGTCCAGTTCACGCCCGGCGAAGCGGCCGAGGCAGCGCAGGATCCGGTCGAAGGCGGGCTCGCCGGGGGCGTCGGGGATCAGGGCGGTGGTGACGATCGCCCCGGCGTTGACCATGGCGTTGGCGGGGCGGCCGGTGTCGGGTTCGAGGCTGATGGCATTGAACGCCTCGCCGCTCGGCTCGGCGCCCACCCACCGGCTCACCTCGTCGAGGCCGAGCAGCGACAGCGCGAGGGCGTAGATGAACGGTTTGGAGACGGACTGAAGGGTGAAGGGGATCTCGGCCTCGCCCGCGCTGTAGCGGTGCCCGTCCATGCTGACCAGCGCGAGACCGAAGGCGTCCGGGTCGGCGAGGGCCAGCTGGGGGATGTAGTCGGCCGGCTTCCCCTCCCGTACGGAGACGAACTGTGCGCGCAGGTTCTGGAGCGAGTCGGTCACCGCGTCGGCGGCGCTCATGGCACGCCCCCTCAGCCGCGCTCGGCCTGGGCGACCCGCGGGAAGGTCTTCACACCGGCGGCCTTGCGGCTGTTGGCCTGGACCTCGACCGTGCGGTCCGGCGGCGCGTCCTCGACGCCGACGACGACGGTGTCCAGCACCCTGTCCTCGGCGTCGAGGAACTCCACCTTGACGGCGTAGAACGCGGCCTCGTCCGTGGGGTTGGTGACCCGGACGAGGGCGCTGCGGACCTCTTCGGACGCGGTGAGCGGCAGTCCGTTGACCGAGACGTCGGCGACGGCGTTGCCCCGGCCCTCCAGCTCGTCGAGACGTCTTTGCGCCTCCTGCCGTACGCGTTCGGACTCGGCGGAGACCGAGGCCGCGAAGCTCTCCTGGGTGCGCGGGCTCGCGGACTCGGCCGGCGATTCCTCCGGCTCGGGCGTGAGGGTGTGGACACCCTGGTCGGTGCCTTCGCTGGTGGTGTCGGAGTCGCAGGCCGCCGTGGAGGCGAGCAGCAGGGCCGCGATCGCGACGGGGGCCAGGACGCGCGTGGCGCGGGCCCGGCAAGCGGGGAGGTTCGCTTTCACGGACGGTCCGTCCAATCCAAGAGGGGGGATCCGGGTGGGGAGAGGGGATGCGCGTGGGTCACGCCGTGTCGTCGCCGAAGATGTCGCGGAGTTTCGCCTCGCGCTCGGTGTCGAGATTGCTGTGGAGGAGTTCGGCGCCGTCGCCGGGCAGCTGAGCGCCGATCCGCTCGGGCACTTCGTTCATGGTCAGCAGGAACAGCGCCGAGGTTCCGGGTGTCACCTTCTCCTTGACCTCGGCGATGAAGTCGTCGTCGATGCCGACGTCCGCGAGCTTCCCCCCGAGCGCTCCGGCGGCCGCCCCGACGGCCGCGCCCAGCAGCGGCATGAGGAAGATCAGCCCGAAGAGCATGCCCCAGAACGTGCCGCTGAGGGCCCCGGCGCCGACGAGGTTGAGGAGCTGTTTCGTGCGCGGCTTGGCCCGGTCGGCGGGCCAGCTCACCACGGCCGCGTCGAGGATCTTGATCAGCCCTTCCTTCTGAAGGGATTTCAGCGCCTCCTCGACGCTCTCCGCGCCTTCGGCCGTCCGGAACTTCCACACCGTGAGCGTGGACATCGCGCACCCTCCCGCACTCCAGAGCAACAACTCGCTCATATTAGGATCAAACGGTATGAATTGACTCGTCGAAGCATCCGCTTCATACGGGAGCGGGTTCGAGTCCCGGGAGGGAACGATGGATACGGACGCCCTGACCGCCGACCTGTTGCGGGAGCTGCGGGCGACCCGGCCCTACCCGGCCCTGTCCCTGACGATGCCGACCCACCGCAAGGCCCCGGACAACGCCCAGGACCCGGTCCGGCTGCGGAACCTGGTGGCCGAGGCCGGGCACCGTCTCGAAGCCGACCCGCAGGTCAGCCGTGAGGTCGAGGCCGCTCTCCGGGCGCAGCTGGAGCGGGCGGCGGGCGAGGTGGACCCGCGCGGGGCGCTGGACTCCCTGGTGCTCCTGGTCACCACCGACCAGTACTGGATCTGGCAACTTCCGCGTACCGCACCCGAACGGGTGGTGCTCAGCGACACCTTCCTCACCCGCAACCTCGTCGCGGCCAAGGCCCAGACGCGGCCGTTCCGGGTGCTGACGATCGCCGCCGACCACGCCACCCTGTGGATCGGGACCGGCGACGGCATCCGGCCGGAGAAGACCGGCGGCTTCCCGCTGGCCGCGCCGAAGGAGCCGCCGAACCCGCAGCGCGAGGAGCGGATCGGGGACACCCCGAGCACCTTCTCCGACGAGGAGACCCGGAACTTCTTCCGTGACGTCGACGAGAAGCTGCGCACGGTGCTCGCCGACGATCCGCGTCCGCTGTACCTGCTGGGCCTGGCCCCGGCTCTCGCCCTGCTGGACGAGGTCGGCGAGAGCTCCCGGTCCGCGACCGGCCGGGTCACCAAGGGGGCGCCGGCCGACCTGCCGCCCGCCGAGGTCCTCAAGGAGTTGCGGCCCGCCCTGGAGGAAGGCGCGCACCAGGCGGTGGCGGAGGTCGACACCCGGCTCGACAACGCCCGCAGCGCCCACTCCTTCGCCGGCGGGCTCGACGAGGTGTGGGCCGCCGTCCGGGAGGGCCGGGCCGGTCTGGTCGCGGTGGAGGAGCACTTCCAGGCGACCGTGCGGGTGACCGACGAGCACCTTGAGCCGGTACCCGAGGGGACCGCGCAGAGTGCGGACGGCACGGTCCGCGAGGACATCGTCGACGAACTGGTCGAAGCCGCGCTGGACAGCGGCGCCGACGTGGTCTTCGTCGAGGACGAGTCGCTGACGGACCACGGCGGGGTGGCGGCGGCACTGCGCTACTGACCGCGTTCCCGCACGAGGCCGGCCCCCGCAGGAGACCGGACCCGCACAGGGCCGCTCCGCCGTCAGCCCAGGCGGCGGAGCGGCTGACCGTCGAGGAACGCCCTGATGTTCTCCACGGCCTGGCCGTAGTACGTCTCGTAGTTGGCGCGCGACACGTACCCCAGGTGCGGGGTGGCCAGCAGGCGCGGGGCGGTGCGCACCGGGTCGTCGGCCGGGAGCGGCTCGACGTCGAACACGTCGGTCGCGGCCCCGGCGATCACCCCGTCGCGCAGGGCGGCGAGCAGGGCGTCCGTGTCGACGATGGCCGCCCGGGAGGTGTTGACGAGGTACGCGGTCGGGCGCATCCGGGCGAGTTCGGCCGTGCCGATCAGCCCCCGGGTCCGCTCGCCGAGCGCAAGGTGGACGGAGACGAAGTCGCTCGCGGCCAGCAGCCCGGCCATGGAGGGGGCAAGCCTCGCCCCGACCTCGTCGGCGCGTTCCTTCGTGAGGTTCTGGCTCCAGGCCACCACGTCCATGCCGAAGGCCAGGCCCACCCGGGCCACCCGGCCGCCGATCTTCCCGAGCCCCAGCAGACCGAGCGTCCGCCCGTGCAGATCGGCCCCGAGGGTGGACTGCCAGGGCCCGCCCGTGCGCAGGGCCCCGGCCTCCGGGACGATCCCGCGCGCGAGTCCCAGCAGCAGCGCCCAGGTGAGCTCGACGGGCGGGGTGGAGGAGCTGGCGGTGCCGCAGACGACGACGCCGTGACGCTGCGCCGCGTCGAAGTCGATGGCGGAGTTGCGCATGCCGGAGGCGACCAGGAGCCGCAGCCGGGGCAGCCGGGCGAACAGCTCCGCCGGGAAGGGCACCCGCTCGCGCAGGGTGACCACGATGTCGAAGTCGGCGAGGGCGGCGGCCGTTTCGTCCGCGGTGGCGAGGTGATCGGTGAACGTCACGACCTCGACGTCGTCGGTGACGGGTGACCAGTCGACGACGGTGGTGGCCACGGACTGGAAGTCCTCGATCACGGCGCAGCGCAGCTTCATGGCAGCCTCTCTCCGGCCCGGCAGGTCGCCGCCCATGATCGCGCATCGCCCCGCCGGGCCGTACGGGGCCCGGCGCGCGAGTGGTGGCGGGAGTCAGGAGGCCTCGGGTCCGTACCAGAGCGTGGTGGCGTTGCAGAACTCGCGGATTCCGTGTCCGGCCAGCTCACGGCCGTAACCGGAGCGCTTGATCCCGCCGAAGGGCAGGGCCGGGTGCGAGGCGGTCATCCCGTTGAAGAAGACCCCGCCGGCCTCCAGGTCGCGGGCGCAGCGTTCCTGTTCGCCCGGGTCGCGGGTCCAGACGTTGGAACTCAGGCCGAAGGGGGTGTCGTTGGCCAGGTGGATGGCCTCGTCGAGGTCGGCGACGCGGTAGAGGGTGGCGACCGGGCCGAAGGTCTCCTCGCGGTGGACGCGCATGGCGGTGGTGATGCCGGCGAGCACGGTGGGCTCGTAGAACCAGCCGTTCTCCAGGCCGCCGCCGAGCTTGTCGGGGCGGCGTCCGCCGCACAGCGCCTCGGCCCCTCGTTCGACGGCGTCGTCGACGAGTTCCTCCAGGTCGGTGCGGCCCTGTTCGGTGGAGAGGGGGCCGATGTCGGTGGCGTCCTCCAGCGGGTCGCCGACGGTCAGGGCACGCATGCCCGCGATGAAGCGCTCGGCGAACGCGTCGTACACGTCGGCGTGGACGATGAAGCGCTTGGCGGCGATGCAGGACTGGCCGTTGTTCTGGACGCGTGCGGTGACCGCGGTGGCTGCGGCCTTCTCCACGTCCGCCGAGGGCAGCACGAGATAGGGGTCGCTGCCGCCGAGTTCCAGAACGGTCTTCTTGACCTCGTCGCCGGCGGTGGCGGCGACGGAGCGGCCGGCCGGTTCGCTGCCGGTGAGCGTGGCGGCGACGACGCGCGGGTCGCGCAGGACGGCCTCGACGGCGCCCGAGCCGATCAGCAGCGTACGGAAGCAGCCCGCCGGGAATCCCGCCCGGTGGAAGAGGTCCTCCAGGTAGAGGGCGGTCTGCGGGACGTTCGAGGCGTGCTTGAGGAGCCCGACGTTGCCCGCCATCAGCGCGGGGGCGGCGAAGCGCACCACCTGCCAGAGCGGGAAGTTCCACGGCATCACGGCGAGGACCACGCCGAGCGGACGGTAGCGGACCAGCGCGCGGGAGGCGCCGGAGTCCTTCACGTCGGCGGGGTCGGGGTGTTCGTCGGCGAGCAGGCCCTCGGCACGGCCGGCGTACCAGCGCATCGCCTTCGCGCACTTGGCCGCCTCCGCGCGGGCCGCCGTGATCGGCTTCCCCATCTCGACGGTCATCGTGCGGGCGATGGTGTCCCGGTCCTCGTCGAGGAGGTCGGCGGCCCGGTTCAGCCAGGCCGCCCGCTGTTCGAAGGGCGTCGTGCGGTACTGGCGGAAGGTCTCCGCGGCGGCGGCGATCCTGCGTTCGGTCTCGTCCTCGCCCAGGGCGTCGAAGGACCTGATCAGTTCGCCGTTCGCGGGGTTGACCGTCGCGATGGGCATGGCAGTGGCCTCCTTGCATCGGTACTTCGACCGTGCCGCGCCGCACCGGTCCGCGCAACGCGGCCCTCTCCCCCGGCACGTACCCGGCCGACGCGGATCATGCGTGCCGGAGGGCACGTTCCGCGTCGGCCGGGGTCACGGGCCGCCCCTCCGGGCGGTTACACGAGCGCCGCGAGGGGGGTGCGGCGGGCGGTGCGGACGCCGGGCAGCGGAGCGTGCGGGAGCAGTCCCGCGAGCTGCGGCGCCTCGGCGTAGCGGGTGAACCAGACCACTTTGCCGTCCGTGGTCCGGCAGGTGCCCCAGCTGTCGCTCAGGGCCATGACCCGGCTCAGCCCGCCGCCGACCGGCAGCAGGCGGGGCATCCGGGCACTGTTGTCCGCGACGGACACCGTCACGTGCCGTCCGGTCCAGCGGAGTTCGAGGACGCAGGTGTTGCCGCCGCCGACATGCCGGTGGACGTTGGTCAGGAGTTCGTCCAGGGCCCGGCACACCGGCCGGACGTGCAGGTCGAGACTCCAGTGACGAAGGTGTGCGGCGACGATCCGCCGCACCTGGGAAACGCGCTCTGCCGACACCTGCAGTTCGACCGAGTAGTGCCGGTCGAGTGGAACGGTCATCGTCGAGGCTCCTCACCACGAGGCCCACGTGCTTCACCCCGTCGTACTTCACCCCGTCGTACGAACGACCCCCGAACACGAAGCGTGAGCACTGATCACTTCTGGGTCACTCATCAGAGTGAGGCCGGTACGCCGGACGCGCAACAGCTGGGCCGTCCGTGCTGGTGGGGGCGGTATGCCGGTCACAGCAGATAGGGCAGCAGGGTGTCCGGGGTGAGGGGCAGTTCGCGCAGCCGGGCGCCGGTGGCGTGGCGGACCGCGTTGCCGATGGCGGCGGCGGTGCCGACGATCCCGATCTCGCCGATGCCCTTGCTGCCCATGGGGTTGAGGTGGCGGTCGTCCTCCTCGATCCAGTGGGCCTGGATGTCGGCGGTGTCGGCGCAGACGGGCACGTGGTAGGCCGCGAGGTCCTTGGCGGTGAAGTCGCCGTGGACCGGGTCGATGCCGCAGCCCTCGGTGAGGGCCATGCCGATGCCCATCACCATGCCGCCGGTGAACTGGGAGCGGGCGGTACGCGCGTTGAGGATCCGCCCGGCGGCGTACACGCCGAGGAGGCGGCGTACGCGCACCTCGCCGGTGACGGCGTCGACGGCCGTCTCGGCGAAGTGGGCGCCGAAGGCGTGGCGGGCGTACGGGGACTGCTCGCCGGTCTCCTGCTCGGTGTCGGCGGTGGCGGTGATCCCGGCGGCGGGGAGCGGGCCGGAGTGCTCGGCGAGGCGGGCGGCGAGATCGGCGGCGGCCTTGTGCACCGACCAGCCCCAGGAGGCGGTGCCGGAGGAGCCGCCGGCCAGCGGGGCGGTGGGCAGGTCGGTGGAGCCGATGTCGACGTGTACGGCCCCGGGGTCGACGCCGAGCGCGTCGGCGGCGATCTGGGCCAGCACGGTGCGGGCCCCGGTGCCGATGTCGGTGGCGTTGACCTGGACGCGCAGGGAGCCGTCCGGCGCGGCGTGGGCGCTCGCGGTGGACCGGGCGACGAGGACGGGGTACGTCGCGGAGGCCACGCCCGTACCGATGAGCCAGCGGCCCTCCTGGCGGGCGGCGGGGCGGGGGTCGCGGTCGTGCCAGCCGAACCGTGCCGCGCCGTCGCGCAGGCAGGCGGCCAGGCCACGGCTGCTGAAGGGGAGGCCGCTGTCCGGCTCGGTCTCCGGTTCGTTGCGCAGCCGCAGCTCCACGGGGTCCAGGCCGAGAGCGGAGGCGAGTTCGTCCATGGCGGACTCCAGGGCGTACATCCCCGAGGCCTCCCCCGGGGCGCGCATCCAGGAGGGGCTGGGGACGTCGAGGGCGACCACCCGGTGCCCGGTGCGGCTGTTCGGCGAGGCGTACATGACGCGGGCGGGCACGGCGGCCTGCTCGACGAACTCCTTCACGGTGGAGGTCTGGGTGACGACCTCCTGGCTGACGGCGGTGAGCACGCCGTCGAGGTCCGCGCCGAGCCGGACCCGCTGGATCGTGGGGGCCCGGTGCCCCACGACCTCCGCCAGCTGGGCCCGGGGGAAGACCAGCTTCACCGGGCGGCCGGTGTGCCGGGCGGCCATCGCGGCCAAGAGCCCCTGGGGGCGGGTGGTGCCCTTGGAGCCGAAGCCGCCGCCGACGTGTTCGGAGACCACGGTGATCCGGTCCGGGTCCAGGCCGAGCGCCTGGGCCAGGCTCTCGCGGACCTTGGTGGAGCCCTGGCTGGAGTCATGGACGGTGAGATGTCCGTCGGACCACACGGCGGTGGCGGCGTGCGGCTCCATGGGGTGGTTGTGCAGTGCGTCCATCCGGTACGTGGCGTCGATCTGGACGCGCGAGGCGGCGAGGGCGCGTTCCACGTCGCCGCGCACCCGGACGGCGGGGAAGCCGCCGTTGGCCTCCTCGGGCGTGTAGAGGCCGGGGTGGTCCTCGGTGAGGGTCACGTCGTGCGCAGCGCGTTCGTACTCGACATGCAGCTCCCCGGCTCCGGTCCTGGCGGCCTCCAGGGACTCCGCGATCACGAGGGCGATCGGCCAGCCGTGGTGCGGGACGCGGTCGTCCTGGAGCACGGCCAGGATCGGGTCGTCGGGCTCCAGGAGCCGGGGCGCGTTGTCGTGGGTGAGGACGGAGTGGACGCCGGGAACGGCGAGGGCGTCGACGGCCCGTACGGCGGTGACGCGTCCGGCCGCGACGGTCGCCGGGACGGTCCACGCGTACAGGCAGCCGGCGGGGGTGCGGTCGGCCGCGTAGCGGGCGGTGCCGGTGACCTTGTCCCGGGCCTCTCTGCGGACGACGGGCGCACCGGGGAACTGCGGGGCTTGCGTGGTCATGGCGGGGGTCCTCGGGGATCGGGGGGGCGGGCGCGGGAGGAACGGGCGGGGGCGGGGGTCGGCGGTCGGGCGTCCCCGGTGGGTTCAGTCGGTCCGAACGGCAGTCGGTTGGGACGGTTCATTGGTTCATTCGGTTCGGACGGGATCGGTCGGTCCGGGCCGGCTCGCCGGTCACGGCGGGTGGCCGGTCACGGCGGGTGCCCGATCCCGGCGGTTGGCCGGTCACGGCGGTTGGCCAGTCACGGCGGTTGGCCGGTCCCGGTCGCTCAACCGGCCCGGGTCGGCTGTCGCTCGGTGAGTTCGCCTAGTACGTCGAGGGCGAGCCGGTGGGCGAGGTCCACCTTGAACGCGTTGTCGCGCAGCGGCCGCGCCTCGGCCAGTTCGGCGATCAGGGCGTGCTGGAAGGCGGCGGGCGTGGCGGGTGCGCCGCGGAGTTCGGCCTCGGCCCGGCGGGCCCGCCACGGCCGGTGGGCGACGCCGCCGAACGCGAGCGTGGCGTGCTCCACGCGCCCGGCGTCCACCCGGAGCGTGGCGGCGACGGAGACCAGCGCGAAGGCGAAACTGGCGCGGTCGCGGGCCTTGCGGTAGCGGGAGGCCGCCCCGGGCGTCGGCGGCGGGAGCACCACCTCGGTGATCAGCTCGCCGGGCCGGATCACGGTGTCCTGGTCGGGGTTCTCCCCCGGCAGCCGGTGGAATTCGGTGAGGGGCACGGCCCGTTCGCCCTCCGGCCCGACGAGCACCACGGTCGCGTCCAGCGCGGCGAGGGCCACGGCCATGTCGGACGGGTTGGTGGCCACGCACTCCGGTGAGTGCCCGAGGATCGCGAGGTCCCGGTTGGTCCCTTCGAGCGCGGGACAGCCGGAACCGGGGAGCCGCTTGTTGCACGGCTTGGAGACATCCTGGAAGTAGCGGCACCGGGTGCGCTGGAGCAGATTGCCGCCGGTGGTGGCGGAGTTGCGGAGCTGTCCGGAGGCCCCGGCCAGCAACGCCTGGGACAGCGCCGGGTAGTCCCGGGTCACGTCGGGGTGGGCGGCGAGGTCGCTGTTGCGCACGGTGGCGCCGACGCTCAAGCCGCCTTCGGCCGTCCGGGTCACCCGGTCCAGGGGGAGTCCGGAGACGTCGACGAGGACCCGGGGCGTCTCCACGCCGAGCTTCATCAGGTCCACGAGGTTGGTGCCGCCGCCCAGGAAGCGGGCGCCGGGGCCGGCCGCGCAGAGCTGGACGGCCTCGTCGGTGGTGGCGGGGCGCACATAGCCGAAGGGTTTCACTCGATCACGTCCTCGATGGCTTCGACGATCCGGGGGTAGGCCCCGCACCGGCAGAGATTGCCGCTCATACGTTCCCGGATCTCGTCGGCCTCGAGGGCGACCGGTCCGGTGGCGGCTGCCTCCGGCCCGGTGACGTGCGAGGGGTGGCCGTCGCCGGCCTCCTGGAGCATGCCCACGGCCGAGCAGATCTGGCCCGGGGTGCAGAAGCCGCACTGCAGGGCGTCCCGCTCGACGAACGCCCGCTGGAGCGGGTGCAGGCTCTCGCCTTCGGCGAGTCCTTCCACGGTGGTGATCGTCGCGCCGTCCTGGGCGACGGCGAGCAGCAGGCAGCTGTTGACCCGCCGTCCGTCGACGAGGACCGTGCAGGCCCCGCACTGGCCGTGGTCGCAGCCCTTCTTGGCCCCGGTGAGGCCGAAGCTTTCCCGAAGCGTCTCCAGGACCGTGGCGCGGTGGTCGACGGTCAGCGTCGTCTCCTCGCCGTTGACGAACAGGGTCACGGTGGAGTGTTCGTCGACGACCGGTTCCGGTTCGAGGTCCGCTCCGAGAGCGAGGGAGTCCATGCGCGCGCCTTTCGCTTCGCCGCGGGGCGGTCACCCCGGTCGTGTTCGGGATCCGGCGGTCACGGACCCGCGTCGTTCCGTTCCGGACCGGCGTGTGACGGCCGGGCCGTCAGCGGCTCTGCAGCCGCAGCCGGACCTCCTGCTCCTGGTCCCCGGCGGCCGTGCCGACAACGCTCACCGCGAAGGCCCCGGTGAGATGGGTACGCAGCCGGTCGACGGCCCAGTAGCCGCCCTGGGCGTCCACCGTGACCGGAGCGGTGAGGCGGGCGGGGGTGGCGTCGGCCCTCGGTTCGGTCACGTCGACGGTGGTGACCCACACGGTCGGACGGGGGCCGGAGGCCTGCTCGGGGGTCTCGCCCATCGGGTGGTCGGAGGCGAAGGCGGTGGCGAGCACGTCGAACACGGTCCGGGCGTCCTCGGTGTCGCAGCGGCTGAGCGAGACCACCACCTCCCGGCCCGCCGGGTGATCCTCGCCGCTCTGCTCGGGGGTGCTGTTCACCGTGGTTCCTTCCGCTGGGGTGCCGGCCTCGGGGACCCACTCCAGGCTGACCCGGTATCCGGCCGACGGCGACACGGGAATGCGCCCGGCAGAGGTCTGGAGCGGCTGAGGCCGGGCAGGAGGGGTGTCCTGACTCCTGGCCCTGAAACGCGTTTCCCCTGAGATACCCATAAAACATGAATTGCTGTGAATAGCTGACTGATGCCCTTCTCCCGGGGTATGCCGATGACATGGATGTTCTGAATACAGTCAATGCGGTCGAGGCGCCCGCCGAGGTCCCGCTCGCGGACGGCACGGGGGCCCTCGGGATCATGCTGCCGATCGTGGCGCTGGCCCTCGTCGCCCTGCTCATCGGCGGCTTCATCCTCAGCAAACGCAAGCACGACGCCGAGCCGCCGCCGCCCCAGCCCCACGAGCAGCCCAGGAAGCCGGAAGGGCGCACCCACATCGACCAGCACGACCCCCACGCGTCCGACCGGTTCCCCGAGGACGGCCACGCCCTGTCGCCGTACGAGCTGAAGGACCACGGCAACCACCCGATGCCGCCCGACGAGGAACAGCCTCGCCGCTGACCCGCCCGTCCCCCGGGGGGCGTCGCGCCGGCCCCCTCTGTTCAGGAGGTTGTGATGGCCGGCTCGGCGGCCGACCGACGTACCCGTCTCACGGTCCTGATCGCGCTCGCGGCCAATCTCGTGATCGCCGCGGCCAAGACCGTGGGCGGACTGGCCTCCGGCTCCCCCGCCCTGTTCTCGGAGGCCGCCCACTCGGTCGCCGACAGCCTGAACGAGGTCTTCCTCCTCGCCGCGCTGCGGCGCAGCCGCCGCCCCGCCGACGCCCGCCATCCGTTCGGATACGGCAAGGAGCGCTTCTTCTGGGCGCTGATCGCCGCGGTCGGGATCTTCGTCATGGGCGGTTGTTTCTCGTTCTACCAGGGCCTCTCCGCCCTCCGCCGGGACGATCATGACGAGTCCCCCGAGGGCTACACCGCGGGACTGATCGTCCTCGGCGTCGCCTTCGTCGCGGAGGCCACCTCCCTCACCCGGGCCCTGCATCAGGCGCGCGGCGAGAAGCGCGGGGCCCTGGACCCGGCGCTGCGCACCGTCATCGCGGAGGACAGCACGGCGGTGCTCGGTGTGACCCTGGCGATGGCGGGCATGTCCCTGCGTCTCGCCACCGGAAGTGTGGTGTGGGAGGCCGCGGCCTCGCTGGGGATCGGGCTGCTGCTCGTCTACGTGGCCTTCCGGCTCGGACGGGACGCCCGCGACCAGCTGATCGGCGAGGCCGTCGATCCGGAGCTGCGACGCGATCTGGTGGGCTTCCTGATGCGCCAGAGCGAGATCGACAACGTCGCCGAGCTCCTCACGATGCGCCTCGGCATGGACTCGGTCCTGGTGGCCGCCCGGATCGACCTCGCTCCCGGCATCGACAGCGAGCGGATCGAGGAGGTCTCGATGCGCATCAGGGAGGCGATGGCCGTCCGGTGGCCGCAGGCCGACCAGGTCTTCCTCGACATCACGAACGCTCCGCCGCGCGCCGGGCTGTGACCCCGGGCCCGCGTTGCGGGACCGGGCGGGCCGGTCAAGGCTGGTTGCTGGACCGCAGCGGCCGGGCAGGACGCCGCTCCCCGACGAAGGCAGTGGACCATGACCGGAAGCGATCCCCGTACGGCCTCCTCGGCAGCGCCCCTGACGGGGCCGGCCGCACCGTGCTGGGTCACCCTCATGACGCGGGACCTGGAGACCTCCGAACGGTTCTACGCCCAGGTCCTCGGCTGGTCGTTCCGCCCCGGGCGGCTCGGGGCGGACTTCTCGGTGGCCTACCGCGGTGAGATCCCGGTGGCCGGCGTGTTCGCCGTCTCGTCGGCGTTCCAGGTCGCGGTGGCCTGGACGCCGTACTTCGCGGTGGAGGACGCGAACGTGGCCGCCGCCCGGATCCGCGAGCGCAGCGGGACCGTGGCGGTGGGGCCGCTGACGCTCGGCAAGGGGCGCGGGGTGCTGGCCTCGGACCGGGACGGGGCGTCCTTCGGCCTCTGGGAGCGCACGGAGCCCTCCACCTCGCCGCCGGCCCCGGCCGATCACGCGCACGCCTGGCTGCGGCTGCGGACCCGGAACGCCTTCGACGCGGCGATCTTCTACGGCGAGGTACTCGACTGGGCGAGCGGGCGGCCGGGTTGCTGCGATGTCGCCTACGAGGGCGAGGAGGTCATCGTGCGGTGCGACGGGCATCCGCTGGCCCGGATCAGCTCCGGGGCCGTGGAGGCCGCGGTCGACCCCATGGTGCGCCCGCACTGGCAGGTCCAGTTCCCGGTGACCGACCTCGCGGCGACGGTCTCCGCGGCCGGACGGTACGGCGGCGCCCTCGTCGAGGAGCGCACCGGCTTCGGGGGCACCGAAGTCACGCTGCGGGATCCGGACGGCGCCCTGTTCGCCGTGACCGATCTGCGCAGCCCTGCCTGAGCGGCGCCGCGGCCCCTCTGCCCCACCGGCCCCTAGGGCGTGTCGCTCTCGCGCGGGCCGGAGCGTCCCTTGGCGATGGCCCACAGCGGGAAGCCGAACCAGCAGGCCAGGAACCACAGGGCCATGGCGCCGACCAGCCAGAGGGCGACCTGGTTGTGCAGCGCCACGCGCATGATCAGCAGCAGGGTCGAGCACATCGTGCAGAAGAGGAGCACCAGGCCGAGAACGGTCATCCGCGAGGCCCAGATCACCGTCTGGGGCTTCATCCGGCGGCCGGTGAGGAGCCGGTGGTACGAGACGGGGCCGATGAGCGTCGCGGCGGTCGCGGCGCCCAGCATCACGGTCACTACGTAGATGTTCCGGTCGACGTGCGCCAGGTCCTCGAACCGTGACTGGAAGACCACCGCGAGCAGGAAGCCGAAGAGGATCTGTACCCCGGTCTGCGCGACGCGCAGTTCCTGGAGCAGTTCGGACCACTGCCGGTCCGCCCGCTCCTCCTGGGTCTCCTCGCGGCCTCTGTCATGGGTCTCCGACATCGATGCTCTCCTCATCTCGTTGCGACCGGGAGCACTGACACACCCGTTCGATCCGGGACTACAGATGCCCCGGCGGGACGGGGCCAACCCTGCGGAATCCGGGCCGCGCCGTCCCGCTCGACCGGGACGTACCGCGGGTCTAAGATCGCCGCAGGGCATCGCGCGTCGGTCACCGGCCGGGTGAGGCGTGGAGGTAACCCGTGAGATGCCCGTTGGAGGCATTCCACCGTGTCAGTCGAGTTGAACCACACCATCGTCCACTGCGAGGACAACCGCGAGTCCGCCGAATTCTTCGCGGATCTGCTGGGCCTGACGGTCGGCGAGGAGTGGGGACCGTTCATTCCGGTCTCTCTCGCGAACAGCGTCACGCTGGATTTCGCGACGATTCCTGCCGCTTCGATCACCTCGCAGCACTACGCCTTCCTCGTTTCGGAGGCGGAGTTCGACGCCGCGTTCGCGAAGATCCAGGCGCGGGGAATCGAGTTCTTCGCCGATCCCCAGCGCAAGCTGCCGGGCGAGATCAACCACAACGACGGCGGACGGGGCGTGTATTTCCCCGATCCGGGTGGGCATTGGCTGGAGCTGATCACTCGCCCGTACGGCGGCTGACCGGCGCCGGGAACGTCCTGGCCTGAGCCGGGGCCCGGCTCAGCCGATGCGGAGCACGAGTTCGGGCCGGTCCCACATCACCGCCGGCGGGTCGGCCCGGACCGTGCCGACGGGTTCGGCGCCGATGCTCCGGTAGAAGCCCTCGGCGGGCGGATGGGAGACGATCCGGACGCCCGTGAGCCCGGCGCTCCGGGCCTCCTCACGCAGATGCGCGGCGAGCAGCCGGCCGATGCCGAGCCCCTGGGCGGAGTCGGCGACGAACATCAGGTCCAGTTCGGGCGGGTCGAGGAGCAGCGCGTAGAAGCCGAGCACCTGGCCCGTGACGGCGTCCGCCGCGACGAAGACCCGGTGCGCCCCGATGTAGTCGGGTCCGATCCGGTAGCCCTCGACCATCGGGGCGTACGGGCCCTCGTAGGCGCGTGATGTACGGACCAGCCGGGTCAGCCGGGCGGCGTCGCCCGCCTCGGCCCGGCGGACCGTCACGTCGGCACGCCGTGGGGCGCGCGCGCCTCGTCGTCCTGCCCTGCCCGGTCCCATACGGCGAGTATGGGGCACCGTGGCGGCGGGTTTCAGGCCGGGCGGCGGTCCTCGCGCCAGTCGCGGACGGTTCCCTCGACGTCGAAGGGCTTCAGCTGCAGCGGCGGGCCCTCGGGAGGCATGCGGATCGCCCGCTCGATCTTCTCGTTCACCTCGGTCAGGATGCGCCGCACCTCGGCCTCGGTGCGGGCCGCGGCCACCGCGGCGGGTACGTCTTCCGCCTCTTTGCGCAGGGCCAGTGCGGGCGGCAGCATCGACACGCCCTCCCGCTGCATCTTCTGCTTGATCCACCAGGCTTCGTCGTACGGGTTCTCCAGACCGGCGATCGGTTTGCCGAAGCCGGGGAGCCGGGAGAAGTCACCGCGCTCCGCCGCCTCGTTGATCTGCCGGTCGACCCAGGACTCGAAGCTGACTCCCGGTGGTTTGCGCTCCGTCATCGCGTGTCCCTCCGACCTGCCGTCGATCCGGCTCTTTCACCCTACACAGGACGTCGCGCGGAGCCTTCCGTGACGGACGGCTGCCTTGAACGGGGATCCGGGGGTACACGAAGTTCTGCGCGCCGTCCGGCGATTGACGCCGGGCCCGGACCGAGAGGGGTTGACCACTGTGCGACAGCAGAGCTACGGACCGGCCGATGAACGTGGGGGGCGGTAGCCGTGACGACAGCGATCATCATCATCGCCGTGGTCGCCGTGGCGGCCATCGCAGCGTTCTTCCTGCTGCGCGGACGTCTCGCCGGAGGCCGGGGTCTGCGCAGCCGCTTCGGACCGGAGTACGACCGGGTGGTCGCCCGGCACGGCGGCGACACCGAGGCGGCCGAGCGGGAACTCGGCGATCGGGTGAAGCGGCACGGCCACCTCGACGAGCGCCCGCTGACCGAGGAGGCACGCGCGCGTTATGCCGCCCGTTGGGCGAGCGCGCAGGAACTGTTCGTCGAGTCGCCGGAGCGGGCGCTCGCCGAGGCCGACGCGCTGCTGGCCGATCTGTCGCGCGAACGCGGCTTCCCGGACGGCGAGAACTTCGAGGACCGCACGGACGCGCTCTCCGTCCATCACGCCGCGCACGTCGACGGCTATCGCCGGGTGCACACCTCGCGCCACGGGGACGCAGGCACCGAGGAGAGGCGCGAGGCCCTCATCGAGGGTCGCAAGCTCTTCGACGCCCTCCTCGCGGACGGCCCGTCGGGGCGTGAGCACGGCAACCGGAATCTGGTGAAGGGACGCGGTACATCATGACGCGCACACCGAACGACAGGACGAACCCGCCCGGCGGCACCGGGCTTCCGAAGGGCGCCGGTCCCATAGACACGGGTACGCCCGTCAGGCGCCCGGGCACACACGACCCGGCCACCAGGACGGTCACGGGCAAGGAGACGGAGCCGGTCGGGCAGCCCGCGACGGCACCGGGGACGCCCGTCGGGCAGCCCGCGGAGACGTCGGGGGCCGCGGTCGGACAGCCCGCGGAGGAGGCCCCCGGGACCCTTCCCGGCCCCACGGCCCCCGACGCGGCCGCGGAGCCCCGTACCTCCCCCGGCCGTAAGACGCCCGAAGCCGGCCCGGCCGCCGCACGCGGCCCGGCCGAGGACGGCCCGCCCCTGGGGAAGCCGCTGTTCGCCCCCGCGGAACAGGAGGCCTTCACCGTACGGATCCAGCAGGCGGTGACCGGGTTCGTGGAGGACCCGCACCGGGCGGTCCGGGACGCCGACGCCACGTTCGAGGAGGTCGTCGCGGACCTCGGAGCCGCCCTGGCGGAACGCGGGCGGCTCCTGCGGGCCGGGAAGGACGAGGGCGGCCCGGTCTCCGGGGCGGAGACGGAGGATCTGCGGATCGCCCTCCAGCACTACCGCGATCTGACGGAGCGCCTCGTACGCCTGTAGCCGGTCTCCCGCCCGGCACACGAAGGGGCCGGTCCGGCCGGGATCTTCC
>NZ_JBHXPF010000071.1:0-33499 GCF_042718715.1 Streptomyces sp. NPDC058576 | reverse complement strand
GGCGTTGACTTTTGGCACGCTGTTGAGTTCTCAAGGAACGGACGCTTCCTTCGGTCCCGTATCACCGGGGCCCTCCGGGCGCTTCCCTTCGTTTTTTTCTTTGTCTTGCCGTCTTGCGTTTCCGACTCTATCAGACGCTTTCCAGTGTCTGACTCCCGGTCGAAGCGGGTTCTGCTTTTCGCTTCGAGGTAATTCGCTTTCGCTTTTCCCTTTCGGCGAGTCCGACTCTATCAGGCGTTTTCCGTCCCCTTGACCACGGTCCTGCGGGCATGCCGAAGGAGGGTTCATGGTTAGGATCTGGGCTTGAAGGTCGCCGCCGACCCCCGACTCAAAGTCGCGTTGGGGTCAGGCAGGAGTACGACAGTACAGGCCGCCGGGAGTCGAGGCAAATCGTTTCTGGTGCACCCCTAGGTCCGCCAAGCGGTAGGTCTCGGGCGGAACCGGGACTTCATATGACTTACTCTGCTGAGCAGTACGCCGTCCCCCATCAGTCGCGGCGGCGACACCTGAATCTCCACCCCCTGGGAGGCTCCCCATGACCAACGTGACGTCCCCTCTTGCTGGACGCGCCATCGGACTCACCGCGGTTCCCGACCCGGTCTTCTCCGGCGCGATGGTCGGTCCCGGCACCGCCATCGACCCCGTACGTGAGCCCTCCGAGGCCGTGTCCCCGGTCGACGGCATCGTCGTCTCCCTTCACCCCCACGCGTTCGTCGTCGTCGACGCGGACGGGCACGGCGTTCTGACACACCTCGGTATCGACACCGTTCAGCTCAACGGCGAGGGCTTCGAGCTTCTCGTGAACAAGGGGGACACGGTCACCCGGGGCCAGAGCATCGTGCGCTGGGACCCGGTCGCCGTCGAGGCCGCCGGCAAGTCACCCATCTGCCCGATCGTGGCCCTGGAGGCCACCGCCGAGTCGCTCTCCGATGTCCGTGAGGACGGGGACGTGAAGGTCGGCGACACGCTGTTCGGCTGGCAGTAGCGCCTCGGGCGCAGTCACCAGCCAGTTGCACAACCACCGCGGCGACTCGTTCGCCGCACAACCGGAGACGGGTGAAATGGAGACAACGCTGCGAGGCGTCGGCGTGAGCCACGGTGTGGCCATCGGCGAGGTTCGGCACATGGGTACGGCGGTGCTGGAGCCGCCCGCCAAATCGATCCCCGCCGAGGAGGCCGGGCGCGAACAGGGGCGCGCCCGGCAGGCGGTGGAAGCCGTGGCGGCCGATCTGGTCGCGCGCGGCAATCTGGCCGGTGGCGAGGCACAGCACGTGCTCGAGGCGCAGGCCATGATGGCGCAGGACCCCGAGCTGATGTCCGATGTCGATCGGCGTATCGCCGTGGGCAGCACCGCCGAGCGTGCCGTGTACGACGCGTTCGCCGCGTACCGGGCGCTGCTCGCCAATGCCGGGGAGTACCTGGCGGGGCGGGTAGCGGATCTCGACGACGTACGGAACCGGATCGTGGCGCGGCTGCTCGGTGTTCCGATGCCGGGTGTGCCGGACAGCGACGAGCCGTACGTGCTGATCGCCCGGGACCTGGCGCCGGCCGACACCGCGCTCCTCGACCCGACGCTGGTGCTCGGTTTCGTCACCGAGGAGGGCGGGCCGACCAGCCACAGCGCGATCCTTGCGCGGGCGCTCGGCGTTCCGGCCGTGGTGGCGCTGCCCGGCGCCGGTGAACTGGCCGAGGGCACGGTCGTCGCGGTGGACGGCAGCACGGGCGAGATCTTCGTCGACCCGACCGCCGAGAAGCGCGCGGAGCTGGAGGGCGCGGCGGCTGCTCGTAAGGCGGCGCTGTCCGCCTCGACCGGTCCCGGGGCCACGTCGGACGGGCACAAGGTGCCGCTGCTCGCCAATGTCGGCGGTCCGGGCGATGTGCCCGCGGCGGTCGAGGCGGGGGCCGAGGGTGTCGGGCTGTTCCGGACCGAGTTCCTGTTCCTGGACGACAGCAAGCAGGCTCCTTCCGAGGAGAAGCAGGTCGCGGCCTATCGCGCGGTGCTGGAGGCGTTCCCCGAGGGGCGTGTGGTCGTGCGGGTGCTGGACGCCGGCGCCGACAAGCCGCTGGACTTCCTGACGCCGGCCGACGAGCCGAACCCGGCGCTCGGCGTCCGTGGGCTGCGGAGTCTGCTGGACCACCCCGAGGTGCTGCGTACCCAGCTGACCGCGCTGGCGAAGGCCGCCGAGGGTCTGCCGGTCTACCTGGAGGTCATGGCCCCCATGGTCGCCGACCGCATCGACGCCAAGGCGTTCGCGGACGCGTGCCGCGAGGCCGGGCTGCGGGCGAAGTTCGGCGCGATGGTGGAGATTCCGTCGGCCGCTCTGCGGGCGCGGTCGATCCTCCAGGAGGTGGAGTTCCTGTCGTTGGGCACCAACGACCTGGCGCAGTACACCTTCGCGGCCGACCGTCAGGTGGGCGCGGTGTCGCGGCTCCAGGACCCGTGGCAGCCGGCGTTGCTGGATCTCGTCGCGCTGTCCGCCGAGGGCGCTCGTGCCGAGGGCAAGAGCTGCGGTGTGTGTGGCGAGGCCGCCGCCGATCCGCTGTTGGCGTGTGTCCTGACGGGGCTGGGTGTCACCTCGCTCTCCATGGGTGCGGCGTCCATTCCTTATGTGCGGGCCACGCTGGCCAAGTACACGCTGGCGCAGTGCGAGCGGGCGGCGAACGCCGCTCGGTCGGCCGACTCGGCGGACGAGGCGCGCAGCGCGGCGCAGGCCGTGCTCTCGGGCGAGTAGCAGCAGCGGTTCTCAGGGGAGGGGCCTTCCGCCGTCGGCGGGAGGCCCCTCCCCTGTGTCGTTGTCAGTGGTGGGGTTCCGGGGGCTCGGCTCCGATGTCGAATCCCGCGCAGTACTCGACGCCGGATTCCGGGGAGACGGGCTCTCCGGTGTCCGCGTCCGTGCAGTAGGCGTTGAAGACCTCGCCGGCGGTGAGCGGCGCGAGGGTGCCGTGGGCGAGGCGCCAGCCGTGGACGCGGTCCGGGCTGTCGGGGGCGCTGGTGCGCAGGACGACTCCCCCGCGCGATTCCAGGGCGATGGCCACCGCGAGGACGGTGGCGAACTCCGCGCCCTCCGCGCTGTCGAGGTGGGCGGGTCCGGTGGGGTCGCGATGGGTGTGGAGCACGGCCAGGAGCTGGTCGTTGTCCGTCGGGGTGCTGCACACCAGGTGGTGGGCGCCCGGTCCCGCTGTTTCCAGCAGGCGCATGAGGAGGTGCGAGGCGCGGTCGAACGCGGCGCGTCCGATGTCCTGGCCGCAGTCGGCGCAGGTGCCGAGGTCGGCGAGGAGGAGGGTGGCGTACTCCCAGGTGGCCTGGCGGACCGCGTGGGAGACGAGGACGGGGATGAGGTCGCTGAGGCGCTGGCCGGTGTAGACGACCGTGGCTCCGGCGGCGGCGATCTCCGCGGTGAAGCGGCTGCGGCTGGCGCCGGTGTCCGCGTCGAGTCCGGACTCCGCGCAGAACTCGGCGTAGTCCTCCGGGTCGAAGAGGGCGATCGTGGTGTGCATGCCCTGGGCTGCCAGGGCCTTGAGCAGGCCCTCGACCTGGTGCAGATAGACGGTGTGGTCGTCGAAGGGGAAGGTGCGGTAGCGCCGCATGGCCGCGAAGTCCTGCGCGTCGACGAGGAGGCCGACGGTGCTGGGTGCTTCGCGGCGCAGCGTGCGCCGCAGGGTGGTGGTGTGCGGGGTGCCGTGCCTCCTGCCGCTGTTCTTGCGGTGGGTCGCGTTGTGCTCGGTGTTGCCGGTCTGCGCCATGTGTCCCCCAGTGCGCGGTGAATCCTTGCTCACTCAGAGTAATCAGGGGGACTGACAAGAGGCCTGGCGTCGGCGGGTCGCGGCCAGGTCGGCGTAGAAGTGGAGGAGGTCGAGGTTGTCGACGGAGCCCGGGTTGACCGCCTTGGCCAGCTCGGTGCCCTGGAGCAGGCGTTTGACCGGAACCTCGATGCGCTTGCCGGTGAGGGTGTGCGGGATGGCGGGGACCTCGATGACCTCGTCCGGGACGTGGCGCGGGGAGAGGTTGTCGCGGATCGTCCGCTTGATCGCGGCGCGCAGGTCGTCGTCGAGGGTCGCGCCGTCGGCGAGGTGGACGAAGAGCGGCATCCAGTAGCCGCCGTCGGGTTCTTCGAGGCCGATGACGAGGGATTCACGGATCTCGGGGAGCCGTTCGACGGCCTCGTAGATGTCGGCGGAGCCCATGCGGACGCCCTGGCGGTTCAGGGTGGAGTCGGAGCGGCCGTGGATGATCACCGAGCCGCGGTCGGTGATGGTGATCCAGTCGCCGTGGCGCCAGACGCCGGGGTACATGTCGAAGTAGCTGTCGTGGTAGCGGCTGCCGTCGGGGTCGTTCCAGAAGCGGATCGGCATGGACGGGAGGGGGTTGGTGACGACGAGTTCGCCGACCTCGTTCGTGAGCGGCTTGCCGGCCGGGTCCCAGGACTGGAGGTCGGTGCCCAGGCAGGGGGCCTGGAGTTCCCCGATGTGGACCGGGAGGGTGGGGACGGCTCCGGCGAAGCAGGAACAGACGTCGGTGCCGCCGCTGACGGAGGCGATCCAGAGGTCGTCGGCGACCTCGTCGTGGAGCCAGCGGAAGCCGTCGGGCGGGAGCGGGGAGCCGGTGGTGGCGACGCACTGGACGCGGGAGAGGTCGAAGTCGCGGCCCGGGTGGATGTCGGCCTTGCGGCAGGCCATGACGTAGGCGGCGGAGGTGCCGTAGAGGGTGGCGCCGGTCTGTTCGGCGACCCGCCACTGGGCGCTGATGTCCGGGTAGCCGGGGCTGCCGTCGTACAGGACGACGGTGGTGCCGGTGAGAAGGCCGGAGACGAGGAAGTTCCACATCATCCAGCCGGTGGAGGTGTACCAGAAGAAGCGGTCCTCGGGGCCGAGGTCGCAATGCAGGCCGAGCTGCTTGACGTGTTCGAGCAGGATGCCGCCCTGGGACTGGACGATGGCCTTGGGCAGGCCGGTGGTGCCCGAGGAGTAGAGGACCCAGAGCGGGTGCTCGAAGGGGACCTGTTCGAAGACCGGTTCGGTGTCGGCGGAGGTGAGTGCGGCCCAGGCGAGTGCGCCCTCGGGGGCGTCGGTGCCGAGCAGCGGGATGTGGACGACGGCGCGCAGGGTGGGCAGTTCGCGGCGCAGCTCGGCGACGGTCTCGGTGCGGTCGTGCTCCTTGCCGCCGTAGCGGTAGCCGTCGACGGTGAAGAGGACGACGGGTTCGATCTGCTGGAACCGGTCGAGGACGCTGCGGGCGCCGAAGTCGGGGGCGCAGGACGTCCAGACGCCGCCGACGGCCGCGGTGGCGAGGAAGGCGACGACGGCCTGCGGGATGTTGGGGAGGTAGCCGCTGACGCGGTCGCCGGGGGTGACGCCCAGCGCGCGGAGTTCGGCGGCCAGGGCGCCGACCTGGCGGCGGAGTTCGGCCCAGCTGATGGGGAGCTGGGTGTGGGTCTCGTCGACGTGGAGCAGGGCGGGGGTGTCGGCGCGGGACGGGTCCTCGGCGGTGCGCAGGGCGTGTTCGGCGTAGTTGAGGGTGGCGCCGGGGAACCAGGTGGCGCCGGGCATCGCGCGGTCGCCGAGGACGCTCTCGTACGGGGTGGAGAAGCGGATGTCGAACCATTCGGCGACGGCGCGCCAGAAGGTGTCGAGTTCGTCGACGGACCAGCGGTGGAGCGCCGCGTAGCCGCCGTCGGCCGGGGCGCCGTACCGGGTCGCGGCCCAGTTCTGGAAGCGGGTGACGGCCGCGGCCTCGATGCGGTCGGGGCCGGGCTGCCAGAGCGGGGCGTCGGGCGTGGCTGCGGTCATGAGGGCTGCTCCCTGGCTGTACGGGTCCGCGGGGTGGGCGTGTCGGTGCCGCACGGGCCGGGATGTGCGCGTGGGCGGCTGACACGGACGATGCCATGTGATCGTCTTCGGCACCAGGGTGGCCCCCGCCCCCAGGGGTGCCGGGGATCGGCGTCCGGCATGGGTGAACGGGAGTTGAACGGACGGTTCCGCGGGTCGGGCGGGTGGCAGGGTGTGCGCCATGGACGGTCGTGACCTGGTGCGTCGGGTGAGGTTGGTCGGTTCGGTACGGGGGCTGCGCACGGTGCGTTCGGCGTGGCGGCGCAGGTCCGCGGATGCGGCGGCGCTGCGGGCGCGCGGGGCGGAGCGGGCCCGGGTGCCCGGTGCGGTGACGGGTGCGGCGCCGGGGCCCGGCGGGGGTGTGGTGCGGTTCGCCCGTTCGGAGCTGCGCATCCGTGTGTCGGTGGGCGGTGCGGTGTTCTGGGCGTGGGACGGGGCGGAGCCGCTGCCGTCGTACGCGGTGGCGGGCGAGGCTCCGGCTCCGGATCCGCGGGCGGTGCTGGAGCCGGGCAAGGACGGCGGCTGGCAGGTGGTGTCGGAGCGGCTGACGGTGGTGGTGTCGCGGGCCGGGGCGGTGGAGCTGCGGACGCCGGGCGGGGTGCTGTTGCGGCGTGAGCTGCCGCCGCGCTGGTGGGAGCCGGTGGGCGGGGGCCCGGCGCGGTGGGTGCAGCGCTCGGAGGTGCCGGCCGACGCGCGGTTCTTCGGGCTGGGCGGGCGGGCGTCGGGGCCCCGGTTGCGGGACGGGGTGTACCGGCTGTGGAACACCGATCCGGGCGGGCGGTTCGGTCCCGGGGACGATCCGCTGTATCTGACGATGCCGGTGCAGGTGGTGGTGTCGGACGCGGGAACGCATCTGGCGTTCCACGACAACTCCTGGGCGGGTCGGGTGGTGCTGCGGGAGGGCGAGGAGGGCGCCGGTTCGGGGCATGACCGGCCGGGGACGTGCGAGGTCCGGATGGAGGGCGGGCCGCTGCGCTGCTGGGTGGTGGTGGGGACGCCGGCCCGGGTGCTGCAGGGCTGGACGGCGTTGACGGGCGCCCCGGCGCTGCCGCCGTCATGGGCGCTGGGGCCGCAGCACGCCCGGTGGGGGTTCGGCAGCGAGCGGGAGGTGCGGCGGGTCGTCGACGGGTACCGGGAGCGGGGGCTGCCGCTGTCCGTGCTGCATCTGGACATCGACCACTACGACGGGCACCGGGTGTTCACGGTGGACCCGGAGCGGTTTCCCGATCTGCCCGCGCTGGCGAAGGAGCTGCGTGAGGACGGGGTGCGGCTGGTGTCGATCGTCGATCCGGCGGTGAAGGCGGAGCCGGGCGAGGTGGTGTTCGACGCGGGCCGGGCGGTCGGGGAGCGTGGGGCGTACGTCCGGGACGCGCGGGGGCGGGTGGTGGTCGGGGAGGTGTGGCCGGGGGCCTGCGTCTATCCGGATTTCACTGATCCGCTTGTGCGGGATTGGTGGGGATCTCTGTACGAGGAGCGGCTTGCGCAGGGCTTCTCGGGGATCTGGCACGACATGAACGAGCCGGTGTCGTTCGCGGCGTTCGGAGATCCGTCGCTGCCGCGCTCGGCCCGGCATGTCCTGGAGGGCGCCGGGGGCGATCATCGCGAGGCGCACAACGTGTACGCGCTGGCGATGGCACGGGCGGGGTACGCGGGGCTGCTCCGCTTCCGCCCGGAGGAGCGGCCGTTCCTCTTCTCGCGGTCGGGCTGGGCGGGGCTGCAGAGGTACGGGGGCACCTGGTCCGGTGATGTGTCGACGGGGTGGCCGGGGCTGCGGGCCTCGTTGTCGCTGGTGGTGGGGCTCGGGCTGTGCGGGGTGCCGTATTCGGGTCCGGATGTGGGCGGGTTCGACGGGTTCCCGTCGCCGGAGCTGTATCTGCGGTGGTTCCAGCTGGGGGCGTATCTGCCGTTGTTCCGTACGCACGCGGCGATCGACGCGGGGCGGCGGGAGCCGTGGGAGTTCGGACCCGAGGTGCTGGAGCACGCGCGGGCGGCGCTGGTGGAGCGGGAGCGGCTGCACCCGTACTTCGTGTCGCTGTCGCATGTGGCGCGGCTGACGGGTGCGCCCTATGTGCGGCCGGTGTGGTGGGGTGCGCCGGGCGACCGGGCGCTGCGGGAGTGCGAGGACGCGTTCCTGCTGGGCGACGCGTTGCTGGTGGCGCCGGTGCTGGAGCCCGGGGTACGGCGGCGGGCGGTGCGGCTGCCCCGGGGGCGGTGGTACGACACGGCGACCGGGCGGGCGTACGAGGGCCCGGGCCAGGTGCTGGTCGACGCTCCGCTGTCGGGGGTGCCGGTGCTGGCGCGGGCGGGCGCGGTGGTTCCGGTGCGGGGTGCGGACGGCGGACCGGAGCTGGAGGTGTGGGCGCCCGCGCCGGGGCGTACCGGCGGCGGGATGGTGGTGCGCGACCCGGGCGACGGGTGGGCGGAGGCGGAGGTCGAGCGGTATGTGACGCGGTGGGAGCGGGGCCGCGTGGTGGTGGAGCGGCTCGGCAGTGAGGGCGGGGTCGGCTGTCGGGTGCGGGTGCGGGGGGTGCCGGACGCCTCCCAGGACTCGTAGTCGATCTGTCGTCGCCGCCCGGAGAGCCGACCGGAGAGCCGCCGGCCCGTGTGCTCAGCCGTAGCGGCCGGCGAACCAGGCGTCGGCGGCCTCCGTGTGCAGCGGGAAGGCCAGGGGGCTGGGGCCGTACAGGATGGTGTAGCCCGATGTCTCGTCGGTCGGGGTCGAGGGCGGCAGGCTCGCGAGGGGGCGGGGCGGGAGAAGGCCGAAGACCAGGAGGTGGCCGTCGGTGTCGCTGAGGACCTCGGCGAGCCGGACGTCCTGGGCGTCGGCCTCGATGCCGGTCTCCTCGCGCAGCTCGCGGACGACCGCCGTACGCCAGTCCTCGGCGTGGTCGATGAACCCGCCGGGCAGGGCCGCGCCGCCCTTCTGCGGCTCGATGGTGCGGGTGATGACGACGAGCCCGGTGGAGCGTGGGCCGGTGACGGGGAGCAGGGCCACCGCGACGGGGAGCGGGTTGCGGTAGGCGGTGGATCCGCAGTGCGCGCAGATGCGGGGCCAGGCGTCGGCGGAGGGGAGGGCGGTGTACGGGGCTCCGCATGTGCCGCAGTGGGAGTCCCGTGCGTACCGGGGCGGCTGCGGGGCGGTCGGGGATGGGCTGTTGCCGGGTTCGGACACGGGCGGACTGTATCGAACCGGTTCTTCCCCGTGGGCCGCCCAGCTGATAGACGGTGTGCCCATGACAGGAATGCGTACCGCTCCGCGTGCCCTGGCCGTCACGGCCGCCGCTCTCATCGCCGCCACCGCCCTCTCCCCCGCCGCTCAGGCGCGCCCCGAACCGCGGGCGCCCGAGGAGTTCGTGGCGCTGCGCTCGGTGGATCCGACGATCATCCAGGAGATGCGTTACACCACGGCGCACACCTTCATGGGCGAGCGGGTGGACGGCTACCGGCAACCGGTCTGCATCCTGACCCGGCCGGCCGCGCGCGCCCTGCACCTGGCGCAGAAGCGGCTGTTGCGTCAGGGGTATTCACTGAAGGTGTACGACTGTTACCGACCGCAGCGGGCCGTGGACCACTTCGTGCGGTGGGCGAAGGATCTCGACGACCAGTCCATGAAGGGGGAGTTCCATCCGCGGGTCGACAAGACCCGGCTGTTCGAGGACGGTTACATCGCCGAGAAGTCCGGGCACAGCCGGGGCAGCACGGTGGACCTGACCCTGGTCGAGCTCCCCGCCCTGCCGACCCGGCCGTACCGTCCGGGTGAGCGGCAGGCCCCCTGCTTCGCGCCGAAGGGCGAGCGGTTCCCCGACAACTCGGTGGACATGGGCACGGGTTACGACTGCTTCGACACCCTGTCGCACACGGACGATCCCCGGGTGCGGGGAGCCCAGCGCGCCAACCGGCAGTTCCTCAAGCGGACGTTGACCGAGGTGGGGTTCGTGAACCTGCCGGAGGAGTGGTGGCACTTCACGTTCAAGCCGGAGCCGTTCCCGGACACCTTCTTCGACTTCCCGGTGCACCGCCGGTCGGTCGCCGGGCACTGACGGCGCCGTCCGCCCCGAGGGGATGAGGAACGGGCGACCGGGACCACCCCCGTGGGCTCCGGCCGCCCGTTCTTCATTTCGGACGCGAAAGGGGCGTGTTCGGTTGCCGATCGGGCGACTACGGTGCCCGTATGTCACAGCAGACGTTCGATACGTACGAGGAATTCTGGCCGTACTACGTGGCGATGCACTCCCGGGCCGCCACCCGGTGGGTCCATCTGACCGGCACGCTGACCGGGCTCGCGATCTCCGCATACGGACTCGCGCGGGGCCGGAAACGGTATCTGGCGGCCCTGCCGCTGATCGGATACGGCACGGCGTGGCCCGCGCACTTCCTGATCGAGAAGAACAACCCGGCGACGTTCGGGCATCCGGCGTGGTCGCTGCGCGGGGACGCGCAGATGATCCGGACGATGCTCGCCGGCCGGGACGCGGAGCTGGCGGAGATCGCGGCGAAGTGGCTGGCCGAGCACGGGGAGGGCGGGGAGGACAGGCTCGGCTGAGGAGGCCGGGCCGGACCCCTCGCCGGACACGGGCGCCCGTGGCACACTTCTGACGTTTCGTCAGATCCAGTGCCGGGAGGGGCTTTGTCGCGCACGCGCACACCCGTGGTGGCCGGTTGGTTCACCGAGGACGCCGCGGAGGAGGACTTCCGGCTGCTGGGGACCCGCTGCTCCGGCTGCCGGTCGGTCCACTTCCCCCGGGAGGACGGCCACTGCCGCAACCCGGGGTGTCCCGGGGGCGAGTTGGAGGAGGTGCCGCTGTCCAAGCGCGGCACGGTGTGGTCCTGTACCGACGGGCGCTACCGGCCGCCGCCCCCGTACGTCAGCGACCCCGACGCCCCCTGGACTCCGTACACCCTGGTCGCCGTCGAACTGGCCGCCGAGCGCATGGTGGTGCTGGGGCAGGCCGCCCCCGGGGTGACCGTGGCCGACCTCCCCGTGGGCTCGGTGGTGGAGGTGGTGCCCGGTGTCCTGGACGAGGACCGGGCGACCGGCGTCGTGCACACGACCTGGCACTGGCGGCCCGTACCGCTGCGGGAGGCCCGGTCATGACCGGCGAGGTGGCCGTCCTCGGGGCCGGGATGCACCCGTGGGGCAAGTGGGGGCGCGGCTTCGTCACGTACGGCCGGATCGCCGCGCTGGCCGCGCTCGCCGACGCGGGCATCGGCTGGCCGGAGGTCGGGTCGGTGGTCGGCGCGCAGACGGTGCGCGGGGGCTATCCGGGGTACGTGGCGGGCGCGACCTTCGCCCGGGCGCTCGGGTGGCAGGGGGCGCGGGTGGCCTCCGTGTACGCCGCGTGCGCTTCCGGGGCGCAGGCCATCGACACGGCGCGGGCGCAGATCCTGGCGGGGCTGGCGGACGTGGTGCTGGTGGTGGGGGCCGACGCGGCGCCCAAGGGGTTCTTCGCCCCGGCGGGCGGGGAGCGTCCTGACGACCCGGACTGGCTGCGCTTCCGGGTGCTCGGGGCGACGAATCCGGCGTACTTCGGGCTGTACGCCCGCCGCCGCATGGCGCTGTACGGGGACACCCCGGAGGATTTCGCACGGGTCAAGGTGAAGAACGCGGCGGCGGGGGCGCTGAACGAGTACGCCCGCTACCGCAGTCCGGTGACGGCCGAGGAGGTCGCCGCCTCCGCGATGGTCGCCGATCCGCTGCGGCTGCTGGACATCTGCGCCACGTCCGACGGGGCCGCCGCGCTGGTGCTGTGCAGCATGGAGTTCGCGCGGCGGCGCGGGGTGCGTGATCCGGTGCGGATCCGGGCCGTCTCCACCGTGACGCCGACCTTCCCGAGGACCGTCCTGGATCTCCCGGACATCGGCACGGACTCGGCGGTGGCCGTGGACCCCTCCCCCGAGAGCTTCCGGGCCTCGATCGCGCGGACCGCGTACGAGGAGGCGGGGATCGGGCCGGCGGATCTCTCGCTGGCGGAGGTCTACGACCTGTCCACCGCACTGGAGTTGGAGTGGTACGAGGACATCGGGCTGTGCGCTCCGGGCGAAGGGGCGAAGCTCCTGCGCTCGGGGGCGACCGCGCTGGGCGGCCGGGTCCCGGTGAACGCGAGCGGTGGTCTGGCCTCGTTCGGCGAGGCGGTCCCCGCCCAGGCGATCGCCCAGGTCTGCGAGCTGACCCGGCAGTTGCGCGGGCGGGCCGGACAGCGGCAGGTGCCGGGCGCCCGGGTCGGCATCACGGCGAACCAGGGGCTGTTCGGGCACGGCTCGGCGGTGGTGGCGGTCCGCTGAGTCGGGGTCCGCCCCGACTCGCCCCCGGGCACGCCCCGGCTGATCCCGGGGTTGTCCCAACAGGTTTTCTGTGTCCTTGACTTGACTGGCAGTCACCGCAGCAGAACACTCGGGACCCGGCGCGCCGGGCGACGTGCGGCCCGTACCCCTGTCGGCGGGGGTACGGGCCGTACGCGTGACCAGAACTCTCCCGGCTCAGGTGGCGACGGGTTCGCGTTCCCGTGCCGCCCGCTCCAGGGCGTGCTCCACGACCGCGATCAGGACGTCCCGCACGGAGGACCGGTCCCGGGCGTCGCAGACCAGCACCGGGACCTCGGGGTCGAGGTCGAGCGCGGCCTGGACCGTCTCCGTGGGGAACCGCTCGGCGCCCTCGAAGGTGTTGACCGCGACCGTGAACGGGATCCGCCTGCGCTCGAAGTAGTCGACGGCGGCGAAGCAGTCCTCCAGACGCCGGGTGTCGGCGAGGACGACCGCGCCCAGGGAGCCCTGGGCCAGTTCGTCCCACAGGAACCAGAAGCGGTCCTGGCCCGGTGTGCCGAACAGGTAGAGGACCAGGTCCTCCCTGAGCGTGATCCGGCCGAAGTCCATCGCGACCGTGGTCGTGGTCTTGGACTCGACCCCGTCGAGATCGTCCACCGGGCGGCCCGCCTCGCTGAGGCGCTCCTCGGTGCGCAGCGGCCTGATCTCGCTGACCGCGCCGACCGCGGTCGTCTTGCCGACGCCGAATCCTCCCGCCACCAGGATCTTCAGGGTGACGGGCTCGACGGGCCGCTGCTTGACGCGGCTAGAGCGCCCGAAGGCCATTGATTACCTCGCGAAGAATGTTCACGTCCGGCAGCTCGGCCGGCGGAACGGGACGGGTGACGTGCACCAGTTCGTCCTCGACGAGATCGCCGACCAGGACCCGTACCACCCCTACGGGGAGGTCGAGTTCGGCGGCGAGCTCGGCGATCGAGCGGTGCATGTCGCTGCAGAGTTCGACGATCGCCACGTGTTCGGGGGCGAGCGTCTGGTCCCGGCCGGGATCGTCGGCGGCCGGTTCCGGCACGACGAGCGCGATCAGGTCGAGACGGTGACGGGAGGCGCTGCTGGTACGCCCCCGGGTCATGGCGTACGGGCGGACCACCGGCCCCGCGTCCGCGTCGTACCAGCGCGAGGCCTGGGGGTCGGCGGACCCGTCCGGGGTTCCGGGGCCGGTGCCCCGGGGGGAGTCGGCGCTCATGCCCGCCACCCTCACCCTCCGGCGGGCAGACCGGTCGTCCGTGGGGCGTTGGCCAGATGGGCCCCCACGCGCTTGACCATCAGCGTCATCTCGTACGCGACCTGGCCCACGTCGGAGTCGGCCTCGGCCAGGACGGCGAGACAGCTTCCGTCGCCGGCCGCCGTGACGAAGAGGAACGCTTCGTCCAGTTCGACGACGGTCTGGCGCACCCGGCCCGCGTCGAAGTGGTGGCCCACCCCCTTGGCGAGGCTGTGGAACCCGGAGGCGACGGCGGCGAGATGTTCGCTGTCCTCGCGGGTCAGGTCGGCCGAGGCGCCGGTGGCGAGTCCGTCGCTGGAGAGCACCAGCGCCTTGCGGATGCTGGCGACGCGCTGGACGAGTTCGTCGAGCAGCCAGTTCAGTTCGCCCGCGCCGTGGTGTGCGGGGTTGTGTGCTGCGGCGTTCGGTGCGGTCATCGACCGTCCCCTCCCGGAGTGGTTCCTGGTGCTGTGCCACCGGGGTTGTCGGTGTCTTGGGTGTTCTCGGTGGTTTCGACAGTCTCGGTGGTCGCGGTGGTCGCGGTGTCTTCGGTGTCCTCAGCGGGTTCGGCGTTCTGCCGACGGCCGCGCTGCCAGCCGCGCTGGAGCGAGGCCATGCGGTCGCGTACCTCGTCGGCGTCGCGCTCGGCGTCGTCGAACGTGTCCACGGGCGCCCGGTGCACCGGGCGTTCCGGGGCATCCTCACGGAGCTGGCGGGCGAGGCTGGCCTGCCGGACCCGCCGGGGCAGTCCGCCCACGGTGTCGGGCGCCGGAGGGCGGGCCGACGCCGGGGTCTCCTCGCGCCCGGTCCCGGGCGTGCGGGGCGAGGCGGGCGGGCCCGGTGGCTCGGGTGGGTCCGGTGGCTCTGCCGAGCGGGACGGCTCCGCGGTGCGCGGGGCGCCGGCCGTGCGGTGGGCGGCGGCTCGCGTGGTCCAGGGTGCGTCGGCGCTACGGGGCCTGTCGGCCGCCTCGGGGGTGCGGCCGGCGGTGTGCCGAACCGGGCCGGTGGCCTTCGCCGGGGCGGCCGGGTCGTCGCCCGCGCCGTCGACCCGGCGGCCCCGGTCCGTGACCAGCGTCGGCGGGGTGCGGCGGGGCAGCGGTACGGGCCCGGCGGGGCGCATCGGGCGGACCTCCGCCGTGGGCTCGTCGCCGTGGTCGCGGGCCTGTTGGTGCTGCTCCCGGTCGGCGTTCCGGCGCGGGCTGCCGGGCTGGTCGCGGTCGCCCTCGCGGCGCAGGTCCCGGGCGCGGAAGATGCCGCCGCGCTCGCTCTCGGTGTCCTCCAGGTCGGACACTCCGTCCAGGACGGGGCCGAGAGCCGGGTCCAGGGCCGGGTCCGGCGAACGGTCCAGCGGGTCGCCGGCGAAGTCGAGCGGGCCGACCGGGGCTTCCAGCTCGACCGGCCCGTCCAGGACGCCGGGTCCGGTGAGCCCGGTGGGCACCGGCGACAGGACCGCGGACCTGCCGTTGACGCGGCGCTCCCCGCCCGGGGCCGTGCTCTGCGCGCCCGGTGCCGCATCGGAGCTCCGGCCGCTGCCGATCGCCCGCTCGGCCCGGCGGTCGAGGCGGAATCCGGTGCCGTGGGTGTCGGGGGCGTCGGTGAGCAGGGCCGCGGGGATGAAGACGACCGCGGTGGTGCCTCCGTACGGCGACTTCTGGAGGGAGACCCGGACGTTCTGCCGCTGGGCGAGCCGGCTGACGACGAACAGGCCCAGCCGGTCGGTGTCGGAGAGCTCGAAGTCGGGGGTCTCGGCGAGCCGCAGGTTGGCGTCGAGAAGGACCTCGGGGGCCATGCCGAGACCGCGGTCGTGGATTTCGAGCGTGAAGCCGTTGGAGACGCGTTCGCCGTGCACCTGGACCGCGGTGTGCGGGGGTGAGAAGACGGTGGCGTTCTCCAGGAGTTCGGCGATCAGGTGGGTGAGGTCGGCCACGGCCGGTCCGCCCACGCCGATCCGCGCCAGGCGCCGGACCTCGATGCGTTCGTAGTCCTCGACCTCGGCGACGGCGGCCCGCACCACGTCCATCAGCTGGATGGGCTTGCGCCACTGCCGGGAGGGGGCGGCGCCGGAGAGGATCACGAGTCCCTCGGCGTGCCGCCGCATGCGGGTGGTGAGGTGGTCGAGGCGGAACAGGTCGGCCAGTTCGTCGCTGTTCTCGGTGCGGCGCTCCATCGCGTCCAGCAGGGTGAGCTGGCGGTGCAGGAGGACCTGGTTGCGGCGGGCGAGGTTGACGAAGACCTCGGAGACGCCGCGCCGCATGTCCGCCTGCTTGACCGCGGCCTCGACGGCGGCCCGCTGGAGCGTGTTGAGCGCCTGCCCGACCTGGCCGATCTCGTCGGGCTCGTAACTGAGGTGCGGGGCCTCGGTCTCGACGTCCACCTGTTCGCCCGCGGCCAGCCGGCGCATGACGCTCGGCAGCCGGACGCCGGACACCTCGTGGGCGTCCTTGCGCAGTCGGGAGAGGTCGCGGACGAGCTCACGGCCGATGCGTACGGAGACGAAGATGGAGACGATCAGCGCCAGGAAGCCGAGGACTCCGGCGATCCCGGCCTGGGCGAGGACCCGGTAGGCGGCCGGTTCGGCGCGGTCCTGGAACCGGTTGCCCATCTCCGTGGAGTCGCCCGCCAGCCGGTCGAGGACGGGCACGGCCGCCTCCTCCCAGCGGGCGGCGTCGACGGCGCCGGGGAGCTTCGCCGGTCCGGCGGCGATCAGGGTGTCCTCGGCGGTGCGCAGCGGTTCGGTGCCGGGGCTGCCCCAGAACTGCTCGACGCGTCGGCGTTCGTCGGCGGGCAGGTTCTCCAGGCTGACCTCGTAGAGCAGCTCGCGCTGCGCCACGAGGCCGGATATCTGGCGCAGTTCGGCGGTGGTGAAGCGGCCGGCGACGAGGCCGGAGGCGATCAGCGCGTCCTCGCGCGAGAGCATCTCCCGGGCCCGGGAGACCCCGACCAGGGCGCGCATCTGCTTGTCCATCGACACGTTCTCCAGGGTGTGGAGTCCGTTGAGGAAGCGGTACGAGGGGTCGACGAGGCCGTTGTAGAAGTCCAGGGCCTTCGCCCGGCTGATGGTGCGCTTCTCGACCGATTCGCGCAGGGCCTCCAGTCCGTCGACGGCGCTCAGGATCGCGTCCAGGCGGCTGGTGTCGGCGGCGCTCAGGGCTTCCCGGACGTCCTGCTCCCGGGCGTTCTCCCGGACCTCGCCCACGATGCGGTCGGTGGCGGCGCGTTGGCCCATGAGGACGGGGAGCGCGTCGGAGGCCCGGGGGTCGGCGAGGAAGACCAGGGTCTGCCGTCGCTCGTCCTGGACGGCGCGGACGGCGTCCTCCAGCGGTTCGCTCACCTTCTCCACGATGGATCCGGCGCTCATCAGGTCGTCGGCCTGGCGGCCGGTGATGTAGGTGGCGAAGACCCAGAGGCCCGTGAGGGAGACGAGCGGCACCAGCAGCAACGCCACGATCTTCCTGCGGATGGACTTCCCGCGAAAGCGCATGGCCTCCCCCAGATCGGCCCCGCACCGCGGGGGTCGCCCCGCGCGTGGCTGCGCGGGTTGTCTTCTCCGTCAATAAACGGCGCGAGCCTACTACTGACACAGAGACAACTCGAAGAGACGTCCGGATGATTTTCAGCCGTCCTCCCTGAGCTTGATCACGAGTTGTCCGGGTATTCCCGGAGATGAAATTCGCGAAAGCGACAGAGGGCACCGGGCGGACTCCTCGGCACCGGCACGTATCAGTTGGCTGGAATTCTTCGCTCCGTGACCTTCTGTGCCCTGCGCGTGCTTTTTCGGGGGAATCTTCGGGACGGGTGGTTCGTCCATATGTACGGGGTAGGCGCACGGTGGGGTCGTGCGCGGCAGGACGGACGTGTTCCGCCCGCGTAGAACCGGCGCAAGCCGGGCAGCCACCCTGAAGTCGGACAGTGGTGGGGAGTTGAAGGCCTTGAGTACGCAGGAACGCGGGATCGCCGGAGCATCGGCGGCCGCGCGGACGGATGCCGCGGACGGGGTGCGGGTGCCGCGGCAGTTGTGGGTGGAGGAGCCGGCCTCGAAGCGGCGGATGCCCGATGCGGTGCGGACGGCCGCCGTGCGTGCCGTTCTGATCATGTCGCTGACGATCATCCAGGCGATGGTCGCTTTTCTGAGCACCTTGACCGGCTCCTGGCTGGCCTTCCCGATGGTGCTCAGCAGTGTGGCCAGCACGGTGGTCGCCACCTGGGCGGTCCTCGACGTCTGGGTGACCCGTCAGGTGTGGAACCAGCGCCACGGCGTGGTGTCCGTGCCGAGCAGCTCGGCCCGGCAGATACGCCGTGAGCGGCGCCGGTCCCGCCGGGCCGAGCGGGCGGCCGAGCGGGACGGCACGGGCGGCGGCATAAGCGGCCGCCGGAACACCGGCGACCTCTCCCGGGCCTGACGGGTTACGCGTCGGGCCGCGGCGGGGTCGCGGCCTCGACGGCGCCCTGCTCGCTCCGTTTGAACATGCGGGTCGCCGTGATCTCGCCGTGGACCGTCTCTCCGTCGGGGTCCTGCTGCGGCAGGCCGGGGCGCAGATGCTCCTCCACGCTGATGTATTTGAGCCCCGCCCTCAGGTCGGCGTCGTTGCGCAGCCGGATGACCAGGGGGAATTCCGCGAGCGCGGTCGTGTCGAAGAGGCCGGTCGTGTAGAGCAGCTGTACGCCCAGCGCGTCCGACACCGCCCGCTGGAGCTCCAGCAGGTAGGTGGCGTTGGCGCGGCCGATCGGGTTGTCGAGGAACAGGGTGCCCGCGTGGCGGTGGCGGTCGCGGCCCCGGTCGTTGCTGCGCAGGGCCGCCATCGTGCAGTAGAGGGCGATGGCGGCGGTGAGCAGCTGACCGCCGGAGAAGACGTCGCCCATCTGCCCGACCGGGACGCGCTCGGCGCGCAGGACGGCGTCGGGCTTCAGGATCTCCACGGCGATGCCCTTGGGCCGCAGGGCCGCCTCGACTCCCCTCAGCAGCAGGGACATGCCGTCCCGGCGCAGGTCGGAGTTCTTCTTGAGGGCGGCGTGGGTGGCCTCGTCGATGACCTCGCCGAGGCGTTCGGTGAGGGTGGCCTGATCGGGTTCCTCGAAGCGGATCCGGAGGAATTCCTGCCCCGACCACTCCCCCAGTCCTTCGGGGAGCTGGGAGAGCCGCTGGGCGGAGCGCAGGGTGGTGAGCGCCGACTCGACCAGTCCGCGCAGCCGGTCGACGATGGAGTCGCGGTTGCGTTCGAGCTGGACCAGCTCGTCGGTGAGGACGCGGAGCCGGGGGGCGAAGGCGTCCGCCCACTTCTGGGCGTGTTCGGGCAGCGCTGAGGCGGGCAGCTCGCGGATCTGCTGGCGGGCGGGGGTGCGGACCTGCTCGTACCGGGTGGAGTTGGCGTGCCGGACGAGGATGTCGCTCGCCTCCCTCACGGCGCTCTCGGCGGCGGAGAGGTCGGCGTTGCAGCCGCGCAGGGAGCGGCGGGACTCGGCGGCGGACTGCCGGGCCTCCTCCAGAGTGCCGGGGTACGGGTCGGGGTCCTCGCCCCCCTCCTCCGCGCCGTGGTCGCGCAGAAGGTCTCGCAGCAGGGCCGCGGTCTCGTCGAAGCCGCCGACGGAGTCCTCAGCGGTGCGGTGGGCGTGCAGCAGTTCGCCGTGGGCGGCGCGGGCGGTGTCCAGGGCGCCGGTGGCTTCCGCCAGTTCGGCGCCGGCGGTACGGAGCAGGGCCTGGGCGCTCTCGGCGTCGGCCGGGGCCAGGTCGTCCGGCAGCTCGGTGTGGTGCTCACGCTCGCCGTCGGGGGCGAGCCGCTCGGCCTCGCCGCGCAGCCGTCCCAGGTGCTCGCTGGCGGTGGAGGCGCGGGTCTCCAGGAGCTGGACGTGCGCCTCGGCGCGGGCGGCGGCGGCCTGGCGGGAGGGACCGTCGGCTCCGTCGGTGCCCTCCAGGAGCTGGGCGGCGCGGGTGCGGACCTTGTTGGTGAGGCGGTCCAGCTCGGCCAGGGCGGCGCTCTCGTCGCTCTCGGCGCGGGCCTGTTCGGCGCGCAGGTCGGCGCCGACGCCGACCTTCTCGTACAGCTGGGACGCGGCCCGGTAGGCCTCGCGCAGGGTGGGCAGGGCGGTGCGGGCCCCGGACTCGTCCTCCTCGGGGAGGACTTCGGGTACACCGGCGATCTCGGCGCGCTCGGCCCGCAGGGCGCGGGCGGTGCGCCGGGCGTCGTCCCCGGCGCGCTGGGCGGCCCGGCGGTCCTCGTCGGCGGCGCGGGCGAGGTCGAGGCAGACGGCGGCGCGGGCCTCGGACTCGGCGGCCTCGTCGACCAGTTCACGCAGCCGGGCCTGCCAGCCGGAACGCTCGCGGAGCCGGTGGGCGAGTCCCGCGAGGGCGTCGGCGACGCGGCGGGCCCGCTGGGCGGCTTCCTGGCGTTCGTCGCGGACCCGGGCGGTGTCGGCGGCGGCCTCGTCGGCCTCGGCGCGGGCGGTGCGCGCCTCGGCGAGGACAGCTTCGGCGCTCTCGGCGGCCGTACGGGCAGCGGCGGCGGCCTCGGCCAGTTCGGCGAGCATGCCGGGCGGGCAGTCGGCGCGCCAGGAGCCGATCCGGGAGGCGAGGGCGCGGTCCCCGGAGAGGCGGGCGGCGAGCGTCCTGATGTCCTCGTCGCGGGCGCCGGCGCGGCTGCGCAGCGCGTGGCGTTCCTCGTCGGCGGCGTGTTCGTCGTGCATGGCCGGGTTCGGCGGGACGAGGAAGACCCCGTCGCTCTGGGTCTCGGAGCCGGTGCCCGGGGCCGGGACGGGGGCGAGGAGGGCGGCGGCGGTGCCGACGGCCACGGCCGAGCGCGGCAGCAGGGCCGCGCCGCCGAGGACCTCGCGGGCGCGGGTGTGGGCGTCGGGGTCGGTGATGACGACGCCGTCGACGAGCTCGGGGCGGGCGGCGAGGACGGCGGCGTGGTCGGCCGGGTCGACGGCCTGGGCGAGGTAGCGCCAGCCGGGCAGGGCGGGGATGCCGTGCTCGCCGAGATACTCGACGGTGGCGAGGACGTCGGGGCCGGGCGGTAGCAGCCCGCCCTCACCGAGCGCGCCGAGGATGCGGGCGTCGTCGGCGGCGGCGGTGCGCAGATCGAAGAGGCGGCGCTCGGCGGCGGCGACGGACTGGTCGAGGAGGTCGCGCAGCTCGTCGGCGCTGCGGTCGAACTCCTCGGCGGTCAGGGGCTGCTGAGCGGTGGTGGGCTGATCGGCGAGGGCCACCGCGCGGTCGCCGGACGGTCCGGCGGCGGTGGCCGGGTCGGTGGCCGTGGTCGTGCCGTCGTCGCCCGGCCGGCCGGGTGCTCCAGGGGCGCCCTGCGCGGGCACTGGCGCCTCGTCGCCGGTCTCCCGGCGGGGGTGCGGGACTCCGGTGGTGGAGGGGAGGCTCAGCAGGTCGCCGAGGCGGGGGTCGGCGGCGATGGACTCGGCGGCGCGGAGCTCGTCCTCGTAACTCTGCTCGGCGGCCTTGGCCCCGTCGGCGGCGCGGGCGGCGGCCAGCTCGGCACGGCCTTCGGCAGCGGCCGCCTCGCGGGCGGTGTCGGCGGCGCCGCGCGCGGCCTCGCGGGCGGTGTCCCAGGCGGCGACGGCGGACTGTTCGGCGTCGCTGGCGGCGAGGGCCGCGCGGGCGGGGTCGGCGTCGGGCGCGGTGTCGTCGAGCCAGCCGGCCCGGACCGCTTCGGCGGTCTCCTGGCCGACCTCGGCGAGGCGCTGGCGCAGGTGTCCGGCCTCGCTGCGGGCGCGCTGGGCCTCGGTGGCGGCGACCGTGGCGTCGCGGTGGGCGCGTTCGCCGGTGGCCTGGAGGACGTCGGAGCGCTCCTCCTCCTCGTTGGCGACGCGCTCGCCCTCCTCGGCGGCCCTGTGCAGGGCGCGGACGAGGTCGGTGGCGGCGGCGCTGCGGGCGGCGAGGGCGGGGGCGGCGTCGCGTTCGGCCTCGCGGATGGCGACCGCGACCCTGGCCGAGCGGTCGGCGGCGGCGCGGTGGCGCAGGACGGCTTCGGCGGCCTGCCAGGCGGCGTGCAGGGTGCGGGCCTCGACCAGCTCCTTGCGTCCGGCGGCGGCGCTCTTCTCGGCGGCGGTCAGGGCGAGCGAGGCGTGCCGGTAGGCGAGTTCGGCGGCGATGAGGGAGCGGCTGCCCCGGGTGGTCTCGGCCTCGGTGACGGTGTGGGCGGCGGCGGTGACCCGTTCGGCCAGCTCGGCTGTGCGGCCACGCTCCTCGGCGGCGCGGGCGGCCAGGCGGCGGGCGAGGGTGCGGGTGCGGCGTTCGGCGCCGGCGTGGATGTCGCGGGCGCGGGCGCGGGTGTCGGTGGCCTCGACGATCCGGCCGAGGAGGTCCACGGAGCCGGCGGTGAAGTCGCGTTCGGCGGTCAGCTCGGCGCGGCGGCCCAGCTTGTTGCCGAAGCCGCTGACCAGGTCGGCGAGTCCGTCGGTGTCGCGGGTGTCGGTGACGGCGCGGAGCAGCAGGTCGGTGAAGTCGGAGTCCTTCTTCACCGCGAAGAGCCCGGCGGCCTCGCCCTCGTCGGCGTTCATCTCGCGCTGGTAGCGGAAGAGTTCGGGGTCGAGGCCGAGGTCGCCGAGGTGCTCGTTCCAGCGGTCGTGAATCTCTTCCCAGTGCACGTCGAGGTGCGCGTAGAACTTGCCCGCGTCCATCAGCGCGTCGCGGAAGCCCTTCATGGTGCGCCGCCTGCCGCGTGCGCCGGAGACGCCCTCGGCGGGGCGGCCCACGGCGGAGGATTCGGCGACGGGCAGGCTGTCCAGGCTGAGCCCGGGGCCGGGCCGGAACGAATACCACGCTTCGGCGAACTTGCGGGGGTCGCCCGAGACCTGACGGCCGCGCCACTCGCTGACCTTGCCGACGACGACGCACTCGCCGGTGAGGGTGTGCTGCCACTCCAGGGCGACGTGTCCGCAGTCGTCGGCGAGGAGGAACTTGCGCAGCACGCCGGAGCTGGCGCCGCCGAGGGTGTTGCGGTGGCCCGGGAGCATCACGGAGAAGATCAGCTTCAGCAGGACGGACTTGCCGCCGCCGTTCTCCAGGAAGAGGACGCCCGCGGGGGCGGGGCGGCGGGGCGGGCCGACCGGCTCGTCCTCGAAGAACTCCGCCTGGGCGGGGGCGGGGTGGGGGACGGGTGCGCCGACGCCGCGCAGGTCGAGGACGGTGTCGGCGTAGCGCGCACCGGCAGGCCCGATGGAGTAGAGACGGACCCGGGACAACTCGTACATGGCGGCGGACTCTCGTCGTTCGGTGAGCGGGGGTGGAGCGGGATGCGGGCGGGGCGGGGTCAGGAGTGGAAGGGCAGGCCCGCGTCGGCGGCCAGCTCCACGCTGTCGGGGTCGGGCGGCGGCAGGAGGGTGGCGGAGCCGTCGGTGACGGGGACGACGCCGAGCTCCAGCAGTTCGGCCATGGCGGCGCTGCCCGCCAGGTCACGGACCTGGAGCTGGTAGCGGGCGGTGGTGCGGTAGGCGCCGCCCGCGTCGTCGCCTGTGCGCTGGAGGAAGCCGGAGTCGGTGAGGAACGCGACGGCCTTGCCGATGATGCCGGTGGTGGATCCGGCGAGCCGGCGGGCGTCCTTGGTCGCGCCGGTGGCGCTCCGGCGGGCGTAGATCCGCCAGCCGGCTTCGAGTCCCGGGGCGTCGCTGGTCGGGTCGGTGTTGTCGCCCTGCTCCTCGGCGCGCTCCTCCAGCCGTCGGCAGGCCTGGCGTACGAAGGCGTCGACGCCGTTGACCGTGATGCGGCCGATGTAGGCGTCGTCGGCGAGGTCCTCCGGGCGGGGGAAGGCGAGGGCCGCGACGGCGAGATGGGCGAGGCCGTGCAGGAAGCGGTCGGCGGCGTCGGAGGAGGCGCGGCGGGCGTAGTCGCCCATGCGGACGGCGAAGACGGAGTCCTCGCCTGCCGTGACGGCCATCCCGGCGCGCGGGGAGACCTCCAGGACGATGAGGCCGAGGCCGGTGGCGACGGCGTCGGCGAGCCGGGCGAAGGCGCTCTCCTCGCGGTAGCGCCGCAGCAGGTCGGCGTATTCGGCGTCGCGGGCGGGCAGCAGCTTGGGCTGGAGTCCGAAGGAGACCAGCCGGGCGGCGTCGGCGGCGTCGGCCGGGGTGACGGGGGTCTGTCCGGCCGGCTCGGCGGCGTGCGGACGGTTGTGCGCGGAGTCGGCCGCGTACGTCGTGGAGGGAGCCCCGTTCGTCGTGGTGGGGCCCGCGTGCGCGGCGGGCTCGGTCCACGCGTCGGGGTGCTCGGCGTCGTGGTCGCTCACGGCTGGGACTCCTCGGTACGGATGCGGTGCGGGTGCGGAGGGCGGGCGGGGCCGACCGCGAGGGGAGAGGCGGCCGAGAGCGCGGGGCCGGTCACGAGGCCTCCTTGCGGTCAGCGGCCATACCGGCGGCGTCGAGCAGGGCGGTGCCCACGATGAGGTCGGCGCCGCCGAACTCGGGGTCCTCCAGCTCCGCCCCGTCGTCCACGGCGAACAGCAGGCGCCGCTCGCCCTGGCGGTAGGCGGTGCCGACGGGCGGGCTGGCGGCGTGGACGGCGAGCAGCGCGACCAGGTACGGCAGGTCGGTGTCGCCGGTGCGGCGGGCCTCCGCGAGCAGCCCGGAAAGGCGGCGCGGGGCGTCGTGCTCCAGGTCGAGCAGGGTCCTGGCGCGGGCGAGCTGCTCCTCGCTGAACCGGCTGTCGTCCGGGGTGGCGATCAGGTCGGGCTCGGGCATCTCCGCGCCCAGGTGATCGCGTTCCAGGGGCGGGGTGAGCAGCAGGTCGACCAGGTCCCCGACCCGTACGGCGGTGGGGGTGCGCAGTCCGGTGCCGTGGGCGAAGAAGGCGTCGGTGGCCCGGGTGGACTGCTCGACGGGGAGCGGGAGGAGCGGTGCGAGGAGCTGCCCGTACAGATCGAGGCCCGCGTGGGCGGCGGGCGGGGCGAAGGCCTGCCGGTCCTGTTCCGCGCGGAAGAGGGGGCCCGCTTCCAGGAGCCGGGACTGGAGCTGGGTGTGGCGGCGGATGCAGTCCTTGACGATGTCGACGAGCTCGGCGGCCCGGCGCTTGTGCTCGGGGTCCTCGGCCTCGTCGCGGGCCTTGCGGATGTTGGTGAGGATCGCGTTCTCGTGGCGGTAGCGGTCGGCCACGTGGTCGAGGGCCTCGGCGATCATGTCCGGGACGGTGTGGAGCCAGTCGACGGCGCGGACGTTGCGCCGGGTGGCCTCCAGGGTGCGGCGCAGGGTCTCGGCGTACTGCACGGTGCGGTAGCGGGCCTGTTCGGCGGCGAGCTGGGCGTCCGCGAGGCGGCCCCGGCTGATGAGGACCTCCAGCTTGACCTCGGCGGCGATCTGGGCGCTGGTGACATCGGTGTCCAGCGCTCCGACGAGGACGTTGACCGCTTCGTCGGTGGCGCGGAGGTAGACCGTGCCGCCGTAGCCGGGGACCTCCTCGATCAGCTTGAAGTCGTAGTCCCGGCGGACGTAGACACCGTCGGGGCCGTAGGTGCCGTAGACCGCGCGGAAGCCCCGGTCGACGCTGCCGACGTTGATCAGGTTCTCCAGGACCCAGCGGGCGACCCGTTCGTGCTCGGCGACGGGGCGGTCGGGGGCCTGGGCGCCGACCCGGGGCAGCAGTCTGGCCACTATCTGGTCGTGGTCGGCCCCGGTGTCGAAGTCCATGTTGAGCGTGACGTGGTCGATCGCGGCGAGGGCGACCTCCGCCATGGCGTACACCGTGTACTCGCCCGCCAGATTCGCCTTGCGGACGTCCAGGTCGTGCAGCGGCGCCGTGCACGCGAGCGCGCGCAGCCGCCGCGAGAGCCCCTCGTCGGCGGCGGGGCCCGGGGCAGGCCGCGGCCCCGCGCTGAGCTGCGGCGAGGCGGTGTCCGGATAGGCAGGCGAAGTCACGTGGGACAGATTAGGTCCTCGCACTGACAACGGTCGAAACGGCGTTTATGCGACCGGTCCCGACGGCGTTTACGCAACCGGTCCCGACGGCGTTCATGCGACCGGCCCGACGGCGTACGCGCGACCGGTCCCGACGGCGTACCCGCGACCGCTCCCGTACGGGCTACGACCCCGCGCGGCCGTATCCCCCGCCACCCGGAGTGCGAACCACGAGCACGTCTCCGGCGTCCAGTTCGGCGGTGTCGCACCCCTTCAGCAGGACCGTCCCGCCGTCCGCCCGCTCGATGTGCTGGCCGCCGAGCGCCCCGGGCTCCCCGCCGCCGGCTCCGTACGGCGGGACGCGGCGGTGTCCGGTGAGGAGGGCGATCGTGACGGGTTCCAGGAAGCGGATGCGGCGCTCGACGCCTTCGCCGCCGCGCCACCGCCCCGCTCCCCCGCTGTCCTCCCGTACGGCGAAGGACTCCAGGCGGACCGGCAGCCGCCACTCCAGGATCTCGGGGTCGGTGAGCCGGGAGTTGGTCATATGGGTCTGCACGGCGTCGGCGCCGGCGAAGCCGTCGCCCGCTCCGGAGCCGCTGGCGACCGTCTCGTAGTACTGGACGTGCTCGTTGCCGAAGGTGAGGTTGTTCATCGTGCCGGAGCCCTCGGCCTGCCCGCCGATCGCTCCGTACAGGGCTCCGGTGACCGCCTGGGAGGTCTCCACGTTGCCCGCGACGGTCGCGGCCGGGTAGGCGGGGTCGAGCATGGAGCCGGGCGGAATGGTCACTTCCAGGGGCTTGAGGCAGCCGCTGTTGAGCGGGATGTCCTCCCCGACGAGGGTGCGGAAGACGTAGAGGACGGCGGCCATCACGACGGACCTGGGCGCGTTGGCGTTGCCGGGCTGCTGGGGCGAGGTGCCGGTGAAGTCGAGGTGGGCGCCGCGGGCGTCCCGGTCGACGGTCAGCCGGACCTGGATCACGGCCCCGCTGTCGGTCTCGTACCGGCAGTGGCCGTCGTGCAGTCCGGCGACGATGCGGCGTACGGACTCCTCGGCGTTGTCCTGGACGTGGCCCATGTAGGCGTCCACGACGTCGGCCCCGAACTGGTCCACCATGCGCCGCAGTTCGGCGATCCCCTTCTCGTTGGCGGCGATCTGGGCGCGCAGGTCGGCGAGGTTGGTGTCCGGGTCGCGGGAGGGGTACGGGGCGGAGGCGAGCAGGTCGCGGGTCGCCTCGTCGCGCAGTCGGCCGTCGCGGACGAGCAGCCAGTTGTCGAAGAGCACGCCCTCCTCGTGGATCGTCCGGCTGAAGGCGGGCATGGAGCCGGGGGTGATGCCGCCGATCTCGGCGTGGTGCCCGCGCGAGGCGACCAGGAAGCGGAGCCGGCCGCCCTCGCCCTCGTCGAACACGGGGGTCACCACGGTGACATCGGGCAGGTGGGTGCCGCCGTGGTACGGGTCGTTGACGGCGTAGACGTCGCCGGGGCGCAGGGCGCCCTCGTTGCGGCGCAGAACCTCCTTGATCGACTCGCCCATCGAGCCGAGGTGCACCGGGATGTGCGGGGCGTTGGCGATCAGGTTGCCCTCGGCGTCGAACAGGGCGCAGGAGAAGTCGAGGCGCTCTTTGATGTTGACCGAGTGGGCGGTGTTCTCCAGGCGCACGCCCATCTGCTCGGCGATCGACATGAAGAGGTTGTTGAAGACCTCCAGCATCACCGGGTCCACCCGGGTGCCGACGGCGGTGCGTTCGGGGCGGGGGCTGCTGCGGGTGAGGACGAGATGTCCGGTGGGGGCCGCTTCGGCCCGCCAGCCCGGGTCGACGACGGTGGTGGCGTCGTCCTCGGCGACGACGGCGGGCCCGGTGACGGTGTCGGCGGGGCGCAGGCCCTCCCGGCGGTACAGCGGGGCGCGTTGCCACCGCCCCTCGGCGTACAGGTCCACGGTGTCGGCCGGGCGCGGCGGGGTGTCACGGGGCCCCGGCCGGGCGGCGGTCGGGGCATCGCCGGCCGCGCCGTTCGGGCCGGTGGCCCCGGTCTCCCCGGTGGCTTCGACCGAGACCGTCTCGACGACGACGGGCTTGTCCATCGTGAAGCCGAACCGGGCCCGGTGGGCGGCGGCGAACGCCTCGGCCATGGCGCTCTCCGCGTCCAGGTCCACCGGCAGCGCGGCGTCCGTCCCGGCGTACCGCAGCAGGACGCGGGCCCGGGTGGTGATCGCGGAGTCCGGCACTCCGTCGGCGCGCAGCGCTTCGCGGGTACGGTCGCCCAGCTCCGCGCAGAGTTCCGCCACGCGCTCCCGGGCGGCCGCGTCGAGCTCCTCCTCCACCGACTGCTCGCGCATCGCGGTGGCGTCGGCCAGGCCGATGCCGTACGCGGAGAGCACCCCGGCGAGCGGGGGGACGAGGACGGTGTCGATGCCCAGGGCGTCGGCGACCGCGCAGACGTGCTGGCCGCCCGCGCCGCCGAACCCGGTCAGCGCGTAGCGGGTGACGTCGTGGCCGCGCTGCACGGAGATCTTCTTGACGGCGTTGGCCATGTTGAGCACGGCGATCTCCAGGAAGCCCGCCGCGACCTCGGCCTCGCCCGGCCGCCGTCCGGTGGCGTGCCCCACCTCGTCGGCGAGCTCCGTGAACCGCTCGCGCACGAGGCCGGCGTCGAGCGGGAGGTCGCCGTCCTCGCCGAAGACGGCCGGGAAGTGGCCGGGCTGGACACGGCCGAGCATGACGTTGGCGTCGGTGACGGTGAGGGGGCCGCCCCGGCGGTAGCAGGAGGGGCCGGGGTCGGCGCCGGCCGAGTCGGGTCCGACGCGGTAGCGGCTGCCGTCGAAGTGCAGGACGGAGCCGCCGCCGGCCGCGACGGTGTGGACGCTCATCATCGGGGCCCGCATCCGGACCCCGGCGACCTCCGTTCCCAGCTCCCGTTCGAACGCTCCGGCGTAGTGGGAGACGTCGGTGGAGGTGCCGCCCATGTCGAACCCGATGACCCGGTCGTGTCCGGCCTGCTGAGAGGTACGGACCATGCCGACCACGCCGCCGGCCGGTCCGGAGAGGACGGCGTCCTTGCCACGGAAGCGGGCGGCTTCGCGCAGGCCGCCGTTGGACTGGAGGAACATCAGCCGGATCCCGTCGAGGCGGGCGGCGACCTCGTCGACGTACCGGCGAAGGACCGGTGAGAGGTAGGCGTCGACGACCGTGGTGTCGCCGCGCGGGACGAGCCTGATCAGCGGGCTGACCTCGTGGGAGCTGCTGACCTGGCTGAAGCCCGCCTCCCGGGCCGCGTCGGCGACGGCCCGTTCGTGGGCGGGGTGGCGGTAGCCGTGCATCAGGACGACGGCGGCGCTGCGCAGCCCGTCGGCATGGGCGGCGCGCAGCTGTTCGCGTACGGGGCCGAGTTCCAGGGGCCGTACGGTGCGGCCTTCGGCGTCGATCCGTTCGGGGACCTCGATGACGCGCTCGTGGACGCTCTCGGGAAGGACGATACGGCGGTCGAAGAGGCGGGGCCGGTTCTGGTACGCGATCCGCAGCGCGTCCCGGAAGCCCTCGGTGATCAGCAGGACCGTCGGCTCGCCCCGCCGCTCCAGCAGGGCGTTGGTGGCGACGGTGGTGCCCATCCGGACGGCGGCGACCCGGTCGGCGGGCACCGGTTCGTCCGCCTCCAGGCCGAGGAGCAGGCGGATTCCGGCGACGGCCGCGTCGTCGTAGCGGCCGGGGTCGTGGGAGAGGAGCTTGCGGGTGATCAGCCTGCCGTCGGGGCGACGGCCCACCACGTCGGTGAAGGTGCCGCCCCGGTCGATCCAGAACTCCCAGCGTCCGGTCATGGCGCCATTCTGTGCCTGGGGGCGGGAGGCCGCAGGAAGAGAAGGTCCGCGGTCTCCCGCCCCGGGCGCGAGAGGGGCCTGTCCGGGTCGGACGGGTCAGAGGGCCGGTGCGTCCGGCCCGATCCGGCTCCGAACCGCCGTCTGGACCTCGGCCTCCTCGGCCGGGTCGGCGGCGAGGCGGCGCAGGCGTTCGGCGACGCGGATGTCTCCGGTCTCGGCGTGCAGGGCGGCCACCTCGCGGGTGGTCTCCTCGCAGTCCCAGAGGCACTCCACCGCGAACCCGGTCGCGAAGGTCGGGTCGGTCGCGGCCAGGGCGCGGGCGGCCCTGCCCCGCAGGTGCGAGGAGGACGTCTCGCGGTAGACGTGGCGCAGTACGGGGGCGGCGCAGGCGATGCCGAGCCGGCCGGCTCCGTCGACCAGGGTCCACAGCCGGGGGGCGTCGGGTCCGTCGCCGCGTACGGCCTCCCGCAGCGCGCCGAGGACTTGGGGAGCGTCCTGGGTGGTGCCTCGGCAGGCGAGCACTCCGGCGGCCGAGGCTCCGAGGGCGTCGGGGCGGTGGGCCCAGCGCCTGGCCCGCTCGACGGCGGCGTCGCAGGTCATCCGCTCGAAGGCGGCGATGGCCGCGTCGGCGACGGTGCGGGAGGGGCTGTCGGCGGCGGCCTCGATGAGGTCGAGGACGACGGAGTCACCGGCCTCCGCGAGGTAGTGCAGGGCGGCGCAGCGGGCGCCTTCGGGGCCGCTGCGGGCGGCGTCGACGATCCGGGGCAGATCGTCGGGTCCGGCGACGGCGGTGAGGCAGCGGGCCGCGGGGACGTGCAGTTCGCTGCCGCGTTCCAGGGCCTGTTGAGCCCAGTCGAAGACGGCCTGGACGCTCCAGCCGGGGCGGGGACCCCCGGGGCGCATCTGGCGCTGCCATCGGTCGAACGAGCCCTGTTCGCCGGCGGCCCTGACCCGGGCGCCGACCGCTTCGCGCGGGTCGTCGGCCCACAGCCGCCAGGGGCGTGGCTCGAAGGAGTCGCGTACGGCGGCGGCGAGGTCGGCCGCGCCCTGTCCGGTGGCCGGGAAGCGGGCGAGGACGGGCAGCGCGAGGGAGCGCAGGCCGGCGTCGTCGTCGCGCAGGGCCAGCTCGTCCAGAGCCCAGGCCCAGTTGGCGCCGGTCGCCGCGTAGCGGCGGAGGAGGGCCAGGGCGTCGTCGCGTCCGTAGGAGGCGAGGTGGCCGAGGACGGACAGCGCCAGGCCGGTGCGGGAGTCGTCGGTATCCAGGTGGTCGTCGGGATCGCCGAGGTGTCGCTCGATCTCCTCGATACCGCCGTCGAGGTCGAGATAGAGGCGCGCGTAGTAGAGGGAGCGGTTCTCCACCTGCCAGTCGTGACGGGGGTCGCTCACGACGCAGTGGTTGAGGGCCGCGAGGGCCTCGGGGCGCGGTGCGGCGAGCGCGTGGAGCGTGCCGTCGCCGCGGCCCCTCTGCAGAAGGCCGAGCAGGGTGCCGCTCGGCGCTATGAACGGATCGAACATGGGAGAAAGCCTCACATCAAGCTGTCGACGCAACCGGGACTGTGCAGTGCCCCGTGCCTCTCGGCACGTGGGGGTGTCCGGGGGACACCGCTACGCCGCGCAGTGACATGATCGGCCGACCGCCGTCTTCCGCCTGGTGTAGAGCATCTTCCTCTGCCTCTCGTCGGTGGCCCTGAGCGGGCCCGCGACGTCATGATGACCCAGCCATTTCGCCACCGCGACCACATTTACGACGGACCGGTCAGCGGAGCCCACGGCGGACGCGCCCGGGGGCGCCCCCGCCGGCGTCTCACCGTGCACCGAAGCGTTCCAGCAGGTCGGACTTGCCGAACATCCGGGCCGTGTCCAGCGCGGACGGTGTTCCGGCGGCCGGGTCGGCGCCCGCGGCGAGCAGGGCGTCGATGACGGCGTCCTCGCCCTTGAAGACGGCTCCGGCCAGCGGGGTCTGACCGCGGTCGTTGGCCCGGTCCGGGTCGGCCTCGCGGGCGACGAGGGCGGCGACCGTGGCGGCGTGCCCGTGGTAGGCGGCGAGCATCAGCAGCGTGTCGCCCCGGTCGTTGGTGAGGTTGGCGGGGACTCCGGCCTCGACGTACGCGGTGAGGGCCTCGGTGTCGCCCGTGCGGGCCAGGTCGAAGACCTTGGTCGCCAGCTCGACCACCTCGGGATCGGGGGTTTCGCTCATCGGACGGACCGCCTTCCTTGACTGCTGCCGCGGCTGATCACCGCCGCGGTTGACCTCGTGGGGCGTACGGCACGGGGCCGCACGAGTGAATCGACAGGGTACTGCTCCCGGCCCGACATGACCCGGTCCGGGAGCGGCAAGGGATCACCGCGGCTGATCCTGCCCGGCACGGCCCGGGTGATGCCGCTCCCTGGAAGCGGACTTCTGTGGGCCGGTCAAGTGAAAGCGCGGGATATTCACTCGATTGCACCTTTTGTCGTATAGATACTTCCCGTGATCCTGGAAGGACTCATGGTGACTGTCCCCTTCAACCAGGAGAGAACCGCTCATGATCCTTTCCATCTCGGGCGTGGTACTGCTCGCCATCATCGTCTTCCTGTTCTTCAAGAAGGACGGGCTCAAGGCCTCCCACGCCATCGTCTGTGCCCTGTTCGGCTTCTACCTGGCCGGCACCGCCATCGCCCCGAGCATCACGGCGGGCGGGGCGAGCCTCGCCGGCCTGCTGGGCGGGATCAAGTTCTGACGCTCCGCAACCGCTCCCACCCCTTCAGGAGACCGACGTGGCCCGGCGACCACTCCCCCGCATTCTGAGCAGCGGCAGCGCTTCGATCACTCGCAGCAGAGAGATCGCGCGCACGGCCGCCGACAGTGCCACCGATGTCCTCCATCCGCTGATCACGGTGGTCCGCGGTCTGCGGCTGCTGGCCGTGTCCGGTCGGCAGAAGTGGGTCGCGACTCCCAAGGAACGGCGTGGTCCCAAGCTGTTCCTCGCCGCGGCCTGTGTGCTCGTGGTGGCGCTCGTCCCGTACGGACCGATCCTGGCCCTGATCACGGTGATGGGCGCTGCCGCCTGGAAGGGGCGGGAGCGGACCCCGGTGAGAACCGGGCCCGACGAGACGGAGACCGCACGCCTGCGGTCGCTGTACGAGGCGCTCGTGCCGTATTTCTCGACGGCCGACGACCCCGATCCGCTGTTCGCCCACGGCGGCGACTGGGCGAAGGCCTTCGAGGGCTACGCCTTCGACCAGGACGGGCGGCTCACCCGCCTCCACATCTCCTACCCCGCGTACTTCACGGACGGCGAGGCCGCGGCCCGCTCCCGGATCGAGCTGCTGCTCCACACCAAGTCCGGCCGGGGCCGCGAGTACCACTTCGGCTGGGACGAGGAGGCCAACCGCCTCGTCATGACCGTGCTGGACGCGCTCCCCACGACGATCGCCGCCCAGCGCTTCGTCACCGCCCCCGGCGAGAGCGTCCTCGGCTTCACCGACCCGGACGCCGTCTCGCGCACCGTCCCCGTGCGCGTCGGCGACACCACGGTGGACGCCTCGCCGGTGGTCTGGCGGACCGGCGGCCGCTCCACCGAACCGCACCTGCTGGCCGTCGGGCAGCCCGGCGGCGGCACCACTACCCTGATCCGCTCGATCGCCCTCCAGGCCCTCCAGCACGGCGACGTGATCATCGTCGACGGCGGCGGGGCCGGTGAGTACGGCTCTCTGTCCGGCCGCCCCGGTGTCCTCGCGGTGGAGTCCGGCCTCGGCGGGGCGCTGGCCACGCTGGAGTGGGCGGCGCACGAGACGGAGCGCCGCCTGATCACCGCCAACCTGGCCCGCCAGAGCGGCCGCCCGGCGCCGGAGGACATCCGTCGCCCGCTGTGGATCCTGCTGGACCGCCCCGGCGTGCTGGGCCATCTCGCGGCGGCCGACGGCAGGCCCGACCCGCAGGACCTGCTCCGGATCCCGCTGCGGCACGGCCGGGCGGCCCAGGTCACCGTCGTGCTGGCCGAGCAGTTCGACGCGCTGGACACCCTCACCGAGGCCGTGCGGACCCACACCCGCGCCCGCGCCGTCCTCGGGCCGGCCTCCCGCGAGCAGATCGAAGACGTCCTCGGCGCCGCACCGCACACGACTCCGCCGCCCGAGGTCCCCGCCGGACGCGGTTACGTCCGCCTGGGCGCGGGCCCGGTCCTGCGGCTCCAGGTGCCCGCCACCCCGGACCCGTACGACGACGCCACGAGCGACGCGCACCGGCGGGCGGTGCTCGACCTGCTGCCCGGCCGGGGCGACCCGATGGAGGCGGCCCCCTCGCGGGAGCCCGTCGACGGGGGTCCGGCGACGGAGCAGGTGCCCGTGGCCGTGGCCGGGGACGCGGAGACCGGTCCGGTCGAGGCGGTTCCGGTGGAGGCGATGGTCGCCGAGGCCCGACCGTCCGAGCCGCTGGCGAAGGCGCAGCCGGCCGGCGCCGAGAGCTGATCCGGCGCCCGCGAACAGCACGGCGGGCGGGGAGCGGGCCTGATGGTCCGCTCCCCGCC
>NZ_JBHXPF010000070.1:20887-34494 GCF_042718715.1 Streptomyces sp. NPDC058576 | reverse complement strand
CTGAGCGAGGACGCACCCGGCACACGGTGACCGGACCCGTCGGGGGGGGGGGGCCCCGGGGCCCGGGGGCCCCCCCCCCCGCGGGGGCGCCCCCCCCCGCCGGGGGCCAGCGGGGGCCCCCCCCCCCCCCGCGGGGGCGGGGCCCCCCCCCCCGGGCGCCCCCGCCCCCGGCGCGGCTCAGCGCATCCGCCCCAGCGTGTCCCTGAGCCGGCGGGCGTCGCGCAGCCGCTGCTCGTACGTCGCCCCCACCACCAGCAACAGCAGTCCGGCCAGGGCCGGCGGCAGCCAGCGGGGGAGCGCCCCCGCCACCTGCACCACGTACGGCGCCAGCTCGTGCAGTCCGTCCAGGGCCAGCACCGCCCCGCCGAGGAGCAGCAGCGCCTGCAGCCGGTAGCGCGCGCCCAGCAGCGTGATCGCCAGCGCCGCCACGCCCAGCAGCAACGGCCGCTGCCAGTCCGGGTCGGTCCAGGCGACCGCCAGGCTCGGCAGCAGCGTCGCCGCGAGCCCCGGCCCGTACGCCGTCCACGACGACGCCTCCGGGTCCTTCCGGCGCCGCAGGAACCCCACCACCAGGGCGGGCACGGTCACCGGCAGGGTGTACGCCTCCGGGATCGACACCTCCGAAGCCGCCAGCCGCACCCAGGCGGCCAGCACGAACAGCGCCGCAGCCAGGCAGCCCGCCACCGTCCGCCGCTCCGGCCGCACCGCCGCGCCCGCCGCCAGCACCCCGCACAGCGCCAGCACCAGGGCCAGGAACGGCGCGTCGGACACCGCGAGCCCCACCGCGACCAGCGCACCCAGCGCCCCCGTCAGCTCCACCGGCAACGCCACGGGGTCCCGCCGCAGCCGCGCCCCGAGCAGCACTGTCAGCGCGGGAACCAGGAGCAGCAGCGGCGCGGCCTCGTGCGGGGCGAGCTCCAGCGACCGGCCCGCGAGACCCGTGAGCGCGGTGCCCCAGACCACCGCGGCGACCGCGAACACCGCCGTCGGCACCGCGCTCCGGGCCCGGACCGCCGCCCCGGCGAACAGCACCGTCAGCGCCCCGAACACCCCGTACGCGGCCCCCTCGGACGCCAGCGACAGCAGCCCGGCGCTCACCGCCCCGCCGACCGCCCCGACCAGCGCGGTCACCGCGAGTGCCCCCGACCCGTCCCGGCCGCTCCCCGGGGCGCGTACGGCCAGGGCGAGCAGCGCGGCCACCAGAAGCGTCTCCGCGACCACCGCGAGGGCGTACGGCACGTCCAGCACGGCCCCGGCCACCAGCAGCGCACCCCAGCCCAGAGCCGTCGCCCCCGCCCCGGCGGCCCCGCGCACCGCGGCCCCGGACGGCCGCCTGCGGGCGCCGACGCCACCGGTGGCGTACCAGGGCGCGCCGGCCCCGGGCGCCGTCCAGGCCGCGCCCGGGGTACCCGCCGCGTCCGCCCCCGGCGTCTCCTCCCGTACGGTCAGCGGCGCGGCGAGCCGCACCAGCGACGGCCACCACCGGTAGGCCGCCCCCAGCAGCCCGGCCACCAGGGCCAGCACCACCGGGGCCGCGGCCAGTTCCGTCCACGGCAGCGTCGACCCCAGCGCGGACCGGAAGCCCTCCGGCGACCCCGCCCACACGTCGGACAGGATCGTCACCGGGCCCAGCAGCACCGCCGCGACCGGCGGCAGCGCCCACATCAGGGACCCGGCCACCACCGCACCCGACGCCGCCAGCACCCCGTGCGCGGCGTTCCTCGGCAGCCGCGAACGGACGACCACCGCCGCCGCGAGACCGCACAGCAGGTACGCGAGCACCCGCCAGCCCTCCGGGACCGCCGCCGCCGGTACACCGCCCACGGCCGCCACCCCCGCGAGGCCCGCCACCGCGCCGCCCGCCCGCGCGAAGCCCTTCGGCGCGCGCCATGCCCCGGCCCCGGCCGCCACCGCTGCCGCCAGCAGCAGCCCGCCGGGCGCGACCGCCCCGAGCGGCCCGGAGGCCGTCGTGGACAGCGTCAGCCCCACCATCAGCGCCGAGAAGGCCATCACCGATCCGCCGACACACGCCGTGACCCGGACCCCGGTGCCCTTGCCCCACAGGGCGATCGCCCCGTCCAGCACGGCCGTGGCCAGCAGCGCCCACCCGACCACCAGTGCCGGAGCGCCCGCGGCCCACGCCCAGAACAGCAGCGGCCACTGGGCGAGCACCACGGCGGCCGGCAGCGGAAGGCGCAGCCTGCCCAGCGCCAGCCCGTACGCGGTCCACAGCGCGGCGAGCACCGCCGACGCGGCGGCCGTGAAGCCGAGCCCGTCCGTGTCCGGCACGGCCACCGCGTGGACCGCGTAGGCGTCCAGCAGCGTCAGCACCAGGGCCAGGGCCGCCAGCGCCTCGGCAGTGGAGGCCAGCCCCCGCCGCAGCAGCACCGCCGGGGCGATCAGCGCCCCCAGCGTCACGACGGACAGCACGGCGGACCGGCCGCCGATCCCCATCGAGCCCCAGCTCACCAGCGTGAACGCGATGGCCGCCACCGTCAGCAGCAGACCGCCCAGCGTCAGCAGGACGTTCTGCGCGCCGCGCGGCGCGGACGGCTGCTTCGGCACGTAACCCCACGGCTGCGCCGGAGCACCCGGGCGGCCGCCGGGCGGCGCCCCCCAGGCCGACGGGTTCCAGCCCGGGCCGGCCGCAGGCACGGGCGGCCGGAGCGCGGCGAGCAGCCAGGCGCGCCGGGTCAGCAGCTGGGCCCGGCGGGCGTCCAGCTCGGCCAGTTCTCGGTCGAGGCGGGCCAGTTCCTCGGCGGGCGGGGGCACATGTTCCATGTACGGGAGTGTGGTCCCGGCCACCCGGCCCGTACATGCGCTCGGATACTCACTTCCCGGCCGGGACGCTCTGAGTAGAGCGCGGCCGGAAGGAGTTTGAACCAAGCCCTCGGAGCCCTGTATGGTTCAACCCGTTCCCGGGCGATTAGCTCAGTGGGAGAGCGCTTCGTTCACACCGAAGAGGTCACTGGTTCGAACCCAGTATCGCCCACCGGGGAAAGCCGGTCCGCACGCATCACGCGGACCGGCTTTCGCATGTCCGGGCCACCCGGCCCCTCACGCCGCCGCGGGCAGCTCCGGGCGCAGCGGCCACGACGGGTCCACCGCCTCCGGCGTCCCGCTCTTGGCGAACCACGCCTCCAGACCACGCGCCTGGGCCGCGTGCCAGGACACCTGCCGGCTGTGCAGCTCGGACGGCGACAGCCGCTCCAGCCGGGTCGAGAAGCGCCGGCACACCGCCCGCACCAGCTCCAGCGAGGCGGTCGCGTCGGCCGCCGCGTCATGGGCCCCGTCGAGCACCACCTCGTAACGCGCGCACAGATCCGTGAGCGTTCGGCGGCCCTTGCGGTAGCGGTCCAGATGCTTGTCCAGCACCCGCGGGTCGACCACCCGCAGCGGCACCCCGTCGAGATACCCCGCCAGCGACGACGCCCGGTGCCGCCTCAACTCCCGGTCCAGCAGCGTCAGGTCGAAGGGAGCGTTCATCACGACCAGCGGCCGGCCGGTCGCGCAGCTCTCCGCCAGCGCCCGGGCTATCTCGTCCATCACCGGGGCGGGCCAACGCCCGTTGCGCTGAAGGTGATCGTCGGTCAGGCCGTGGATCTCGGTCGCCCCGGGCGGAACCGGAACCCCCGGATTCACCAGCCAGCGGGTGACGCGGACGCGACCGCCCGCGGTGTCCTGCGCGACGAGAGCGGCCGAAACGATCCGGTCCTGCTCGACGTCCACGCCTGTCGTCTCCGTGTCAAAAGCGGCCAGCGGCCCTTCGAACCAGTGCATCATCCCCGAACTCCTCGCACCCGCACGGCAGATGGAATGATTCCTCTGCCCGATATCGGTGATACCCGGGCTGTTTGCCTGATACGCCGTTTGCGGGCGGTCTGATGCGGTGACAACACAGGTGAGACGCCGGGCAGTTGCTGCCGACGTCCGTCGATCCGTCCAGCCCACGACACCCCGCCGGCAGACCACCTGCCATCGATCGGCACGCCCGGAAGGCACACGGAGCCATGGCGCTCGCGCAGCCCGACCCCGGGGGAACCGCCCGCGCCGAGGCCTTCGGGCCGCGGCTGCCGCAGCAGCCGGGCGCGCCACTGCGCGGCTCCCTCGCCACCACCGCCTGCATGGAGACCCTTCAGGTGGGCTATCTGCACGCCGTCGCGGCGGCGGCGGGATGCTCGCTGTCCCAGCCCTTCCCCGACAACGGCATCGACTGGCACGTCAGCCACGGCGCCGCCGCCCACACCGTCGACGACGAAGTGACCATCAAGGTGCAGCTCAAGTGCACCTATCAGATACCGCCGCACCCGGCGGGCGGGGCGTTCTCCTTCACCCTCGACAACGCCCACCTCGTCAAGCTCGCCCGCTCCCCGGTGTCGGTGCACAAGATCCTGGTCGTGATGATCGTGCCCCGCAGCCAGGACGACTGGCTGCGCGCCGGGCCGGGCGGCCTCGACCTGCGCCACTGCTGTTACTGGACCAACCTGGCCGGCCACGCGGTGACGGGCCGCTACCGGACCACTGTGCGCATCCCGACCTCGCGGATCTTCGACGACCGCGCGCTCTGCGACATCATGGCCCGGGTCGGGGCCGGAGGGAGACCCTGATGCACCGGTCGATGGACGAGCCCACGGGCGGGGCGGGGCTCCCCGCCGCCCGCTCGCACCCCACCGTCCGCCCGTGGCCCCCGCCGCCCGCCGACGCGGGCGCCGAGCTGCCCGACCCCGCGGTCCTCGGGGCCCTCCTGCGCCGGCACGGCTGGCAGCGGCGCGGGGGAGCGCCGGGACGCTACGGCCGCTGGACCCCGCCCGGATCCGCCGCCGGGGCGACCAGCCTGCTGGTGCCCGAGAGCGCGGCCTTCCCCGACAGCGGGGAGCTGATCGAGGAAGCCCTCGTCGCCCTCGGCCGCAGCGCCGACCCCTCCGCCCGTGACGTCCTGGTCTCCCTCGCCGTGCCCAGCGACGAGATCCGCTGGTGGCGCGAGGTCCCCGAGTCGGCGGCCGGAGCGGCCGGCGCCTCGGGCTGGTCCGAGGCGGAGGAACTGCGGTCGGCCGCCCGGCAGGTCCTCATGGCCGGGGCCCTCGCGACCCGCGGCCGGGCGGGCTACCACGGCGCCCGGCACCGCCGAAAGGCCCGGGCCGCCCTCGACGACGCCCTGATCGGGCCCGGCGCCGACGGCCGCAGCCTCACCGGGTACGTCCCCGTCGCCTCCGGTCGCGCCGTCGCCGTCCAGCTCTGCCACGCGCTGCACGCCACCCGCGAGGCGGTCGACTACCAGCGGGCCACCGGCGGCATGGAGGCCTTCGACAGCGCGGTCGCCGCGGGTGTCGGCCGGGAGCTGACCGAGGCGCTGATCGCCCTGGTGCGCGGCTCCGAGGGGGCCGGGATCGACCTGCGGTGGGCGCCCGCCGCGGGCACCCCGGACGGCTGCCCGGCCCGGCCCGCCCCCGTCGAGTTCTCCCCGGGGGACCTGCCCGCCCTGCGCGCCGCCGGAGCCCGCTACCTCCGCGACGAACCCGCCGTGCAGGTGCGGCTGACCGGCGCGGTGGTCCGGCTGCGCCGCTCCGGGCCGCGCGGCGCCGGGATCGTACGGCTGCGGGTGCTGGCCGGGGCCGAGGTCGCGCACGTCCGCGTGGAGCTGGACGAGGAGGCGTACCGCATCGCGGGCCACGCCCACCTCGTGGGGCTCCCGCTGCGGGTGGAGGGGCGGCTGGAGAACCGGGGCGGCTTCCGGCGGCTCACCGGAGCCTCGCAGGTCGCGCCCGTCCAGGTCGACGAGGCCGAGCGGGACCGGCTGATGAAGGCCCTCCAGGAGAACGTCGACTTCTTCGAGGAGGCGTGCGCGGGGGAGGAGCCGTAGCCCGGCCCGGAAGGCGTTCGCATCGGGGGCGTACGGCTCGGTACGATTCTCCTTGCCCGTGCGATGAGAAACGGGCGCCCCCTCAGTCAGGAGAGACCGGTGTCAGACGTCCGTGTGATCATCCAACGCGATTCCGAGCGGGAAGAGCACGTGGTGACGACGGGCACGACGGCCGGCGAGCTCTTCCCCGGACAGCGCACCGTCGTCGCCGCGCGCATCGGCGGCGAGCTGAAGGACCTCTCGTACGAGCTCCAGGACGGCGAGAGCGTCGAGCCGGTGGAGATCTCCTCCGAGGACGGGCTCAACATCCTGCGCCACTCCACCGCGCACGTCATGGCCCAGGCCGTGCAGGAGCTCTTCCCCGAGGCCAAGCTCGGCATCGGCCCGCCGGTCAAGGACGGCTTCTACTACGACTTCGACGTCGAGAAGCCGTTCACCCCCGAGGACCTCAAGGCCGTCGAGAAGAAGATGCAGGAGATCCAGAAGCGGGGCCAGAAGTTCTCCCGTCGCGTGGTCTCCGACGAGGCCGCCCGCGAGGAGCTGGCCGACGAGCCGTACAAGCTGGAGCTCATCGGCATCAAGGGCTCCGCCTCCTCGGACGACGGCGCGGACGTCGAGGTGGGCGGCGGCGAGCTGACCATCTACGACAACCTCGACCCCAAGACCGGCGACCTGTGCTGGAAGGACCTCTGCCGGGGTCCGCACCTGCCCACCACCCGGTTCATCCCGGCGTTCAAGCTGATGCGCAACGCCGCCGCGTACTGGCGCGGCAGCGAGAAGAACCCGATGCTCCAGCGCATCTACGGCACCGCCTGGCCGACCAAGGACGAGCTGAAGGCGCACCTGGAGTTCCTGGAGGAGGCCGCCAAGCGCGACCACCGCAAGCTCGGCAACGAGCTGGACCTCTTCTCCTTCCCCGACGAGATCGGCCCCGGCCTCGCGGTGTTCCACCCCAAGGGCGGCGTCATCCGCCGGGCCATGGAGGACTACTCGCGCCGCCGTCACGAGGAGGAGGGCTACGAGTTCGTCTACTCGCCGCACGCCACCAAGGGCAAGCTCTTCGAGAAGTCCGGCCACCTGGACTGGTACGCCGACGGCATGTACCCGCCCATGCAGCTCGACGACGGGGTGGACTACTACCTCAAGCCGATGAACTGCCCGATGCACAACCTGATCTTCGACGCGCGTGGCCGCTCCTACCGCGAACTGCCGCTGCGCCTCTTCGAGTTCGGCACGGTGTACCGGTACGAGAAGTCGGGCGTCGTGCACGGCCTGACCCGCTCGCGCGGCTTCACGCAGGACGACGCGCACATCTACTGCACCAAGGAGCAGATGGCGGAGGAGCTGGACCGCACGCTCACCTTCGTGCTGAACCTGCTCCGCGACTACGGGCTCACCGACTTCTACCTGGAGCTGTCCACCAAGGACCCGGAGAAGTACGTCGGCTCGGACGAGACCTGGGAAGAGGCCACCGAGACGCTGCGTCAGGTCGCCGAGAAGCAGGGCCTGCCCCTGGTCCCGGACCCGGGCGGCGCCGCGTTCTACGGTCCGAAGATCTCCGTGCAGTGCAAGGACGCCATCGGCCGCACCTGGCAGATGTCGACCGTGCAGCTCGACTTCAACCTGCCGGAGCGCTTCGACCTGGAGTACACCGGTCCGGACGGCTCCAAGCAGCGCCCGGTCATGATCCACCGTGCCCTGTTCGGTTCCATCGAGCGCTTCTTCGCCGTGCTCCTGGAGCACTACGCGGGCGCGTTCCCGGTCTGGCTCGCCCCGGTCCAGGCCGTCGGCATCCCGATCGGCGACGCCCACATCCCCTACCTCCAGGAGTTCGCCGCCAAGGCGCGCAAGCAGGGGCTGCGGGTGGATGTGGACGCCTCCTCCGACCGGATGCAGAAGAAGATCCGCAACCAGCAGAAGGCCAAGGTGCCCTTCATGATCATCGCTGGTGACGAGGACATGGCCAACGGGGCCGTCTCCTTCCGCTACCGCGACGGTTCGCAGGAGAACGGCATCCCGGTCGACGAGGCCCTCGCCAAGATCGCGAAGGCCGTCGAGGACCGCGTACAGGTCTGATCCGTACGGCGAAACGGCCCCCCCGAGTGCTACCAGCGCTCCGGGGGCCGTTTCTCGTCCTCCCTGGTGAACACCTGGATCAGCCACGAGGAGAACGACCCCGTCACCGCCCCGAGCAGCGCGAGACCGCAGGCCATCAGCCCCGCCGCGACCGTCCGGCCCCACGGCGTGACCGGCGTGGCATCCCCGTAACCGACCGTCGTGAGCGTCGCGCACGCCCACCACACCGCGTCGCCGAACGTGCGGATGGAGGCTCCGGGGGCGGTGTGCTCCAGGTGGTAGACGGCGAGCGAGGCGGAGAAGCCGAGCAGGACGGCGGTCAGGCTCGCGTACGACATGACCCGCGCGTACAGACTCAGCCGGGGCCGGTCACGGCGCTGCTGCACCGCCGTGTAGACCTTGACCATGCGCAGCGGGCGCAGCAGCGGCAGCAGCAGGACCAGGGTGTCGAGCCAGTGGGTGTGGACGAAGCGTGCGCCGAGCCCGCTGAGCCGCAGCCGCGTCCCGTAGTCGACGAGGAAGAGCAGCCAGGTCGACCAGACGAGGATCAGCGCGATGTCGTTCCAGGGCTCGGCCTCGTGCGGGGTCAGCACCCGGACCGCGTACCCCGTCAGGAAGAGCAGCCCCGCGGCGAAGAGCGGAACCTCCGTGCGCTGCTCCCAGCGGGTCATCCGGGCGGAGGGATCGGGGGCGGGTCGGTCGCTCATCGGCTCAGCATCGTGGGCGGCCGAGCGGTGCGCCCCCGGCGACACGCTCCGCCGGGGTGACGCAATATGCTGATCGGCATGACGAGTGAGCCGGAGCAGCAGATCGGCGTGGGGACGCCCGACGCATTCCAGCGCCTGTGGACCCCCCATCGGATGGCGTACATCCAGGGCGAGAACAAGCCCAGCGGCCCGGGCGCCGAGGACGGCTGTCCGTTCTGTTCGATCCCGGCGAAATCCGACGAGGACGGCCTCGTCGTGGCGCGCGGCGAGCACGTCTACGCGGTGCTGAACCTCTACCCGTACAACGGCGGCCACCTCATGGTCGTGCCTTACCGCCACGTGGCCGACTACACCGAACTGGACGGCCAGGAGACGGCGGAGCTGGCGGACTTCACCAAGCGGGCGATGATCGCGCTGCGGGCGGCCTCCGGCGCGCACGGCTTCAACATCGGCATGAACCAGGGCTCGGTCGCCGGCGCCGGGATCGCCGCGCACCTGCACCAGCACCTGGTGCCGCGCTGGGGCGGGGACACCAACTTCATGCCGGTCATCGGCCACACCAAGGTGCTGCCCCAGCTGCTGGGCGACACCCGGGCGATGCTGGCCGACGCCTGGCCGACGGGCGGACTGCCGGCCCGCTGAGCAGGCTCGAAGGAGGGCCCGTCGGAGTGGTCCGGCGGGCCCTTCCGGCTACGCGTCGTAGACGTCGGCCTTGCGCGGGGCCGGGTCCTGGACGAGGCCGCTCAGTATGATCGAGCGGTTGTCGAAGCGCTCCGTGTCGACACCGTTCTCCGCGAGGACCCGCATCGCCGCCGTGTGGACCGCCCGCAGCACCGGGGTGGCGGCACGCATCGCGTCGTCCGCCATGAAGCGGTGGTTCCACGGCTTGGCCGCCCATGCGTGCCGCAGCCCGAACGGCTCGGGCAGCACGATCTTCCCGCCCAGGTAGTCCAGCATCGGCGGATACCAGGTGAGAGGGGCTCGCAGGGCGAGCCGGACAACCTCCTTGGCGTCCACCAGGGCCAGCTGGACGTCCCGGGTCTCCCAGAAGCGGACCGTCTTGTTGACCGTCTTCGTCTTCGCCGCCGGTTTGGAGAGGAACAGGCCGTGCACCGGCCCCAGCGCGTGGCCCGTGACCTCGATGCGCAGTGTCTCGTGGAGCACGGTCACGCTGATCATCATGGTGATCACCAGCTGGCCGTCCCACAGGGTGAACTGGACGCCCAGGTAGTGCCGGTCGCCGCTGCCGAACTGCTGGTGGTTGCAGATCCGCTGTATCTCGTGCGGCTTCACCTGGAAGGTGGCGACGTCCTCCCCCTCGGGGCGCGTGACGGCGTCGGCGTTCTCCCCGATGGGCGAGACGACCCAGTGCTTCACGGACGGCTTCGGGAAGCCGCCGGTGTTCAGCGGCCCGCGCTCCAGCATCTTCAGCTGGTCGTGGATGATCCGGATCAGGTCCCAGCTGCGGAACTGGTGGATCTCCTTCGTCGGGTCCTTCGGCAGCAGCTCCTCGGCCAGCTGCCAGCTGCCCCAGCGGGTGCCCATCCCGAGGACGCCCTTGGGGCCGGCGTAGAAGACGGCGTTCGACTGCTGCTCGGCCGACAGCTTCTCCAGACCCTGGCGCAGGGCCTCGCGGGCGGTCTCGTTGGGGTTCTTCGGGACCGCCTCGGGGATCTTCGCGATCACCCCGGTGCCGGAGAGAAGGCCCTCCCAGCGGGCCCGCATGTCCCTGGCCGAGGTCTCGGCGATCCGTTTGGCGAGCACCCAGCCGATCACCGGCGCGATGACCGCGCCCCGGAAGTAGAGCGCCCAGAAGCCGTCCAGGGGCAGCTTCACCACCAGGATCAGCGCACCGACCCCGAAGGCGGCCAGCAGCACCGTGCCGACCGCCTTGAACGCCGTGTCGCTGGACTTGTTGAGCGCCTCCCGGATCCGGAAGGCGATCACCCAGGCCAGCATGCCCGGCAGGAACAGGACGCCGAACACCACGGTCACCAGGGTGAGGCGGGTGTCCCGGGCCTTGCGCAGGTTGTTCGCCGACAGGCAGTGCTCCACCACGGTCTGCGGGTCCGTGCCGAAGGACTGGATCAGCGCCTTGCGGGCGCCGCCGAGCATGCGCTCCTGGACCGCCCGGGAGAACGCCTCACCGAGATTCGGCTTGAAGTAGTCGGACTTGAAGAGTTTGGAGGAGCCCGGCTTCACCGTCGATTTGTGCCACTCGCTGTTGGCGTCGAGGATCGTCTCCACCGGGCTGTCCCGATACGCCGCCGAGGCCAGGGCATTGGTCGCCACGGTCTGGCCGCCCGCGCCCTGGACCGGGATCTGGGCCCCGGGTGAGAAGTCGAATCCGTCGCTGGCCACCTGTCGCCCCCACTCGCCGCACGTCTGCTCCTGCGGTGTGCCCAACTACCGTACGCGGCATACCTTCTGAGCTGCGACCACAGCGTATCGTCCCGATCACACCGCCACCCGTCACCCGCGTGGACGCGGACGGCGTATGCGACAGTGCGCCGGTCACGCGCCGGGCGATCCGTCCCCCCGCTCCACGCGGACCCGGTCGGCGACCTGCGGCGGCATCGCCTCGTGCCGGGCGTACGCCCGGTCGAATCGGCCGGTGCCGTGCGACAGGGAGCGCAGGTCCACGGCGTACCTGCCGACCTCGATCTCCGGCACCTCGGCCCGTACGAGGGTGCGCCCGCCCGCACTCTGCTCGGTGCCCACGACCCGGCCCCGCCGCCCCGAGAGGTCGCTCATCACCGGGCCCACGTAGTCGTCGGGGACCAGGACGCTCACCTCGCACACCGGTTCCAGGAGCTGGATGCGGGACGCGGACGCGGCCTCGCGCAGCGCGAGCGCCCCGGCGGTCTGGAAGGCGGCGTCGGAGGAGTCCACCGAGTGCGCCTTGCCGTCCAGCAGCGTGACCCGGACGTCGACCAGGGGGTGCCCGGCGGCCAGTCCCCGGGCGGCCTGGGCCCGCACGCCCTTCTCCACCGAGACGATGAACTGGCGCGGCACCGCACCGCCGACGACCTTGTCGACGAACTCGATCCCGGTGCCCGGCGGCAGCGGCTCCACCTCGATCTCGCAGATCGCGAACTGGCCGTGCCCGCCCGACTGTTTGACGTGCCGTCCGCGCCCGGCGGCCCGCCCGGCGAACGTCTCGCGCAGCGGCACCCGGTGCGGTTCCGCGTCGACCTGGACGCCGTAACGGCTGCGCAGCCGCTCCAGGGCCACCTCCTGGTGGGCCTCGCCCAGGCACCACAGGACGACCTGGCCGGTGTCCGGGTTCTGTTCGAGGCGCAGCGTGGGGTCCTCGGCGACCAGCCGGGCCAGCCCCTGCGACAGTTTGTCCTCGTCCGCCTTGCCGTGCGCCCGTACGGCCAGCGGGAGCAGGGGGTCGGGCGTCGACCAGGGCTCGATCAGGACCGGGTCGTCGGCCGGGGAGAGCGTGTCGCCGGTCTCCGCCTCCCCGAGCCGGGCCACACACGCCAGATCGCCCGCGACGCACCGGTCCAGCGCGTGCTGCCGCCGGCCGAACGGTGAGGTGAGCGCCCCGACGCGGATCTCCGCCTCGTGACAGGGGCGCGGGGCGCGCCCCGTCGCGTCCAGGCCGTGGCCGCACAGGTGCACGGAGTCGTCGGGGCGCAGGGTGCCGGAGAAGACGCGGACCAGCGAGACGCGGCCCACGTACGGGTCGGAGGACGTCTTGACGACCTCGGCGACCAGCGGGCCGTCCGGGTCGCAGACCGGCGCGGGCCGGGGCCCGCCCGCCGGGGTGGTGACGACCGGCGGGGTGCGCTCCAGCGGGGTCGGGAAGCCGCGGGTGATCAGCTCCAGCAGTTCGACGGTGCCGATGCCCTGGCGGGCGCCCTCGGCCGCGGGCGCCGCGGTGAGGACGGGGTGGAAGGAGCCCCGGGCCACGGCCCGTTCCAGATCGGCGACCAGGGTCGTGACGTCGATGTCCTCGCCGCCGAGATAGCGGTCCATCAGGGACTCGTCCTCGCTCTCGGCGATGATCCCCTCGATCAGCCGGTCCCGGGCCGCCCGCAGGGGCTCCTCCTGGCCGGGCGCGGGCGGCTCCTCGGCACGTTCCCCCGAGGAGTAGTCGAGGATCCGCCGGCTCAGCAGCCCGGTGAGCCCGGTCAGCGGGGCGTGCCCGTCAGCGCCCTCGGGCCCCAGGACCGGCAGGTACAGCGGCAGTACGGCGTCGGGGTCCTCGCCACCGAAGTTCTCGGCGCAGATCCGGGTCATGTCGTCGAACGAGGTGCGGGCGGTGTCCAGGTGGGTGACGACGATCGCGCGCGGCATGCCGACGAGCGCGCACTCCTCCCAGGCGGCCCGGGTGGTCGCGGCCACGGACTCGGCCTCCTGGGCCGCCGAGACGACGAAGAGGGCCGCGTCCGCGGCGCGCAGACCGGCCCTCAGCTCCCCGACGAAGTCCGCGTAGCCGGGGGTGTCCAGCAGGTTGATCTTGCAGCCGTCCCAGGCCACCGGGACCAGCGAGAGCTGTACCGAACGCCGTCGGCGCTGTTCGATCTCGTCGTAGTCGGAGACGGTCGCCCCGTCCTCGACCCGGCCGGCCCGGTTCACCGCCCCCGCCGTCAGGGCCAAGGCCTCGACCAGGGTGGTCTTGCCCGATCCGCTGGGGCCGACCAGCACCACGTTCCGTACGGCGGAGGGGTGGCCGGCCGTCGGTGCTCCTCCGGCGGCTCCGGGATGTGCGTGTGTCTTTTCGCCCATGGTGCGTGCCTCCCGGTCGATGGCGCGGTGCGGGGGAGGGCGACCGCGCGCGGAGCAGCGGTGGTCACGGGCACGGGGAGGCCGCCGCGGCGGCTTCGGCGACGCCCGCGGTCCTTCGAGCTTGGCACCGGAGCGGGGCCGCGTCCATACGTCGCGCCCGGGCGCCGGCCGGCCGGAGTGATGGCAGGTGCGCTGGTCTTTTTCCCGATGGGGGAGTTCTTCTG
>NZ_JBHXPF010000070.1:11635-20877 GCF_042718715.1 Streptomyces sp. NPDC058576 | reverse complement strand
CGGGGCGCGGGCGGGCGGGGCGCGGGCCCGGGTGACACCCGGGCCCGGGTGCCCGTCCGGTGGAAGGCACCGGCGGTGACTACGATGGGCCAGCCGGTGGCCGAAGGGGCCGCTCGGCGAACCGAACCCTCGGGAAGGCCATGCTGAACAAGTACGCGCGTGCATTCTTCACGCGTGTCCTCACACCGTTCGCCGCTCTGCTGCTCCGCCTCGGGGTCAGCCCCGACGCGGTCACTCTCATCGGCACGGCCGGAGTGATGGCAGGTGCGCTGGTCTTTTTCCCGATGGGGGAGTTCTTCTGGGGCACGATCGTCATCACGGTCTTCGTCTTCTCCGACCTCGTCGACGGCAACATGGCGCGGCAGGCCGGGATCTCCAGCCGGTGGGGCGCGTTCCTCGACTCGACGCTGGACCGGGTCGCCGACGGGGCGATCTTCGCCGGCTTCGCCCTCTGGTACGCGGGCAGCGGCGGGGACAACATCCTCTGCGCCGTCGCGATCTTCTGCCTGGCCAGCGGTCAGGTGGTCTCCTACACCAAGGCGCGCGGCGAGTCGATCGGTCTGCCGGTCGCGGTCAACGGTCTGGTGGAGCGCGCCGAGCGGCTGGTCATCTCGCTGGTCGCCGCCGGTCTGGCCGGACTGCACAAGTTCGGCGTCCCCGGGATCGACGTCCTGCTGCCGATCGCGCTGTGGATCGTTGCCGCGGGCAGCCTCGTGACGCTGGTCCAGCGCGTGGTGACCGTACGCCGTGAATCGGCGGAGGCGGACGCCGCGGAGGCCGCCGCCGCGGGCCCCGCCGGTCAGGGGAGCGAGGCCGACCGGTGAGCGCGGGCGTCTCCGAACTGAAGGGCCGGCTCACCGACGGGCTGTACGGACTGGGCTGGGGCGCGGTCAAGACGCTGCCCGAGCCCGCCGCCACCCGCCTCTTCCGCACGATCGCCGACCAGGTCTGGAAGCGGCGCGGAAAGAGCGTGCTCCGCCTGGAGTCGAACCTGGCCCGGGTCGTCCCCGACGCGGGCCCGGAACGGCTGGCCGAGCTGTCCCGGGCCGGGATGCGCTCCTACATGCGCTACTGGATGGAGTCGTTCCGGCTGCCGACCTGGAGCCCGGAGCGGATCAAGGAGAGCATCGAGGTCACCGGCACCCACCGGCTGAACGAGGGCCTGGACGCCGGGCGCGGAGTCATCGTGGCCCTGCCGCACCTGGCCAACTGGGACCTCGCCGGCGCCTGGGTCACCACCGACCTGAAGGTCCCGTTCACCACCGTCGCCGAACGGCTGGAGCCCGCGACGCTCTACGACCGGTTCGTCGCCTACCGCGAGAGCCTGGGCATGGAGGTCCTGCCGCACAGCGGCGGGGCGGCCTTCGGCACCCTGGCCCGGCGGCTGCGCGCGGGCGGCCTGGTCTGCCTCGTCGCGGACCGGGACCTCTCCGCCTCCGGGGTCGAGGTCTCGTTCTTCGGCGCCACCGCCCGGATGCCCGCGGGCCCGGCGCTCCTCGCCCAGCAGACGGGCGCGGCGCTGCTGCCGGTGACCCTCTCCTACGATGCCACGCCGGTGATGAAGGCGGTCATCCACCCGGCGGTCGAGGTGCCGGAGGAGGGCGACCGCGCCCGCAGGGCCGCCGCCATGACCCAGGCGGTGGCCGACGCCTTCGCCGCCGGGATCGCCGAGCACCCGGAGGACTGGCACATGCTCCAGCGCCTCTGGCTGGACGACCTGGACCTCCGGGGGGAACCCACGTGAAGATCGGCATCGTCTGCCCGTACTCCTGGGACGTACCGGGTGGCGTGCAGTTCCACATCCGGGATCTCGCCGAGCATCTGATCCGGCTCGGCCACCAGGTCTCCGTGCTGGCTCCGGCCGACGACGAGACACCGCTGCCCCCCTACGTCGTCTCGGCCGGCCGGGCCGTCCCCGTGCCGTACAACGGCTCCGTCGCCCGGCTGAACTTCGGCTTCCTGTCGGCGGCCCGGGTGCGGCGCTGGCTGCACGACGGCACCTTCGACGTGATCCACATCCATGAGCCGACCTCCCCGTCGCTGGGCCTGCTGGCCTGCTGGGCGGCGCAGGGGCCGATCGTGGCCACCTTCCACACCTCCAACCCGCGCTCCCGGGCGATGATCGCCGCGTATCCGATCCTCCAGCCCGCGCTGGAGAAGATCAGCGCCCGGATCGCGGTCAGCGAGTACGCCCGGCGCACCCTGGTCGAGCACCTCGGCGGGGACGCCGTCGTCATCCCCAACGGCGTCGACGTCGGTTTCTTCGCCGACGCCGAGCCGAAGGCCGAGTGGCAGGGACAGACCCTCGGCTTCATCGGCCGGATCGACGAACCCCGCAAGGGCCTGCCCGTCCTGATGAAGGCGCTGCCCGCGATCCTCGCCGCCCACCCGGAGGCCCGGCTGCTGGTCGCCGGGCGCGGTGACGAGGAGGAGGCGGTGGAATCCCTCCCGAAGGAGCTGCGCGAACGCGTCGAGTTCCTCGGCATGGTCAGCGACGAGGACAAGGCCCGGCTGCTGCGCAGCGTCGATGTGTACGTGGCCCCGAACACCGGCGGCGAGAGCTTCGGCATCATCCTGGTCGAGGCGCTGTCGGCCGGTGCGCCGGTCCTCGCGAGCGACCTGGACGCCTTCGCGCAGGTGCTGGACCAGGGCGCGGCCGGGGACCTCTTCGCCAACGAGGACGCCGACGCGCTGGCCGCCGCCGCGATCCGGCTGCTGGGCGACCCGGAGCGCCGCAAGGGCCTGCGCGAGCGCGGCGAGGCGCACGTGAGGCGGTTCGACTGGGCGACGGTGGGGGCCGACATCCTCGCGGTGTACGAGACGGTGACCGACGGTGCCGCGTCCGTGGCGGCGGACGAACGCTCGGGGCTGCGGGCCCGGTTCGGACTCGCGCGGGACTGAATGCCGAGGCGCCCGCACCCGACCGGGGTGCGGGCCGGGGACCCGCGCGACGGTAGCGTGTGGGCCCGTGACCGTAACCCTCATCGTCTGGATCGTCCTCGCCGTCGTCGCGATCGGCGTGTACCTCAGCTGGACCGCCGGCCGGCTCGACCGTCTGCACTCCCGGATCGACGCCGCCCGCGCCGCCCTCGACGCCCAACTGCTGCGCCGCGCCTCGGTCACCCAGGAGCTGGCCACCTCCGGCGTCCTGGACCCGGCCGCCTCGATCGTCCTGTACGAGGCCGCGCACGCCGCCCGGCAGTCCGAGGAGGACCACCGCGAGGTCGCCGAGAGCGAACTGAGCACCGCCCTGCGCGCCGTCTTCGGCGAACCGGCCCAGGTCGACGCGGTGAAGGAGATTCCCGGCGGTGAGGAGGCGGCCACCGAACTGGCCGCCGCCGTACGCCGCGTGCCCATGGCCCGGCGCTTCCACAACGACGCCGTGCGCGCCGCCCGCGCCCTGCGCCGGCACCGTACCGTCCGGCTCCTCCGGCTGGCCGGGCACGCGCCGTTCCCGCTCGCCTTCGAGATGGACGACGCTCCGCCGGTGGCCCTCGCGGACCGCCCGGGCACCTGAGACCCGGGCGGATCCGGGGCCAAAACGATCCACGGCCTGTTCATTGGCCCTTGCTGTGGCCTGGTCCCACAGCGTTTGCTCGGCGATGCAGTATCCAGCGTCTTTCACCGAGTGAGGTCCCGTGTCCACGCTTCCCAGCACCCCGCAGTCCGCCGAGTACCCCGCCACCGGCACCGCCCGCGTCAAGCGCGGCATGGCCGAGCAGCTCAAGGGCGGCGTGATCATGGACGTCGTCGACGCCGAGCAGGCGAAGATCGCCGAGGACGCGGGCGCCGTGGCCGTCATGGCCCTGGAGCGGGTTCCGGCCGACATCCGCAAGGACGGCGGCGTGGCCCGGATGTCCGACCCCAACATGATCGAGGAGATCATCGGGGCCGTCTCCATCCCCGTCATGGCCAAGTCCCGCATCGGCCACTTCGTCGAGGCCCAGGTGCTCCAGTCCCTCGGCGTCGACTACATCGACGAGTCCGAGGTCCTCACCCCGGCCGACGAGGTCAACCACAGCGACAAGTTCGCCTTCACCACCCCCTTCGTCTGCGGCGCCACCAACCTGGGCGAGGCCCTGCGCCGGATCGCCGAGGGCGCGGCCATGATCCGCTCGAAGGGCGAGGCCGGCACCGGCAACGTCGTCGAGGCCGTCCGCCACCTGCGCCAGATCAAGAACGAGATCGCCCGCCTGCGCGGCTTCGACAACAACGAGCTGTACGCCGCCGCCAAGGACCTGCGTGCCCCCTACGAGCTGGTCAAGGAGGTCGCCGAGCTCGGCAAGCTGCCCGTCGTGCTGTTCTCCGCCGGTGGTGTGGCCACCCCGGCCGACGCCGCGCTGATGCGCCAGCTGGGCGCCGAGGGCGTCTTCGTCGGCTCCGGCATCTTCAAGTCCGGTGACCCGGCCAAGCGCGCCGCCGCCATCGTGAAGGCCACCACCTTCTACGACGACCCGAAGGTCATCGCGGACGCCTCCCGCAACCTGGGCGAGGCCATGGTCGGCATCAACTGCGACACCCTGCCCGAGTCCGAGCGCTACGCCAACCGCGGCTGGTAACCACTGATGAGCGACACCCCCCTGATCGGCGTCCTCGCACTCCAGGGCGACGTACGGGAGCACTTGATCGCCCTGGCCTCGGCTGACGCCGTGGCCAGGCCGGTCCGGCGCCCCGAGGAGCTCGCCGAGGTCGACGGCCTGGTCATCCCGGGCGGCGAGTCCACCACCATGTCCAAGCTGGCGGTCCTCTTCGGCATGATGGAGCCGCTCCGCGAGCGGGTCCGGGCCGGGATGCCCGTCTACGGCACCTGCGCCGGGATGATCCTGCTCGCCGAGAAGATCCTCGACCCGCGCTCGGGCCAGGAGACCGTCGGCGGCATCGACATGATCGTGCGGCGCAACGCCTTCGGCCGGCAGAACGAGTCGTTCGAGGCCGCGGTGGAGGTCGACGGCATCGCGGGCGGCCCGGTGGACGGTGTGTTCATCCGGGCGCCCTGGGTCGAGTCCGTCGGGGCCGAGGCCGAGGTCATCGCCGAACACGGCGGTCATATCGTCGCCGTACGGCAGCGAAATGTCCTCGCCACGTCGTTCCATCCCGAACTGACCGGCGATCATCGCGTGCACGCTCTGTTCGTGGACATGGTGCGCGCAGTGAAGTGAGCGGACCCCGGTAGGATCTCTCGGGTTCGACTCGATTTTGGTGACGCGAAGGAGAAGGCAGATGTCCGGCCACTCTAAATGGGCTACGACGAAGCACAAGAAGGCCGTGATTGACGCCAAGCGCGGCAAGCTCTTCGCGAAGCTGATCAAGAACATCGAGGTCGCGGCCCGCTCCGGCGGTGTCGACCCCGACGGCAACCCCACGCTCGTCGACGCCATCCAGAAGGCGAAGAAGAGCTCCGTCCCGAACAAGAACATCGACTCCGCGGTCAAGCGCGGCGGCGGTCTCGAAGCGGGCGGCGCCGACTACGAGACGATCATGTACGAGGGTTACGGCCCCAACGGTGTCGCGGTGCTCATCGAGTGCCTCACCGACAACCGCAACCGTGCCGCCTCCGACGTACGTGTCGCCATGACCCGGAACGGCGGCTCGATGGCCGACCCGGGCTCCGTCTCGTACCTGTTCAACCGCAAGGGCGTCGTGATCGTGCCCAAGGGCGAGCTGACCGAGGACGACGTCCTCGGCGCGGTCCTCGACGCGGGCGCCGAGGAGGTCAACGACCTCGGCGAGACCTTCGAGGTGGTCAGCGAGGCCACCGACATGGTCGCGGTGCGCACCGCGCTCCAGGAGGCGGGCATCGACTACGACTCCGCCGAGGCCAACTTCCTGCCGACCATGCAGGTCGAGCTGGACGAAGAGGGCGCCCGCAAGATCTTCAAGCTCATCGACGCGCTGGAGGACAGCGACGACGTGCAGAACGTCTTCGCCAACTTCGACGTGTCCGACGAGGTCATGGAGAAGGTCGACGCCTGACGACACGGCAGCCACACGGCTTGGCGCGACGGGCCGACGGGGCACTCCCCGTCGGCCCGTCGTCTTGTGGTTCCGACGGATTGTCAGTGCGAGCCGATAGCCTGCGGGAACAGATGATCGAGCGGGCGTCGCGAGCAGCGAGGACAGGGGGCTCCATGCGAGTTCTGGGCGTTGACCCGGGACTGACCCGGTGCGGTGTCGGCGTGGTCGAGGGGGTCGCGGGCCGCCCGCTGACCATGCTCGGGGTCGGCGTCGTGCGCACCCCCTCCGACGCGGAGCTGGGCGATCGGCTCGTCGCCGTGGAGCGGGGCATAGAGGCCTGGCTCGACGAGTACTCCCCGGGTTACGTGGCGGTGGAGCGGGTCTTCGCCCAGCACAACGTCCGCACCGTGATGGGCACCGCCCAGGCCAGCGCGGTCGCCATGCTCTGCGCCGCCCGCCGCGGCATCCCGGTCGCCCTGCACACCCCCAGCGAGGTCAAGGCGGCCGTCACCGGCTCCGGCCGCGCCGACAAGGCCCAGGTCGGCGCGATGGTGACCCGGCTGCTGAGACTGGACGCCCCGCCCAAGCCCGCCGACGCCGCCGACGCCCTGGCCCTCGCCATCTGCCACATCTGGCGCGCCCCCGCACAGAACCGGCTCCAGCAGGCGGTGGCGGCCCACCGCACGCCGGGCGTGTCTCGCACGCCCGGCACCTCCCGAACCCCCGGCGCCCCGGGACGCCTCGCCCGCTGAAAGGCCGCACCGCATGATCGCCTTCGTCTCCGGCCCGGTGGCCGCCCTCGCCCCGACCACGGCCGTCATCGAGGTCGGCGGCATCGGCATGGCCGTCCAGTGCACCCCGCACACCCTCGCCGGCCTGCGCGTCGGCAGGGAGGCCAAGCTCGCCACCTCGCTGGTCGTCCGGGAGGACTCCCTCACCCTGTACGGCTTCGCGGACGACGACGAGCGGCAGGTGTTCGAGCTGCTCCAGACCGCCAGCGGGGTCGGCCCCCGGCTCGCCCAGGCGATGCTCGCCACCCACAGCCCCGACGCCCTGCGCCTCGCGGTCTCCACCGGCGACGAGAAGGCGCTCACCGCCGTCTCCGGCATCGGGAAGAAGGGCGCCCAGAAGCTGCTCCTGGAGCTCAAGGACCGGCTCGGTGAACCCGTCGGCGCGCACATCGGCCAGCAGGGCATCGGCACCCCCGTGACCTCCGGCTGGCGCGACCAGCTCCAGGCCGCCCTGATCGGCCTCGGCTACGCGAGCCGCGAGGCCGACGAGGCGGTCAGCGCCGTGGCCCCGCAGGCCGAGGCCGCCGTCGCCGAGGGCACCGCACCCCCCGTGCCGCAGCTGCTGCGGGCCGCCCTGCAGACTCTCAACCGCGCCCGCTGACCGGCACCGAACCACCGAAGAGGCCCTTGATGAACTGGGACGAGACCGGACCCGAGACCGACGAGCCGACCGGCCCGGTCTTCGACGACCGGCTGGTCGACGCCGGCCATCTCGACGGCGAGGACACCGCGGTCGAGGCGGCCCTGCGCCCCAAGGACCTGGAGGAGTTCGTCGGCCAGGAGAAGGTCCGCGAACAGCTCGACCTGGTCCTCAAGGCGGCCCGCGCCCGCGGCGCCACCGCCGACCATGTGCTGCTCTCCGGCGCCCCCGGCCTCGGCAAGACCACGCTCTCGATGATCATCGCCGCCGAGATGCACGCCCCGATCCGGATCACCTCGGGCCCCGCCATCCAGCACGCCGGCGACCTCGCGGCGATCCTGTCCTCCCTCCAGGAGGGCGAGGTCCTCTTCCTCGACGAGATCCACCGCATGTCCCGGCCCGCCGAGGAGATGCTCTACATGGCGATGGAGGACTTCCGGGTCGACGTCATCGTCGGCAAGGGCCCCGGCGCCACCGCGATCCCGCTGGAGCTGCCCCCCTTCACCCTCGTCGGGGCCACCACCCGGGCCGGGCTGCTCCCGCCCCCGCTGCGCGACCGATTCGGCTTCACCGGGCACATGGAGTTCTACGCCCCCGCCGAGCTGGAGCGCGTCATCCACCGCTCCGCCCGCCTCCTGGACGTCGGCATCGACGTGGAGGGCGCCGCCGAGATCGCCGGACGCTCCCGCGGCACCCCCCGCATCGCCAACCGGCTGCTGCGCCGGGTCCGGGACTACGCCCAGGTCAAGGCGGAGGGAACGATCGACCGGGAGATCGCCGCGGCGGCCCTGAAGGTGTACGAGGTTGACGCCCGCGGACTCGATCGGCTGGACCGCGCCGTCCTCGGCGCCCTGCTGAAACTCTTCGGCGGCGGCCCCGTGGGCCTGTCCACGCTGGCGGTCGCGGTGGGGGAGGAGCGCGAGACCGTCGAGGAGGTCGCCGAGCCCTTCCTCGTACGGGAAGGACTGCTGGCCAGGACCCCGCGCGGCCGGGTCGCCACCCCGGCGGCCTGGGCACATCTGGGACTGGTCCCGCCGCAGCACGGAGCAAAGGGACAACAGGGCCTGTTCGGGGCGTGATGCGTCACAGGTTCGCGCGTACAGGAACCTGGGTGCCATGCTGGGCGTTGTTCCATCTATGCGGACTCGCTTAGACTCCGCCGATGCCGCCCTTACCGGTCGGTGTACCCACCCCCGTATATACAGGCCGCATTCCAGCGCGGTCGTGCGAAGGAATTCCCGTCCCGTGGATCTCTTGACTCTCCTCCCCTTCATCGTGCTCATCGGGGCCATGTTCCTGATGACCCGCTCCGCCAAGAAGAAGCAGGCGGCGGCCGCGCAGATGCGCAACGACATGCAGCCCGGTACCGGCGTCCGCACGATCGGGGGCATGTACGCGACCGTGAAGGAAGTCCACGACGACACCGTGCTCCTCGAGGTCGCCCCCGGCGTGCACGCCGTCTACGCGAAGAACTCGATCGGCGCCGTTCTGGACGACGCGGAGTACAACCGCATCGTGCACGGCGACGACCGGGAGCTGGACGCGGACGGCACGGTCGTTCCCGACGACGCCTCGTCGCTGACCGGTGACGCCGACTCCGCCGAGGTCGCCAAGATCGACCTGGGCAAGGACGACGCGGCCGACGACGCCGAGACCGAGGACGCCTCGGCCAAGGACGCCGCGATCAAGGACGCCAAGGACGCCAAGGGCGAGGGCAAGACCGACGGCGACGCCGACTCCAAGTAGTTCTCACGATCCCGGGGACGTCGCGCGCCCCCCCGCGCGCGGCGGCCCCCGGACCCAGCGGTCGTCTGCGGGGGCCGGGTACCCCCAACACAACGAGGACGCGAGGGCGC
>NZ_JBHXPF010000070.1:0-11625 GCF_042718715.1 Streptomyces sp. NPDC058576 | reverse complement strand
GGGGGGGGGGGGCGGGCCCCCCCCCCGCCCCCCCGGGGGGGGGCAACCCCCCCCGGCGCCCCCCCCCCAACGACGTCCACACCACCCGGGGCCCGCCGCGCCCCCCCCGGCGCGCGGCGTCCCCGGGACCGTGCGGTCGTCTGCGGGGGCAGGGTCCCCACTACACTTCGTGGCCGCTCGGGCGCGTACCCGGCGCGGGGCGGTTGGACAGGGAGAAACGAGAAGGTGGCAGCACCCAAGAAGGGCCGAGGGCCGTCCGGCGGTCAGGGCAGGCCGGGGCGTGCCCTGGCTCTGATCCTCATCGCCATGGTCGCGCTCACCGGCGGGTTGTTCCTGTCCGGGCACACCACGCCCCGGCTGGGCATCGACCTGGCCGGCGGGACGTCGATCACGCTGGAGGCGCAGAACCAGCCCGGCAAGCCCAACGCGATCAACCCGACCAACATGGACACCGCGGTCGGGATCATCGAGCGGCGTGTCAACGGTCTGGGCGTCTCCGAGGCCGAGGTCCAGACCCAGGGCCGTCAGAACATCATCGTCAACATCCCCAAGGGGACGAACTCCAAGCAGGCCCAGGAGCAGGTCGGCACCACCGCCCAGCTCTACTTCCGGCCTGTGCTGACGGTGCAGGCGAGCGGCCCCGAGACGCCCAAGCCCTCCGGCACCCCCTCCGCCGACGCCACCCCGAAGCCCGGCGAGTCCGCCGACGGCAAGCCCGAGGGTGAGGACAAGCCCAAGGGCGAGGAGGCCACCGGTTCGCAGGCCACCCCCTCGGCGAGCGCCACCACCCAGGGCCGCGCGGTCACCGGCGCCCTGACGAAGGACGACCCGACCCCCGGCGCCACCGACAAGCCGAAGCCTTCCGATTCCCCCGAGGCCTCGCCCTCCGCGGACCCGGCTACGGCCAAGCTCCAGGAGCAGTTCGCCAAGCTCGACTGCACCGACCCGAAGCAGCGCACGGAGGCCGGCCAGAACGCCAAGCCGACCGACTCGATCGTCGCCTGCGGCTCGAACGTCCCGGGCAGCTACGAGAAGTACGTGCTCGGCCCCGCCGAGGTCTCCGGCAGCGACGTCGACGACGCCAAGGGCGCCATCGACCAGCAGTCCGGCCAGTGGATCGTGTCGATGGAGTTCACCTCCGCCGGCGCCAAGAAGTTCCAGACCATCACCGGCCGGCTCTCCCAGCAGCAGCCGCCGATGAACCAGTTCGCGATCGTCCTGGACGGCGAGGTCGTCTCCGCGCCCTCGGTGAGCCAGGCGCTCAGCAAGAACGCCCAGATCTCCGGCAGCTTCGACCAGCAGTCGGCCGAGGACCTCGGCAACATCCTGTCCTACGGCGCCCTGCCGCTGACCTTCAAAGAGGTCAGCGTCACCACGGTGACCGCCGCGCTCGGCAGCGAGCAGCTGCAGGCGGGCCTGATCGCCGGTGCGATCGGTCTGGCGCTGGTCATCATCTACCTGGTCGTCTACTACCGGGGTCTCGCCTTCATCGCGCTGCTGAGCCTGCTGGTCTCCGGCATCCTGACGTACACGATCATGGCCTTGCTGGGCCCGGCCATCGGCTTCGCGCTGAACCTCCCGGCGGTCTGCGGCGCCATCGTCGCCATCGGCATCACAGCCGACTCCTTCATCGTCTACTTCGAACGCGTCAGAGACGAGATCCGCGAAGGACGCACGCTGCGACCGGCCATCGAGCGCGCCTGGCCGCGTGCCCGCCGCACCATCCTGGTCTCCGACTTCGTGTCGTTCCTGGCCGCCGCGGTGCTCTTCATCGTCACCGTCGGCAAGGTGCAGGGATTCGCCTTCACGCTGGGCCTGACCACGCTGCTCGACGTCGTCGTGGTGTTCCTCTTCACCAAGCCCCTGATGACGCTCATGGGCCGGACGAAGTTCTTCTCCAAGGGCGGCCCGTGGTCCGGGCTGGACCCGAAGCGGCTCGGCGCCCAGCCGCCGCTGCGCCGCTCGCGCCGTGTCAACGCCCCCACCGAACCGAAGGAGGCGTGAGATGTCGCGACTCGGCAATCTCGGCGCCCGGCTCTACCGCGGCGAGGTCGGCTACGACTTCATCCGCAACCGCAAGATCTGGTACGGCGTCTCGATACTGATCACCATCACGGCCATCATCGGCGTGGCGGTCGGCGGCCTGCGCATGGGCATCGAGTTCAAGGGCGGCGCGGTCTTCACGACCGACACCAAGGCCCAGATCTCCACCTCCCAGGCCACGGACGTGGCGACCGAGGCCTCCGGCCACATGGCGATCGTCCAGGAGCTCGGCAACGGCGGTCTGCGCATCCAGATCACCGAGGTCGACACCGCGAAGGCGAACGAGATCAAGGAGACCCTCTCCGACGAGCTCGGCATCCCCGCCAACGACATCAACGCGGACCTGGTCGGCCCCAGCTGGGGTGAGCAGATCGCGAACAAGGCGTGGACCGGTCTCGGGGTCTTCATGATCCTGGTGGTGATCTATCTGGCCATCGCCTTCGAGTGGCGGATGGCCGTCGCCGCCCTCATCGCGCTGATCCACGACATCACCATCACGGTCGGTGTCTACGCCCTGGTCGGCTTCGAGGTCACCCCGGGCACGGTGATCGGTCTGCTGACCATTCTCGGTTACTCCCTGTACGACACGGTGGTGGTCTTCGACAGCCTCAAGGAGGGCCAGAAGGACATCACCAAGCAGACCCGCTACACGTACAGCGAGATCGCCAACCGGTCCATCAACAGCACGCTGGTCCGCTCCATCAACACCACCGTCGTGGCGCTGCTGCCGGTGGCCGGTCTGCTGTTCATCGGTGGCGGTGTCCTCGGCGCCGGCATGCTGAACGACATCTCGCTGTCGCTCTTCGTCGGCCTCGCCGCCGGCGCGTACTCCTCGATCTTCATCGCCACGCCGCTCGTCGCCGACCTCAAGGAACGCGAGCCGCAGATGAAGGCGCTGAAGAAGCGGGTCCTGGCCAAGCGGGCCGCCGCGGCCGCCAAGGGCGAGTCCCCCGACGACGGCCCCGAGGACCCGCGCGACGAGGCCGAGACGGCGAGCACGTCGATCGGCCGCCCCCGGTCGCACGGCCGCACCCCCGGGAAGCGCTGAGCGATGACGAGCACCACCGAATCGATCAGGGAGCTGCTGCTCAGCCGGATCCGCGATGTCGCGGACTATCCGAAGCCGGGCGTGGTGTTCAAGGACATCACGCCGCTGCTCGCGGACCCGGTCGCCTTCACGGCGCTCACCGACGCCCTCGCGGAGCTGTGCGTACGGCACGGCGCCACGAAGATCGTCGGCCTGGAGGCGCGCGGCTTCATCCTGGCCGCGCCCGTCGCGGTCCGGGCGGGCATCGGATTCGTCCCGGTCCGCAAGGCCGGGAAGCTGCCCGGAGCCACGCTCAGCCAGCCCTACGAGCTGGAGTACGGCAGCGCGGAGATCGAGATCCACGCCGAGGACCTCGACGCCGATGACCGGGTCATGGTCATCGACGACGTCCTCGCCACCGGCGGCACCGCCGAGGCCTCGCTGGAGCTCATCCGGCGGGCCGGCGCCCAGGTCGCGGGTGTCGCGGTCCTCATGGAGCTCGGCTTCCTGGCGGGCCGGGCCCGTCTGGAGCCGAGCCTCGCGGGCACTCCGCTGGAGGCGTTGATCACCGTCTGAACCAGCAGCATGCGAGAAGGGTGGGCGATACACATCGCCCACCCTTCTCGCATGCCACGGGCGAAATAATCGGAATCGCATATTCCGAATTCATTACTCCGGGTCAAATTGCTGTACTTTCCATGAAAGTCGTATGATGATCATTCTGATTTGTTCGCCTGTGAACGGAGTGAAATGCAGAAGGCTTTGAACCGTCGGGCCGTGAAGGTCGCCGGAGTTCTTGTCGGTGCTATGGGGCTTGCGTTGGTTTCCACGTCCGCCTACGCGGGGTCGAACGCCTACGCGCTGACCACGGACGACAATCCGGGTGGCCGTGCCGGATTCGACCACGACGGTCCGGGGGCGGAGCAGGAGTTCCTGCGCGTCTGCGACCAGGACGAGGACGGGTACCGCGCGACCGTTCAGGCTTCCTGGTCGGGTGGCAGCATTCGCCTGGACGCCTCGGGCGGCAATGGCTCGTGCAAGCACACTCCGGCTTCTTTCAATATCGCTGAAGGCAAGACGGTCACTTTCAAGGTGTGCCTGCGGAAGGGCTACTCGGGTACCCCGAAGTTCTGTGCGACGAGCAAGGGCGTCGCCTGACCGCACGTGGGTGCGCTGACGCCCGCAGAGGGTGATCAGGGCTGAAATCCCTGACCCCCGGGTGTCGGACAAGGGCCTGAACCGCTCGCCTATCCGCCCTCGGGCCGCTGGTCGGCCCGAGGGCTCGTGCGTGACCGCACGGGGCTCCCACCGTCCCCGGGCGAGGTCCCGCCGGGGGATCGATACCATGGGCTCTCCGGGTACCCCGGATCCGCACGAGGAGCGCTCTTGCCAGACGAGGCCCAGTCAGCCGCCGCCCCGCAGCCCGACAAGCCCGTGGCGGCCCCCGCCACGCCGGAGAAGGCCGCGCCCTCGAACGCGCCGAAGCCCGCGCCCCCCGAGCGGGCCGCCGAGCCCGAGCGCCCCCGGGCCGCGAAGCCCGGCGACACCCCGGGTCCCCAGGCCGCCGAGCCCGGCGACACCGAGCGCCCCCAGGCCGCCAGGTCCGCCGAGCCCGCCACCCCTCCCGCGAAGCCCGCGGCCCCCGAGGCCCCGTCGAAACCGGCCGGGACGACGGGCCCCGCGCAGCCTCCGGCCAGGAAGCCGGCCGCCGCCGCGCCCAAGCCCCCGCCCCCCGGGCCCCCGGCGAAGGCCGCGGCGCCCATCGGGTCCGTCTCCCGCTCCGGAGGCTCCTCCAACCGCGTACGGGCCCGCCTCGCCCGCCTCGGCGTCCAGCGCTCCAGCCCGTACAACCCGGTCCTGGAACCCCTCCTGCGTACGGTCCGGGGCAACGACCCCAAGATCGAGACGGCCACGCTCCGCCAGATCGAGAAGGCCTACCAGGTCGCCGAGCGCTGGCACCGGGGCCAGAAGCGCAAGAGCGGCGACCCCTACATCACCCACCCGCTGGCCGTCACCACGATCCTCGCCGAGCTGGGCATGGACCCGGCGACGCTGATGGCCGGCCTGCTGCACGACACCGTCGAGGACACCGAGTACGGCCTGGACACCCTCAGGCGCGACTTCGGCGACCAGGTCGCCCTGCTCGTCGACGGCGTCACCAAGCTGGACAAGGTGAAGTTCGGCGAGGCCGCGCAGGCCGAGACTGTACGGAAGATGGTCGTCGCGATGGCCAAGGACCCCCGGGTCCTGGTCATCAAGCTCGCCGACCGCCTGCACAACATGCGCACCATGCGCTACCTCAAGCGGGAGAAGCAGGAGAAGAAGGCCCGCGAGACGCTGGAGATCTACGCCCCGCTGGCGCACCGGCTGGGCATGAACACCATCAAGTGGGAGCTGGAGGACCTCGCCTTCGCGATCCTCTACCCCAAGATGTACGACGAGATCGTCCGGCTGGTCGCCGAGCGCGCCCCCAAGCGCGACGAATACCTCGCCATAGTGACCGACGAGGTCCAGGCCGACCTGCGCGCGGCCCGTATCAAGGCCACCGTCACCGGCCGCCCCAAGCACTACTACAGCGTCTACCAGAAGATGATCGTGCGAGGCCGCGACTTCGCCGAGATCTACGACCTGGTGGGCATCAGGGTACTTGTCGACACGGTCCGCGACTGCTACGCGGCGCTCGGCACCGTCCACGCCCGGTGGAACCCGGTGCCCGGGCGGTTCAAGGACTACATCGCGATGCCCAAGTTCAACATGTACCAGTCGCTGCACACGACGGTGATCGGTCCCAGCGGCAAGCCCGTCGAGCTCCAGATCCGTACGTTCGACATGCACCGCCGTGCGGAGTACGGCATCGCCGCGCACTGGAAGTACAAGCAGGAGGCCGTCGCGGGCGCCTCCAAGGTGCGCACCGACATCCCCAAGAACACCGGACGCGGCCAGGACACCGTCAACGACATGGCGTGGCTGCGCCAGCTCCTGGACTGGCAGAAGGAGACCGAGGACCCCAGCGAGTTCCTGGAGTCCCTGCGCTTCGACCTCTCGCGCAACGAGGTCTTCGTCTTCACGCCGAAGGGCGACGTGATAGCGCTGCCCGCCGGCGCGACCCCCGTCGACTTCGCGTACGCCGTCCACACCGAGGTCGGCCACCGGACCATAGGGGCACGCGTCAACGGGCGGCTCGTCCCGCTCGAATCGACGCTCGACAACGGCGACCTGGTGGAGGTCTTCACCTCCAAGGCGGCCGGCGCCGGACCCTCCCGGGACTGGCTGGGCTTCGTCAAGTCGCCGCGCGCCCGCAACAAGATCCGCGCCTGGTTCTCCAAGGAGCGCCGCGACGAGGCCATCGAGCAGGGCAAGGACGCCATCGCGCGCGCCATGCGCAAGCAGAACCTGCCGATCCAGCGCATCCTGACCGGCGACTCCCTGGTCACCCTCGCGCACGAGATGCGCTACCCGGACATCTCCTCGCTGTACGCGGCGATCGGCGAGGGCCATGTCGCGGCGGCCGGCGTCGTACAGAAGCTCGTGCAGGCGCTCGGCGGCCACGACGAGGCCAACGAGGACCTCGCCGAGTCCACCCCGCCCTCGCACGGCGGCCGCAGCAAGCGCCGCGCCAACGCGGACCCCGGCGTCGTCGTCAAGGGCGTCGAGGACGTCTGGGTCAAGCTGGCCCGCTGTTGTACGCCCGTCCCCGGCGACCCGATCATCGGCTTCGTCACCCGGGGCAGCGGCGTCTCCGTGCACCGCGCCGACTGCGTCAACGTGGAGTCGCTCTCGCAGCAGCCCGAGCGGATCCTGGAGGTCGAGTGGGCCCCCACCCAGTCCTCGGTCTTCCTGGTCGCCATCCAGGTCGAGGCGCTGGACCGCTCCCGGCTGCTCTCCGACGTCACCCGGATCCTCTCCGACCAGCACGTCAACATCCTCTCGGCGGCCGTCCAGACCTCCCGCGACCGGGTGGCCACCTCACGCTTCACCTTCGAGATGGGCGACCCGAAGCATCTGGGCCACGTCCTGAAGGCCGTGCGCGGCGTGGAGGGCGTCTACGACGTCTACCGGGTCACCTCGGCCCGCAGGCCGTAGCGGAGACACGAGGAGGCCCCGGTACGCATCGCGTACCGGGGCCTCCCGCTTGCCGGGCTTCTCAGCCGCCGAACTCCTCCAGGCCCTTCAGCGCCTGGTCCAGCAGCGCCTGGCGGCCCTCCAGCTCCTTGGCCAGCTTGTCCGCGCGGGCGTTGTTGCCCTGGGCGCGCGCGGTGTCGATCTGGCCGCGCAGCTTGTCCACGGCGGCCTGGAGCTGACCGGTCAGACCCGCGGCGCGGGCCCGCGCCTCCGGGTTCGTCCGGCGCCACTCGGACTCCTCGGACTCCTGGAGCGCCCGCTCCACCGCCTGCATCCGGCCCTCGACCTTCGGGCGGGCGTCACGCGGCACGTGGCCGATGGCCTCCCAGCGCTCGTTGATGGCCCGGAACGCGGCACGGGCCGCCTTCAGGTCCTTCACCGGCACCAGCTTCTCGGCCTCGGCGGCGAGCTCCTCCTTGAGCTTGAGGTTCTCGCCCTGCTCGGCGTCCCGCTCCGCGAAGACCTCGCTGCGGGCGGCGAAGAAGACGTCCTGGGCGCCGCGGAAGCGGTTCCACAGATCGTCCTCGGCCTCGCGCTGGGCGCGGCCCGCCGCCTTCCACTCGGTCATCAGGTCGCGGTAGCGCGCCGCCGTGGTCACCCAGTCCGTGGAGCCGGACAGCGCCTCGGCCTCGGTGACCAGCTTCTCCTTGGCCTTGCGGGCGTCCTCGCGCTGGGCGTCCAGAGCGGCGAAGTGCGCCTTGCGCCGCTTGGAGAAAGCCGAGCGCGCGTGCGAGAAGCGGTGCCACAGCTCGTCGTCCGACTTGCGGTCCAGGCGGGGGAGACCCTTCCAGGTGTCCACCAGCGCCCGCAGCCGCTCACCGGCCGACCGCCACTGCTCGCTCTGCGCCAGCTCCTCCGCCTCGGCGACCAGCGCCGCCTTGGCCTGCTTGGCCTCGTCGGTCTGCTGGGCCTTGAGGACCTTGCGCTCCTCGCGCCGCTTCTCGACCGTCGCCACGAGCGCGTCCAGCCGCTTGCGCAGCGCGTCCAGGTCGCCCACCGCGTGGTGCTCGTCCACCTGCTGCCGCAGATGGTCGATCGCCGTCGTGGCGTCCTTCGCCGACAGATCGGTGGTCTTCACCCGCCGTTCGAGGAGGCCGATCTCGACCACAATGCCGTCGTACTTGCGCTCGAAATAGGCCAGAGCCTCCTCGGGGGAACCGGCCTGCCACGATCCGACGACCTGCTCGCCCTCGGCAGTACGCACGTACACGGTGCCCGTCTCGTCGACGCGGCCCCACGGGTCGCTGCTCACAGCGCCTCCTCCACCTGATGCCTGCGAGGGGGTTCGCCCCCCGGGCATCGTCCACAGTTTCCAGGGGCGGGCCTCGCCCGCCCTGCACAACGCCAATCTAGGCGACCGGCCACCCGGCTGTCCGCACTCAGCGCGGCTGAAATTCTCCGCTCCGGCACAACGAGGGCGGCCCCCGCTGTGCCGGAGGCCGCCCGGGGCCGGTCGCCGCCCCGCCGGTTCAGCTCTTCTCGACGGAGGCCTTCTCGACCGTCACGGCCTTCTTCGGGGCGCCGTCGCCCGCGCCGCCCTCGACCCCGGCCTCGCCGACCTTCTGGACGGCCTTCAGCGAGGCGTCGTCCATCGTGCCGAACGGGGTGTAGGTGGGCGGAAGCTTCGTCTCCTTGTAGACCAGGAAGTACTGGCTGCCGCCGGAGTCCGGCTGGCCGGTGTTGGCCATCGCCACCGTGCCCGGCGGGTAGACGACCGTGCCGTCGGCGCCCGCCTTGCCGAGCGCGTCCAGGTTCTCGTCCGGGATGTTGTAGCCCGGACCGCCCGTGCCGTCGCCCTTCGGGTCGCCGCACTGGAGCACGAAGATGCCCTGCGTGGTCAGCCGGTGGCACTTGGTGTCGTCGAAGTAGCCCTTGTCGGCGAGCGCCTTGAAGGAGTTCACGGTCTGCGGGGTCTTCGCCGCGTCCATCGAGAACGCGATGTCGCCCTGGCTCGTCTTGAGCGACATCGTGTACTTCGCCGTTTTGTCGATCTTCATCGCGGGGAGCGGGGCCTTGCTCTCGCTCTTCGAAGGCTCCGGAGCGGGGCTCTGGCTCGCCGCCGCCTCGCTCTTCTTGTCCTTGTCGTCGTCCTTGCCCGCCACGACGAACGCGCTCACGCTCACGACGGCGACCACGGCCACCGAGGCCGCGACGATCGCGGTGATGCGCCTCGTCCTGCGGCGGGCCTCCTCCCGGCGCTTCTGCTGGCGCTCGAACTTTTCCCGGGCGAGCTGCCGTCGCCGCTGTTCGCTGCTGGACACCGGTGGGGCTCCTTGTTACGTCGTGAGTCGTCGGATGAGGGCCTGAGCTGCCCGTACCGTATATGGGTTACCTGTGTCATGAGGAGCGCCGGTAGGCTCTGATCCGCTGCATCCTTGTACTGCGGCCGCTTCCACCGGACGAACATTAAGGACGATCGTGCTCATTGCCGGGTTCCCCGCCGGGGCCTGGGGGACCAATTGCTACCTGGTCGCCCCCGCCGCCGGTGAGGAGTGCGTGATCATCGACCCGGGCCACCAGGCCGCCCAGGGCGTCGAGGAAGCGCTGAAGAAGCATCGGCTCAAGCCCGTCGCCGTCGTCCTCACCCACGGGCACATCGACCACGTCGCCTCGGTCGTCCCCGTCTGCGGCGCCCATGACGTCCCCGCCTGGATCCACCCCGAGGACCGCTACATGATGAGCGACCCGGAGAAGGCGCTCGGCCGCTCGATCGGGATGCCGCTCATGGGCGAGCTGACCGTGGGGGAGCCGGACGACGTCAAGGAGCTGACCGACGGCTCGAAGCTGACCCTGGCCGGTCTGGACTTCGGCGTCTCGCACGCGCCCGGCCATACCAAGGGGTCGGTGACGTTCGGGATGCCCGAGGCGGCGGACATTCCGCCGGTCCTCTTCTCGGGCGACCTGCTCTTCGCCGGCTCCGTCGGACGCACCGACCTGCCCGGCGGCGACCACGCCGAGCTGTTGAAGTCGCTGGCCCGGGTGTGCCTGCCGCTCGACGACTCGACCGTGGTGCTGTCCGGCCACGGCCCCCAGACGACCATCGGCCGCGAGCGCGTCGCCAACCCGTATCTGAACGGGTTGGACGCGGCGCCGCGCCGAGGACTGTAGACGAGAGACGTATACACGTGAGCACCTTTCAGGCCCCCAAGGGCACGTACGACCTGACGCCGCCCCGTTCCGCGACGTTCCTCGCGGTGCGCGAGGCGATCGCGGCCCCGCTGCGCGACTCGGGCTACGGCTACATCGAGACCCCCGGCTTCGAGAACGTCGAGCTGTTCGCGCGCGGTGTCGGTGAGTCCACCGACATCGTCACCAAGGAGATGTACACCCTCACCACCAAGGGCGGTGACCAGCTCGCCCTGCGCCCCGAGGGCACCGCGTCCGTGCTCCGCGCCGCCCTGGAGGCCAACCTCCACAAGGCGGGCAACCTCCCCGTCAAGCTCTGGTACTCCGGCTCGTACTACCGCTACGAGCGCCCGCAGGCGGGCCGCTACCGCCACTTCTCGCAGGTCGGCGCCGAGGCCATCGGCACCGAGGACCCGGTCCTGGACGCCGAGCTGATCATCCTCGCCGACCAGGCGTACCGCTCGCTGGGCCTGCGCCAGTTCCGCATCCTGCTGAACTCGCTGGGCGACAAGGAGTGCCGCCCGGTCTACCGCGAGGCGCTCCAGACCTTCCTGCGCGACCTCGACCTCGACGAGGAGACCCGCCGCCGCATCGAGATCAACCCGCTGCGCGTCCTGGACGACAAGCGGGCCGACGTGCAGAAGCAGCTCACCGACGCGCCGAAACTCCGCGACTACCTCTGCGACGCCTGCAAGGCGTACCACGAGGAGGTCCGCGCGCTGCTGACGGCGGCCGGAGTCGGGTACGAGGACGACGAGAAGCTGGTGCGCGGCCTCGACTACTACACCCGCACCACCTTCGAGTTCGTCCACGACGGCCTGGGCTCCCAGTCCGCGGTGGGCGGCGGCGGCCGCTACGACGGACTGTCCGAGATGATCGGCGGCCCCGAGCTGCCGTCCGTCGGCTGGGCGCTCGGCGTGGACCGCACGGTTCTCGCCCTGGAGGCCGAGGGCATCGAGCTGGACCTGCCCTACACCACCAGCGTGTACGCGGTCCCGCTCGGCGAGGAGGCCCGCCGGGTGCTGTTCGGCGTCGTCACCGGGCTGCGCCGCGCGGGGATCGCCGCCGACTTCGCCTTCGGCGGCCGGGGTCTGAAGGGTGCGATGAAGAGCGCCAACCGCTCGGGCGCGCGCTACACCCTGGTGGCGGGCGAGCGCGATCTCGTTGAGGGCGTCGTCCAGCTCAAGGACATGGAGTCCGGCGAGCAGAGCGCGGTGCCGCTGACCGGGGTCGCGGCCGAGCTGGCGAAGCGCCTCGGCTGACGGAGCCGTGGGCGGGGCGCGGGCGGCTGGACCTCAGGTCCAGCC
>NZ_JBHXPF010000069.1:0-36865 GCF_042718715.1 Streptomyces sp. NPDC058576 | reverse complement strand
CCCCGGCTCCGAGTCCGGAGCCGGGGCGGCGGGCTGCTCACGCGGGTACTGCGCGGTGCGCAGTGCTGTGTGCGGCAGCACTGTGCGCCCTCGCGGGCACGGGGGAGGTTCAGACGAGCGAACCGCCCGGCAGCTCGACCTTCGCGCCGAGCTTCTCCAGCTTCTCCATGAAGTTCTCGTAGCCGCGGTTGATCAGGTCGATGCCGTGCACCCGGGAGGTGCCCTGCGCCGCCAGCGCCGCGATCAGGTACGAGAAGCCGCCCCGGAGGTCCGGGATGACCAGGTCCGCGCCCTGCAGCTTGGTCGGTCCGGAGACGACCGCCGAGTGCAGGAAGTTGCGCTGGCCGAAGCGGCAGTCCGAGCCGCCCAGGCACTCGCGGTACAGCTGGATGTGCGCGCCCATCTGGTTGAGCGCGGAGGTGAAGCCGAGCCGCGACTCGTACACCGTCTCGTGGACGATCGACAGGCCCGCGGCCTGCGTCAGCGCCACCACCAGGGGCTGCTGCCAGTCGGTCTGGAAGCCGGGGTGCACGTCCGTCTCCAGCGCGATGGCGTTGAGCGCGCCGCCCGGGTGCCAGAAGCGGATGCCCTCGTCGTCGATCTCGAAGGCCCCGCCGACCCGGCGGAAGGTGTTCAGGAAGGTCATCATGGAACGCTGCTGGGCGCCGCGCACATAGATGTTGCCCTCGGTCGCCAGTGCCGCCGACGCCCAGGAAGCCGCCTCCAGGCGGTCCGGGATCGCCCGGTGGGTGTACCCGTCGAGCTTGTCGACACCGGTGATCCGGATGGTCCGGTCGGTGTCCATGGAGATGATCGCGCCCATCTTCTGCAGTACGCAGATGAGGTCCTCGATCTCCGGCTCGACGGCCGCGTTGGACAGTTCGGTGACGCCCTCGGCGAGGACGGCGGTCAGCAGCACCTGCTCGGTGGAGCCCACCGAGGGGTACGGCAGCCGGATCTTGGTGCCGCGCAGCCGCTGCGGGGCCTCCAGGTACTGGCCGTCGGCCCGCTTCTCGATGGTCGCGCCGAACTGGCGCAGCACCTCGAAGTGGAAGTCGATCGGCCGGCCGCCGATGTCGCAGCCGCCCAGGCCCGGGATGAAGGCGTGGCCGAGGCGGTGCAGCAGCGGGCCGCAGAAGAGGATCGGGATCCGCGACGAACCCGCGTGGGCATCGATGTCGGCGACGTTCGCCGACTCGACGTGCGAGGGGTCGAGGATCAGTTCGCCCGGCTCGTCGCCGGGGCGGACAGTGACGCCGTGCAGCTGGAGGAGCCCCCGGACCACCCGTACGTCACGGATGTCGGGAACGTTGCGGAGGCGGCTGGGCCCGCTGCCGAGCAGCGCGGCGACCATGGCCTTCGGCACCAGGTTCTTGGCGCCTCGGACGCGGATCTCGCCCTCCAGCGGGGTGCCGCCGTGGACAAGCAGGACATCGTCTGTGCCGGTCATGTATCTCGCGTTCCGGAGTGGTCGGGCAGGGGGCCAACGAAAAGGGTAATGGCCTCCTACCCCCGTTCCGTAAGGCGAAGGGGGGTGTACGAACGTCATGAATCCGCCACAACACCCTCCGCGCATCCGATCTTGCGGAGGGTTACCGTCCGGATGGCCCACAGCGCCCCCGCCCGGCGGTGCGCTCCTCGTGCCTCCGTGCGCCCTGAGCTGCGCTCGCTCTCCTGAGGGCGGCATCACGGTCACTCGGCCCCCGTGAAGGGCGAAGATGCGGGATCATTCCCTCCATGACCGAGGTGTCCTCGCTCACAGGGCGACTGCTCGTGGCCGCACCCGCCCTCACGGACCCGAATTTCGAGCGCGCGGTGGTGCTGCTCCTCGACCACGACGAGGAGGGCTCCCTCGGCGTGGTCCTCAATCGCCCGACGCCGGTCGGCGTCGGCGACATCCTCGCGTCCTGGGCCGCCCTGACCGGCGAACCGGACGTCGTCTTCCAGGGCGGCCCGGTCTCGCTCGACTCCGCCCTCGGCGTGGCGGTGATCCCCGGCGACGAGGGCCCGCTCGGCTGGCGGCGGGTGCACGGGGCGATCGGCCTGGTCGACCTGGAGACCCCGCCGGAACTGCTCGGCCCCGCCCTCGGTTCGCTGCGGATCTTCGCCGGGTACGCGGGCTGGGGCCCCGGTCAACTGGAGGGCGAGCTGACCGAGGGCGCGTGGTTCGTGGTCGAGTCGGAGCCCGGCGACGTCTCCTCCCCGCGCCCCGAACAGCTCTGGCGCGCGGTGCTCCGCCGCCAGCGCAGCGAACTCGCGATGATCGCCACGTATCCGGACGACCCTTCGCTGAACTGATGCCCGTCTCTTTCAGTACCCTTGGCGGTTATGAGCACTCTTGAGCCCGATCGCGGGGCAGGTACGGGGACCCTCGTCGAGCCGACGCCGCAGGTGTCGAGGGGCGACGGCGACCACGAGCGCTACGCCCATTACGTCCAGAAGGACAAGATCATGGCGAGCGCCCTGGAGGGCACTCCCGTGGTCGCGCTGTGCGGCAAGGTCTGGGTACCGGGGCGCGACCCCAAGAAGTACCCGGTCTGTCCCATGTGCAAGGAGATCTACGAGTCCATGGGCGCCGGCGGCGACAAGGACAAGGGCAAGGGCGGCGGCAAGGACAAGAAGTAGGTCCGCCACCCGCACTCGCTGAAAGGCCCCCGGGGCGTGCGTCACCGCACGCCCCGGGGGCCTTTGGCGTGCATCCTCACGGAGGGTGACCGGACGGTCGCGTTGCACGGGCTGCATCCGCTGGTCACAGAGTGGTCGAGACCACTTGTCGTCGCCGGTACGCGGATCTACTCTCCTGCCAGTTGTGCAGAACGAAACGCACGTTGCGCATGTTGCAACGCTTGACCGGTAGGGGTTCCGGATGAAGCTTTCTGCCCGAATTGCCGCCCCAGTCGCGGCGCTTGTGCTGGCCGGCCTCACCGCCACCGCCTGTGCACCGCAGACCTCCGACACGAGTGCGAAGGGTGACGACAAGAGCGGCACGCTCCGGGTCTGGCTCTTCCAGGAGGTCGGCAACAAGCCCAAGGAGAAGGTCGTCGACGCGGCCGTCGCCGACTTCGAGAAGACCCACCAGGGCGCGAAGGTCGAGATCGAGTACATACCCGTCGACACCCGCGCCCAGCGGATCAAGGCGGCGTTCAACGACCCCGAGAGCGCCCCGGACCTCGTCGAGTACGGCAACAGCGACACCGCCGGATACGTCAAGGACGGCGGACTCGCCGACGTGACCGAGGAGTTCGGCGCCTGGGACGAGGCCAAGGACACCGACCCGATCGCCAAGCAGTCCGTCACCGTGGACGGCAAGGTCTACGGCGCGCCCTTCTTCGTCGGCGTCCGGGCCCTCTACTACCGCACCGACGTCTTCAAGGACCTCGGCATCGATCCCCCCGCGTCCCAGGCCGAGTTGATCTCCACCGCCAAGAAGATCCGCAAGGCGAAGCCCGAGCTCTACGGCCTCGCGGTCGGCGGCGCGTACACCTACGGCGCGATGCCCTTCATCTGGGCCAACGGCGGCGAACTCGCGGGCGAGAGCGGGGGCACGTACACGTCCGGCATCAACAGCGAGAAGTCCCGCAAGGGCATCGAGGCCTACACCTCCCTCTTCGGCGACGACAACTGTCCGGCCGCCAAGTGCGCCTCCATGGGCGGCAACGCCACCGTGACCGCCTTCGCCTCCGGCAAGGCCGCCATGGCCATCGGCGGCGACTTCAGCCACGCGGCCGTCGAGGCGGGCGCGGTCAAGGGCAAGTACGCCGTCGTCCCGCTGCCCGGCGTCGCGGAGAACTCCATCGCCCCGGCCTTCGCGGGCGGCAACAACCTCGGTGTCCTCAAGAGCAGTTCGCACCGCACCCTCGCCGTCGACCTCATGAAGTCGCTGTCCGGCAAGAAGACCCAGGCCGAGATGTTCGACGCGATGGGCTTCCTGCCCACCTACACCGACGTCCTGGACAACGCCGCGAAGAAGGAGCCCTTCGTCGCCCCGTTCGTCCAGACCCTGGGCGCGGGCGCCAAGTTCGTCCCCGCCTCGCCCGCTTGGGGCCAGATCGACGCCTCGCTGATCCTGCCGACGATGTTCCAGGAGATCGTCGCCGGCCGTAAGGACGTGGCGGAGGCCTCGGACGACGCGGCGAAGAAGATGGACACGGCCTTCACCGAAGCCGGCTGACGATGACCACGCACACCACCCCCCTCAAGGTCCCGCCCCCGGGCGCCGCCGGGGCGGGCGCCGCCGCCCCGGCCGCCCGCCCGCCCCGGCGAGGCCGCTCCGTCTCGCCCGCCAACCGCTCGGGCTGGACCCCGTGGCTCTACCTCCTGCCGGCGCTCGTCCTGCTCGCCGGACTGCTGGTCTACCCGATCTACCAGCTCGGCCTGATCTCGTTCCTGGAGTACACCCAGGCCCAGGTCAGCGGCGGCGAACCCACCACCTTCCAGGGGTTCGGCAACTACACGACCCTGTTCAACGACAGCCAGTTCTGGCAGGTCCTCCTCGCCACCGTGCTCTTCGCGGCGGCCTGCGTGGTCTCCACCCTGGTCGTCGGCTGCGCGCTCGCCGTCCTGCTCACCCGCATCCGCGCCCTGCCCCGGCTCGCGCTGATGATGGCCGCGCTCGGCGCGTGGGCCACCCCCGCGATCACCGGCTCCACCGTCTGGGTCTTCCTCTTCGACCCCGACTTCGGACCGGTCAACAAGGTTCTGGGACTCGGCGACTTCTCCTGGACGTACGGCCGCTACAGTGCCTTCGCGCTCGTCCTCCTCGAAGTCCTGTGGTGCTCGTTCCCGTTCGTGATGGTCACCGTGTACGCGGGCATCCGGGCCATCCCCACCGAGGTGCTGGAGGCCGCCTCGCTGGACGGCGCGTCCCAGTGGCGGATCTGGCGCACCATCATGGCGCCGATGCTCAAGCCCATCCTGATCGTCGTCACCATCCAGTCGATCATCTGGGACTTCAAGGTCTTCACCCAGATCTACGTCATGACCAACGGCGGCGGTATCGCCGGCCAGAACCTGGTGCTCAACGTGTACGCGTACCAGAAGGCGTTCGCGTCCTCGCAGTACAGCCTCGGATCGGCGATCGGCGTCGTGATGCTGGTGATCCTGCTGGCCGTCACGCTGGTCTATCTGCGCCTGGTCAGGCGCCAGGGGGAGGAACTGTGAGCGCGACGACCGACAGTGCCGTGCACGACCGTCCCGTGCGCGCCGCCGCACGCGGGGGCCGCGGCCTCGCCGGGCTCCTGCGCGTCAAGCGCCCCGGCAGGCTGGCCGCGGAGGCCGCCGCCCTGCTGATCGCCGTCGCGGTCGCCTTCCCGCTGTACTGGATGGTGCTCTCCGCCTTCAAACCGGCCGGGGAGATCCAGTCCACCGACGCCCGCCCCTGGACGCTCGCCCCCTCGCTCGACTCGTTCCGCCGGGTCTTCGAACAGCAGGACTTCGGCCGCTACTTCCTCAACAGCCTGCTGGTGGCGGGCACCGTCGTCATCCTCTCCGCGCTGGTCGCCTTCCTGGCCGCCACCGCCGTGACCCGGTTCCGCTTCAAGTTCCGCACCACGCTGCTGATCATGTTCCTGGTCGCGCAGATGGTGCCGGTGGAGGCGCTGACCATCCCGCTGTTCTTCCTGATGCGGGACTTCGGCCAGCTGAACACGCTCGGCTCGCTGATCCTGCCCCACCTGGCCTTCTCGCTGCCGTTCGCCATCTGGATGCTGCGCGGCTTCGTCAAGGCCGTCCCCGAGGCCCTGGAGGAGGCCGCCTACATCGACGGGGCCAGCCGCACCCGCTTCCTCTGGCAGATCCTCTTCCCGCTGGTCTTCCCCGGCCTGGTCGCGACGAGCGTCTTCTCCTTCATCACCACCTGGAACGACTTCCTGTTCGCGAAGTCGTTCATCATCAGCGACACCTCCCAGTCGACGCTGCCGATGGCGCTGCTGGTCTTCTTCAAGCCGGACGAGAACGACTGGGGAGGGATCATGGCAGCCTCGACGGTGATGACCATTCCCGTACTGGTCTTCTTCGTACTCGTACAGCGACGCCTCGTCTCCGGACTGGGCGGAGCGGTTAAGGACTGATGCCATGACACCCGAGAATCCCGTCTCCACGGGCGCCGTGGACACCTCGGCCCTCGGCCTGGTCCCGGCCCCGCGCACCGTGACCGCGGCCGCCGCCGGGCCCTACCCGCTCGGCTACCACACACCGCTGACCGCCGGGCCGGGCACCGAGGGAGTCGCCCGCTGGCTGCGCGCCACGCTCGGCCCGCCCACCGGCCTTCCCCTGCCCGAGGGCGACGGCACCGGCACCGGCGCGGGCGACGGCTCCGGCACGGGCTCCACCGGGCAGGGCATCGTGCTGGCCCTCGACGAAGCGCTCGCCCCCGAGGGCTACCGCCTGGCCGTCGAGGCGAACGCCGTACGCATCACGGGCGGCACGGCGGCCGGCGTCTTCCGGGGCGCGCAGACCCTCCGTCAGCTCCTCGGCCCGGACGCCTTCCGGCGCGCCCCGCTCGCCCCGGGCCGCACCTGGCAGGTCCCGCCGGTCGTCGTGGAGGACGAACCCCGCTTCGGCTGGCGCGGGATGATGCTCGACGTCTCGCGGCACTTCCTGCCCAAGGACGACGTCCTGCGCTACCTGGACCTCCTGGCCGCCCACAAGCTGAACGTCTTCCACTTCCACCTCACCGACGACCAGGGCTGGCGCATCGAGATCCAGCGCTACCCGCGCCTCACCGAGGTCGGCTCCTGGCGCTCGCGCACCAAGTACGGCCACCGGGCCTCCGAGCTGTGGGACGAGACCCCCTACGGCGGCTTCTACACCCAGGACGACATCCGCGAGATCGTCGCCTACGCCGCCGAGCGGCATATCCGGGTCGTCCCCGAGATCGACATCCCTGGCCACTCGCAGGCCGCGATCAGCGCGTACCCCGAGCTGGGCAACACCGACGTCATCGACACCACCACCCTCTCCGTCTGGGACACCTGGGGCGTCAATCCGAACGTACTCGCCCCCACTGACAACACCCTGCGCTTCTTCGAGGGCGTCCTGGAGGAGGTGCTGGAACTCTTCCCCGCCGAGATCTCGCCCTTCGTCCACATGGGCGGCGACGAGTGCCCCAAGGACCAGTGGAAGGAGTCCCCGCTCGCCCAGGCCCGGATCGCGGAACTCGGCGTGAAGGACGAGGACGGGCTCCAGTCCTGGTTCATCCGGCACTTCGACGCCTGGCTCGCAGCCCGGGGCCGCCGCCTCATCGGCTGGGACGAGATCCTCGAAGGCGGCCTCGCGGAAGGGGCCGCGGTCTCCTCCTGGCGCGGTTACGGCGGCGGCATCGCGGCCGCCGAGGCCGGGCACGACGTAGTCATGTGCCCCGAGCAGCAGGTGTACCTGGATCACCGTCAGGACGGCGGCCCCGACGAGCCGATGCCCATCGGGTACGTACGGACCCTGGAGGACGTCTACCGCTTCGAGCCCGTCCCGCCGGGCCTGAGCGAGGAGGCGGCCCGTCACATCCTGGGCACCCAGGCCAACGTGTGGACCGAGGTCATGCAGAACCGGGCCCGCGTCGACTACCAGGTCTTCCCGCGTCTCGCCGCCTTCGCCGAGGTCGCCTGGTCCGCCCTCCCGGCCCCGGCCGACCGGGACTTCGCCGCCTTCGACGCCCGGATGCGCGCCCACTACGCCCGGCTCGACGCCCTCGGCGTCGACTACCGCCCGCCGGGCGGCCCCTACCCCCGACAGCAGCGCCCCGGAATCCTCGGCCGCCCGCTGGAGGGAGAGCCTCCGGTGGTGTGACGCGCGCACCGGCCCGGGGGGCGCCGCCCGCCCCCCGGGCCCCGGGGGGCCGGCGGCGGGCGGGGGCCGGCCCCCCCCCGGCCACGGCGGGGATCACACCGACATCGGCTCCAGCTCCCGCCGGAACCGCTCCTCGGTCCGGGCGATCCGGACCAGCGGGTGGTCGTCGCCGAGCTGGCGCGACAGCTCGACGACGAGCTCCGACCGCAACTGCCCCGCCTGGTCCTCCCGGCCCATGGCATCCAGCGTGACCGCCATGTTCGAGGCCATGGCCAGGGTCTCCGGATGGTGCGCCCCGAGCGCTTCGCGCAACTGCCCGGACAGCGTCCGCTCGGTCTCCAGCACGATGTCCAGCTCGCCCCGGTCGGCGGTCGCGCTGGCCAGGTTCATCACACAGAACAGGGTGTTGGGGTGCTCCCGGCCGAACGTCTCCCGCATGGTGGCGACGACCAGCTTGAGCACCCGCTCCGCCGCCTCCGGCTCCCCGGCGCCCGTCAGATAGACGCCGAGGTTGTTCTGCGCCGCCAGGGTGTACGGGTGCCTCTCCCCCGGCACCTTCATGTACTGGTCGACGACCTCCTGCGCCATGTCCCTCGCCTCGACGCTCTGTCCGGCCGCGAACAGGTCCGCGGCGAGGTTGAGATCGCAGGCCAGCGAATCGGGGTTGGCGGTGGTGTACTTCGCCCGGTAGCGGGCGCGGGTCGCCACCGTGAGACGGCGGGCGTCCTCCAGCCGGCCCGCCCGTCGCAACGACACCGCGAGGCTCTTCGCCGCGCTCAGGGTGGCGGGGAAGCTGCGGCCCATCGTCTCCTTGAAGCTGTTGTACGTCGTGCTGAGCAGCGCCGCCGAGTCCTCGTACCGGCCGACCTCCCGCAGGTCGCGGGCGAGGTTCATGGCGGAGGACAGGCTGTAGGGGTGTTCCGGTCCGAGCACCTGGGAGCGGAGGTCGTAGACGTCCTGGTCGATCTCCCGGGCGCGGGCGTACTGGCCGACGCTGCGCAGGTTCAGGGCCAGGTTGTTGGCGGCGGCCAGGGTCCGCGGGTGGGAGTCGTGGAAGATCTGCCCGAACCCCTCGTGGGCCTCGGTCGCCATCTCGATCGCCCGGGTGTAGTCCCCCAGCAGACCGAGGTCGATGGCCAGGCTGCTGGTGGTCATGTACGTGTGCGGGTGCTCGGGTCCCAGCACCGCCCGCTGCCGTTCCAGGGTGAACTCGTCCAGCTCCTTGGCCTCCACGTAACGGCCGCGGGTGCGCAGGATGTTGGAGAGGTGGAAGCAGAGGTAGAGGTACTGCAGGTCCCGCTCGCCCAGCTTCTCCTGCCAGATCTCCCGCAGCTCGTTGCCCAGCGCCCCGGCGGTCCTGACGTCGCCGCGCTTCCAGAGGTAGCGGACCCGGTCGATCAGCAGCCGGCGGGTCTCCGGCTCCTTGCAGTTGCGGGCGTCGGAGGGGCCGAGGTGCGGCCAGATCGTGGCGAAGCGCGGCCAGGTCTCCGGGTTGTCTATCGGCTCGTCGTCGTCGGGCCGGGCGCCGGCGAGGATGCGGTGGACGACGTGCCGGGCCTCGCGCTGCTCCTCCTCGCTGAGCTGCGCCTTGATCACGGCCTGGACGAGGCGGTGCACCTGGATGGAGTTGGAGACCTGGTCGACCTTGGCGAGGGCGAAACGGCCGATCTCCCGGATGACCCGGCCCAGCACCAGCTTCTCCTGGAGCGAGGAGTCGTACGGCTTCAGCGCGTCGATCATCTCCTTGCTGTAGAGGAGGTTCGCGGAGATCGGCTCCGGGGCGAAGAAGGCGCAGAGCTGGAGCAGCCGTACGGCGGCGGGCGAGCGCTCCTTGAGCCGGGCGATGGAGATGTTCCAGGTCGCGGCGACCGGTTCCGGGTAGCCGGCCGGCTGGTTGAGCGCGAGGACCTGGGGCGCCTGCTGGGCGAGCTGTTCGAGATAGGCGTCGATGGGGGTGGCGGTCTCCGCGATCCAGGCGGCCGCCTGCTCCACGGCCAGCGGCAGGTCGCCCACCGCGGTCGCCACCTGCGCGGCGTCCTCGTCGCTGAGCCCCGGGGCCCGGCGCTGGAGGTGCTCGATCGACTCCTCGCGGAGGAAGACGTCCACGGGCAGCGCGTCCCCGTGCTGGGACCAGCTCTGGTTGCGGGAGGTCACCAGGATGTGGCCGGAGCCTCCCTGCGGGAAGTAGCGGCGGAGCTGCTCGGGGTCGTCCGCGTTGTCGAAGACCAGCAGCCAGCGGTCCGAGGGCACACCGCGCCGCAGCAGGTCGACGGCCTCCTGGGAGGCGGCAGCCATGTCGTCGCCGCCCTGGGCGCCGAGTCGGACCGCGAGTTCGGCGAGCGAGGCGACGACGTCGTCGGGCTGCTCGGACGATATCCACCACACCAGGTCGTAGTCGGCCATGAAGCGGTGGACGTACTCCAGAGCCACCTGGGTCTTGCCGACGCCGCCGAGTCCGTACAGGGTCTGCGGCTGCGGCAGGACGACCGCCAGGCCGCCGCCGAGCTGGTCGCGCATCCGCTCCAGGACGAGCGAGCGGCCGGTGAAGCCGGGGTTGCGGGGCGGCGCGTTCCAGATCCTCGGCACGGTGCCGGGGAAGCGGGGACCGGGCGAGACCCCGTCGGCCACCTGCACCGGGCGGTCCAGGGCCCGCATCACGGCGGTGGTGGCGTGCACCTCGTCCAGCCGGAAGAGGTCGACCGGGTTGCGGTCGATGTACGGAGTGCTCAGGCGTACGTCCCCGACCCGCAGCGGGACCAGTCGGCGGCGGCCGGTACCGGCGGACTCGGCGGCGGCCCGTTCCCACAGCTCGACCGCGCGCTGGGACTTCAGGTAGGCGCTGGAGAGCAGCACCACGGTGCGGGCGGCGCTCGAAGCGGTGGCGTCGGCGACCTCCTCCGGGGGGCGTTCGGCGGAGACGTCGCGCGGCACGACCCGGAACCCGGCCCGGGTGAGAATCGATTCGAGCCAGTCGGCCCACATCCGGTTCTCCGCCACATAGCTGAGGTGGAGATCGGCGGGCAGGGCGGGCCTGCGCCGGGTGAAGGCGTCGCGGATCCGCAGCCGGACCTCTTCGCCGATCGGGGGCATCGACGTGATCTCCCGGTCGGTGATGACCGCGCTGAGCCGTTCGAAGGCGGAGAGCAGCGAGTTGGTGAGTCCGGCCTCGTCGCCGAAGGTGGCGAGCGTCTCCTCGTAGGCGTAGTACGGGCGGTAGGGGATCTCCACCGCGCCCCAGTAGGCGGTGAGTTCGTCGCCGGACAGATCGCGCGGCAGCCGGTCGAACTTGAGCCGGGCGAGCGCCCGTCCGGCGTCCGCCTTCTCCTTCTCGCCCTCGTCGATGCGCATCGGCACGGGGTAGAGGGCGATGGGGCGGCCGGTGTTGCGCTCGGCGATCTGGCGGGCGACGGAGGCCGCGCCGTCGATGGACTGGTCGCTGAGGGTGAAGCAGTCGACGAGGACGTCCGGGAGGTGGACGGTGCAGATGTCGGCGATGTCGCTGAGGCCGGTCCGGCTGTCGATGAGGACGTAGTCGTAGTTGGCCTTCATGTCGTCGCGCAGCGCGTCGAAGAAGTGGCCGCCGCCGAACCGGTCGTAGAAGTTGTCCCAGTCGAAGGTGGAGACGGTCGCGGAGTATTCGCGGTTCTGGCGTCCGGCGGAGACGAAGTCGAGTGTGCCGCCCTTGGGGAACTCCCAGCCGAGCGACTCCGGGGTCAGCGACACGGCGTGCGGCTGGATGCGGGCGTAGTCGCGGTGCCAGTCCTCGGCGCGCTGGGCGGGGCTGGTCGCGGCCCAGGCGTACTCGGTGATCAGGTCGATCACGCCGGTGGTGGCGCCGAGGGTGGCCGGGTCGAGGAAGGGGTGGAAGAACCGGTGGAGTCCGGGTGCCTCCAGGTCCCAGTCGACGGCCAGCACCCGCTTGCCGTTGGCCGCGAGGATCCAGGCGGTGTTGGCGAGCGCCATGGTGCGCCCGGTACCGCCCTTGTACGAGTAGAAGGTGACGATGCGCCCGTCACGACCGGCACTCATAGGTCCTCCGCTTCCGTCGCAGGGTCGTGCGGGTCGGGTATGTAGCTCGTGTTGCCCATGGGGCCGGTGAGCCGGGTCCGCTCGCCGGATCCGCCGCCGGATCCGGGAGGGTAGGCCTTGGCGTGCTTGAGATACTGCTGGGCGGCCACCTCGACGACCTGGGGCAGGAGCCGGCCGAACGCCTCCATGGTGGGCACTCCCTTCGCGGCGGCCCGGCAGAGGGCCCGGCCCTGGCCCATCTTGATCGGCATGGTCGCTTCGAGCTTCTCGGTGAGCTCGCTCTCCGCCGCTCTGCTCTGGTGGTCGTCGCGGCTCCAGGGCACGACCATGGTCACCCAGGGCCGGTTCTCGGCGTCGAAGGCGGCGAGCCTGCGGCAGTGGTCCTCGTCCCTCAGGGCCCAGCGGTCGACGAGCAGGATCTCGGGGGTGCTGGGCGGGGACTTGCCGTCGTGCCGGCCCTCGTCGAACGAGGAGATGACGGCCTGGTAGTTGAGGGAGCGGACCAGTTCCTCGGCCACATAGGCCAGGGGCCGGGCGGAGGCCGGGTAGTAGGGGTTCCAGTCCTGCGGGTGGTCGCCGTAGTGGTCGCTGCTGCGTCCCTCGGGCAGATCGTGGCGGGTGGGCGCCGCGATGGTGATCTGCATCGGCCGGGGAGCGCCCACTCCGCTGCTGGGGGAGCCGAAGGCGCTGGGGGCCAGGCGCCAGTCGAGGGGCCGGCCGGTGTCGATGCGGACCGAGTCGGCGACGCTGACGATGCGTTTGGCCAGTTCGTAGACGGCCCGTTCGTATTCCTCGGCGAAGAGTCTGAGCTTGATCAGACCGTAGAGGCCGTCGCTGACGTACCGTTCTCCGAAGTCACGGTGGTTGAACTGCAACCGCTCGGCCGAGCCGGGGAGTTGACTCGGCGGGACCGGCACCCAGAGGGCCGGGACGATGGCCTCGGCCGGCTGGTTGGAGCGGGCCCGGTGGTGGATGGCCCGCTGTTCGAAGGCGTACCACTCCTTGCCGCACATCTCGCTGGCGAAGTAGCGCGGTGAGAACAGCGGGACGAAGACCCGGCAGGTGGCGAGGACGTCGCCGAGACGTTCGGACCAGCCCTCGCCGGAGCGTATCTCCCGGTCCATGAATCCCGCGGGCGCGCCGGCGGGTAAGTCGGTCATGGCCATCACATGGCCGCAGAGGTCCTGGAAGAGCCGCTCGACCCACATGTCGGGGTCCGTGCCGGCCCCGTACCCGGGCGTGTGGGCGTAACTCAGAAAGAAATACGGCCGATGGCCCACCGCTCGCTGTTGCGTCGATGCGTGCACACGACCCCCGTCCTGTGTGAGCACTCGCATCCCGGGAGGAGGAAGGGAGTGCAAGCGAACTCATCATTCCGGAGCGGGCCGCTTTCCAGCCCCCTGTCGTTCGGTCATTCGAACGTCACTTTCTGGTCAGACGCCAGGACATTCGATTCATGACCGGACGGCGGGAAGCTCCTGCCGCGATTCTTTCCCGGCCGCACTCCGCGTTCCGCTGATCTCCTTGCGGACAGCGGCGATCAGCTGTTTGCCGTCGACTGTCACCTCCGCCGCGTTTTCGATCATGTCGAGAGCTTCCGGAACACCCGTGAGGTAGCGCGGATCGTAAAGCCCGAGCCCCGCCCGTTCGAATGTCTCGGCCAGCAGTCGGGAGAACGTCACGTGTTCGCTCCCCCAGGGCGTTCGATGTTCCCAGGTACCGTCCAGGGCGTAAAGATCCGTCACTTCACCGAGCGCCCGCAGTTTCGCCCGGCGGAACCCGCTGAGCAGGCCGGAAGCCAGCTCCTCGGCGCCCACCACCGGCCCGACGCCGAGCGCGCCGGGACCGTGCCGCCCCGGCTCGGCCCCCCCGGTGAACAGCGGGGTCAGCGTGGTGAGCATGCGGGCCGCCTCGGCCGCCTGGTCGGGAACGGCGTCGGCCAGCAGCGACCAGGCCTCGGCGACCCGGTCCGCCCAGGCGTCGGCCTCCGCCGCTTCGAGGCGGTCGGTCGCGGGAGCGTCGAAGTGGTCTCGGAGGGGGTCGAGGTCGTCCAGCAGGAGTACGGGAGCCGGCGCCCGGCGCAGGACGTGTACGGGCAGCCAGTGCGGGCCTTCGGGCTCGTCGGGTGCGATGCGCAGCTCCGTGCCGGGCGCGGACGCGGGTCTCCGGACGAGGAATCCACCGTCCGTGGGGCGCACGACCGCCGCGCCCCGCTCCCGGGGGCCGCCGAGGAGCACGGTGCCGAGGGTGGGCAGATGCAGGCTTCCGTCCCGGTACGCCACGGGCACGGGCAGATCGAGTCCGGCCCGGACCGCTGCGGCTGCCACGGTCGCGGCGAGCCGTTCGGCGGCGGGCTCGGTGAGGCCTCGGCCTGCCTCGACGTCCTCCAGGGCGTCGACCAGCCAGGTGCGGGTGTAGGGGTGCGCGAGGACCGCGTCGAGCGCCTCGGCTCCGGGGGCGTCCGCCTCGACGGTGGCCGCGAGCCGCCAGGACTCGTCCCAGAGTGCTCCGCCCCGCCCGTCGAGGGTGTCGTGGAGGGCCGCGAGCAGGGTCCGGGTCAGGTCCTGGTGGGCGGCGAGCAGTTCGTCCGGCGACCGGACGGCGGGCGACTCGATGGCGGCGGCGGTGCGGTCCTCGATGCCGCGGATCAGGGCGGCCAGGTCGGCGCAGTAGACCGACGGGTTGTCGAAGCCGCCGTGCGAAGGGCTTTCGGGGCCGTGGTCGGAGCGGTACCGGTGGGTGTAGAGCCCGCCGCCGCACGAGCGCACGACCGGGCAGCGGCGGCAGGTCTCGCTGACCGAGGCCAGTCCGAGCTGCCGTGCCCGGACGCCGGGGTGGGCCGCGACCTCGTCGAAGGTGTTGCGGAAGACGTCGAACCCGGTGGCGGCGGCACCCTCGTAGGCGCTCTTGAGCGAGTCGACCTGTTCCAGCTTCCCGTCGGTCTCGATGACGACGAGGTCCGTGGGGGCGAGGCCCAGGGACTCGGTGAGGCTGGGGCCGCCGCCCAGGCTGGAGAGCACCGAGGCGAACATCCGGACGGGCATGGGACGGCCCTGCTCCGTCCAGCGGTCGAAGACGCTCAGGAGCCAGTCGGCGTAGGCGGTGGGCGATCCGTCCGGTCGTGGCGGCGGGTCGTCCCAGGTGGCGTGCGGCAGCAGGAAGTCGACGAGCGGGGGTTCGAGCGCGGCGAGGGCGTCGTGCACGGCCACCGGGTCGTTGTGGATGTCGACCGTGCACAGCAGGCCGAGGTCCAGATGGCGGTAGCGCTCCTCGCGGAGCAGTTCGACCGCTCGCATCACCATCGGATGGCTGCTGCGCCCGTTGGCGAACCGGCGGTGGCGGTCGTTGGCGGCGCGGTCGCCGTCGAGCGAGATCCCGACCCGGACGTGGAACTCGTCGAAGAGGTCGAGGTAACGGGGGCTGAGCTGGACGCCGTTGGTGTGGATCCTGAGGTCCAGCTCAGCGATGCCGTTCAGAGCCGAGCCGAGCTCCTCGCAGACCCGTCGCAGTCGCGTGGGCCCCGCCAGGAGCGGTTCCCCGCCGTGCAGGATCACTGTGACGGAGGGAAGCGCATGAGTCGTCGCATGCTCGGCCAGGCGCCGGGCAGTCCAGGAAATTGCCTCGTCAGAGATGGTCTTCGGGCGGGTCAGCCAGCTCTGATCTGCATGTTCGTAGACATAACAGTGGTCACAGGCGAGATCGCACCTGCTGTGCACTTTGAGAACGAATTCACGGAAGGGGACCAGGGGTCCTGTCATTCCGCCATTCTAGCCACTCCTGACGCCTGCTCAGAGAGCAGAGCTGAAAGTGGAAATCCGGGTGGACCGGGCCGTTGTCGCACCGATTGCGCGACTGAGCTTCCGGGCGGCCTCGGCGCTGCGGACGTCGGTCGCCGCGAGGGTCGCGCGGGTCTTCGCAGAGGCGAAGGCGGGGGTGGTTCCGTAGGTCTTCACGGCCGTCCTAGGGGGATCCTGAAGGGGTCTGTTTCCGGACATTGAAACGCTGCACGGATTCCGCGTCATCACACGGCCCGGCACGCGCACTTTACTACCGCTCAGGCCCCCGCACATGCCGACGGAACCGCCTTCTCACCAGTGTTTCGAAAGTCGAAACACGCCTTCCGTTCGGCCGCACGGGTGAGCGGAGGACGGACGGCGGGAGCGGCGGGCCGCGAAGCCGGCTTCCCCACGGACGTCCCGTGCAGGTGGGAGGCTTTCCGGCCGCGGCGACGCCGCCCGCACCCGCGCCGGGGGCGCGCGACGTGAAGTGCCCGCCGGGGCCCCGGCGGAATCCGTCGGAACGTCCCGGCCGGGCCGGCCGTTCACTCGTTCACCGGTTCCGCGCCGGGGACGTTGTACTCCGCGCGGGCGCCGCGCAGGCAGTCCAGGACGCGTTCGTAGCTGTCGCCCACGACGTCCGTGACCCGGACCCGGACGTGGAGCGACTCGACTTCCTCGACGCACCGCTGCGAGAAGATCCCCACCGGCACGGTGTCGTAGTTCCCGGTGCCGACCAGCGGAAAGCCCGTCCCGAAGGCGATGAGCTGGTAGTCCCGCCCCGCCGTGAGACCGCATGCCGTCAGGGTGGCCACGACGTCCGGTACGGCGACCCAGGGTGCCGTCGCCCCGTCCGGCTCGCCGCGCGGCACGACGCGGCACTCCCAGCTCTCGATCACGGCGATGTGCTGACCGCAGTTCAGTATCCCCACGCGCCAGGCGGACTCTCCCTCGACGAGCAGCCCCTTGCGCCAGGAGCCCCGGTAGCCGAGGTAGGGCCGGACCGTACGGGCGTACTGGGCCCTGGCCAGGACGGCGCCCACCGCCACGGCCAGCAGGCTCCCGAGCGCCTCCGTGTCCAGCAGCCGCAGCCGCCAGGGCCAGTCGTCCCGGGCGCCGGGCGAGACATTGGCCCGCACGGCCTCCCACAGCAGGATCAGGGTCAGGACCGCGAGCAGCACGAGGGGAGCGGTGAAGAGCAGCGAGCTGCGGCCCACCCTGCGCTGGGTGTCCTGGAGCGGGATGTCGTCCCGCCCCCCTCCGCGTCGGTCCCCCTCGATGACCCCTCCCCCGCCCGGAGGTGATCGCACCCGCCGAAGAGGGCGCCAACTCACCTGCTGCTCTGTTCAGTTGGGCAACCTTGCCACAGCGCCGCCGGGCGAGGAAGGCCGCCGACGCCGAAGTGGCCGAACCCTGCCGTGGTGGCCGCCCGAGGCACCGGGACGCTCTTGCCGCGCCCGGTCCTCCGCCCTACTCTCGTGGGCCCCGGGCGGGCCAGGCGCGACGACCGGGTCATACGACAACTGCAGACGGAGGCGACCATGACGGCGCTGCCCGAGCCGCTGAGATCCATGGTCTTCAGGAACGATGACCTGCCGGAGCTGTTCCATCACACGGACGCGGTCGCCGTGGCCCGCCAGCGGGAGGCCGTGAACACCACCCGGGCGCAGCTGGCGCTGCTCGTGGTCGGCACGGTGCCCGCCGCGCTGCCCTGGCACGCCGAGGACGGGCCGGCGGGCCGGGTACTGTACGGCGCGGCGGTGCTGGCCTATCTGGGCGTGCTCTTCACGACCTTCCTCGCCTCCCGGCGCAAAGCAAAGTCGCATTGGCAACTGAACCGCTCCGCCGCCGAGTTCATCAAATCCAACTGCTGGCGCTACGCGGTGCACGGCGCACCGTTCGACAGCACCTCCGAGCATCCGGAGGCGCTGTTCGCCAATCGTCTGGAGGACGGTCTCCAGGAGTTGCGGAAAGTGGGCTGGGCCGACCCGCGCGAGGAACTGCCGGATTCCGGCGGCCTCATCACGGAGTCCATGCGGGCGTTACGGAACAAGGCCTACACGGTCCGCAAGGAGACGTACGTACGGGATCGGCTCATCGAACAGCGCCGTTGGTACCGCAGACGTCAGCAGGCGTCCCGGCGCGGGGCGCTCATGTGGTCGGGCGCGATCGTCGCGCTGACGCTTCCGGCGCTGGCGCTGAGCGTGCTGCAGACCTTCGGGGTGGGCCCGTCGTTCGGCCTGACGGGGGCGCTGTCCGCGGCGGCGGCGGCCTGTCTCGCCTGGAACGAGATGCGCCGGCACCATCCGCTGATCTCGGCGCACTCGCTGGTGGAGCAGGACCTGGAGTCGATGCAGGCCGCCATGGAGACCACCCTCACCGAGCGGCACTGGCCGGCGGCGGTGTTCGAGACCGAGCGGATCGTGTCGCCCGAGCACACCGACTGGCTGGTCAGACACCGCGTGTGAGCTGCTCGCCGGCCGGCCCCGGTCAGCCGCGCAGCACCCCGTCGCGCCAGATCACGGTGACCGGGCGGCCCAGGGCGCGGGCGTACGTCACGATGTCGCCGGTGCCGCCGAGGCCCCGGGCGGGGAGGCCGTCCCAGACCGCGAGCAGCCGGTCGCAGTGGTCGGCGATGTAGGCGCCCGCCGCGTAGTACGCCTCGTCGGTGGAGTGCGGGAAGTCGAGCCGGACCTCCTGTGCCGCGCGCGCCTTGAGCTTCCGGTAGCGGGCGAGGTCGTCGGCGTTCTCGAAGCAGGCCTCGTAGTCGCCGCTGGGGATCACGGCGGTCAGTTCGGCGCCGCAGGTGAGGGCCAGGTCGGCGAAGAGCTGGTCGGCGCCGACCGCCAGGCTGGAGAGCGCCTGGGTCGCGCCGTCGAGGCCGCACAGCACGGCTCGCAGCCCCGCGAGCACATGGGCCTCGGCCTCGGCGGGGATGGAGCGGTGACCGGTCACTCCGATGCGATACACGGACGCGCTACCCCCTGCTGCCAGCGGAGCGCGCCCCGGGAGCGCCCCCGCCCCCGCCGCCCCGTCACGACGACCCGTCGCGACATCCTCTCAAGAGCCCCCGGGCGAGCGGGAGCCCCCGTCCGGAATTCCGGACGGGGGCACGTATGTACGGACAGCTCCGTACCTGACCGGCGGGCCGGTCAGTACACGCTGACGCCGTATGCGCTCAGCGCCTCGGTGACCGGCTGGAAGAAGGTCGTTCCGCCGGAGGAGCAGTTGCCGCTGCCGCCGGAGGTGAGACCGATCGCCCGGGTGCCGGAGTAGAGCGGGCCGCCGGAGTCGCCGGGCTCGGCGCACACGTTGGTGCGGATCATGCCGTAGACGACGTCGCCGCCCCCGTAGTTGACGGTGGCGTTGAGTCCGGTGACCGAGCCGCTGCGGGTGCCGGTGGTGGAGCCGCGGCGGGTGACGGCCAGGCCGACGGTGGCGTTGCCGGCGCTGGTGATGTCCTGGCCGCCGACCGTGCCGTCCTTCGGGATGGAGGAGTTGGTGTAGCGCACGATGCCGTAGTCGTTGTTCGGGAAGCTCGACCCGGAGGTCGTGCCCAGCACCGTGGTGCGGGCCGAGTTGGCCCACCAGGTCGTCGCACCGTCGGTGCAGTGACCGGCGGTGAGGAAGTAGTAGGTGCTGCCGCTGCGGACGTTGAAGCCCAGCGAGCAGCGTCCGGTGCCGGAGTAGATCGCGTCACCGCCGGAGATCAGCTTGGTGAACGTGCCCGGCGTGCGCTCGATGCGCAGCGCGTCGGCGTTGGCGCCCGCCGACTTCTTGATCTGGTTGATCTCCGTCTTCGAGACCGTGCTGTCGACGGTGACGACGAGGCGCTTGGTCTGCGGGTCGATGTTCCAGGCGGTGCCCGCGATGTCGGCGCCGAGCACGGCGTCGCTCGCCGCGGTCAGCTGGTTGGCGCTGAACGTTCGGGGGGTTTCGGCGTTCGCGGTGGGGATGGCCATCGCCGCGACGGCGGCGAGCCCCGCGAGTACGGCCGTGGTACGGACGCGTCTCGCCGCGTTGGAGCGGGGGTTGGTGCGCTTGATCCTCACTTCGGGTTCCTCCGAGGGGAATCGGGGGCCCTCCTGTGGGGTGGCGGGCCCGTGAGGCGCAGCCGGGGGCCTGTCCGGATTCCGGAATTGCCGTGCCCCTGACAATCGCTGACCGGAGTATCGAGGGGCCCGGACGGGAGGCGCAAGAATGCCTTTCGGCCACCCGGGTCACATACGTCTCCGGCCCCGGGAGCCATGGGGCTGCCGGGGCCGGAGAGGTCGCTCGCGGGTCAGGCGTCGATCCGGTTCCGCTCCCCCGCCGGGACCGGGACGGGCAGGGTGTTGCCCGGCGGCGGGAAGGGGCAGATGAAGTGATCGGCGAAGGCGCACGGCGGCAGCAGCGCGCGGTTGAGGTCGACGCTCACGCTGCCGTCGGCGGCGGGCGCCCCGGGCCGCAGGAACCGGAAGCGGTAGCTGCCGTTGCCGCTGGTCGCGTCGGCGAAGACGGCCCACAGCGACCCGTCGGGCTCGACCGCCACCTGGAGCGTGTGCCGCTCGCCGTCCAGCGTGAAGGCGATCTCCCCGCCGAGGCCGAGACCGCGCTCGACCCCGTCCGCGTTGGCCACCCGAACGGTCCGGTCGCCACCGTACGGACGGAAGGTCCCGGGCAGCGTCCAGCGGGCGTCGTACGGGGTGGCCTCGATGGTCGAGAAGGCGTGCCGGGCCGGGGACCCCGGGTCGAAGTCCCTTACCGCCCACAGCCCTTCGCGGCGGAGCACCACCAGCCGCCGCTCCCCCTGCGCAACCCGGGAGTCGTCGATCGGCCCGCGGTCCGCGCCGAGCCGGACCTCGCCGGTCAGGGGCTTGCCGTCGACGACGACGCCGTCCTCGGGGGCGGCCGTGAGGACCACCTCGTCGCCGTCCTCGCGCCAGTGACCGGGGACGGCCGGAATTCGCCCTTCCGGGTGGTCGGAGAGCCAGTGGGTTCCGGTCAGGGAGAGCGGGCCGTACGGGGCGGCGACGGCGACGACGCGCCCTTCGTGCCACCGCTGCCAGTCCCGCGCGGCGTCCGGCCCGCCGCCGGCCTGCTCCTGCTGCTGTGCGTCCGTGCTCATGCGGTCAACCTTTCCATACCGGCTCCGGGAGGCCGAGGTGCGACCGCAGCGTGGAGCCGGTGTATTCGGAGCGGAACGCCCCGCTCTCCTGGAGGAGCGGGACGACCCGGTCGACGACGTCGTCCAGGCCGCCCGGGGTGAGGTGGGGGACGAAGATGAAGCCGTCGGCGGCCCTCTCGTCGACGAACGCGGTCAGCTCGTCGGCCACGGTCCGGGGCGAGCCGATGAACGACTGCCGGGTGGTCGTCTCGATGACGGTCCCCCGCAGCGAGAGCCCCTTGGCCTCGGCGAGCGCGCGCCAGCGGGCGACGATCGCGAAGGGGTCGCCGTGCCGGACCCGCCCCTGGGTGATCTCGGAGTCGGGGACCGGGTCGATGTCGGGGAGCGGCCCGTCGGGGTCGTACGCGGAGAGGTCGGTGCCCCAGATCTGCTCGGCGGCGAGGATCGCGTTCTGCGGGGAGACCTGCTGCCGGCGGATCTCGGCGGCCTTTTCTTGGGCCTCGGCGTCGCTGTCGCCGACCACCACGGTGACCCCGGGCATGATCTTGAGGCTCTCGGGCTCCCTGCCGTAGGCCGCGAGCCGCGCCTTGACGTCGGCGTAGAAGTCCCGGCCCGCCTCCAGGGTGCCGTGCCGGGTGAAGATGATGTCGGCGGCGGAGGCGGCGAACTCCCGGCCCTCGTCGGAGTCCCCGGCCTGGATGACGACCGGATGGCCCTGCGGCGAGCGCGGGACGGTGAACTCTCCGGAGATCGTGAACTGCGGTCCCTCGTGGGCGAACGGCCGCGAGACGCCGTCCGGCGTCCAGGAGTCCCACAGTTCCCGGGCGGTGGCGACGAACTCGGCGGCCCTCAGGTACCTGTCGGCCCGGTCCAGATAGCCGCCCCGGCGGAAGTTCTCCCCGGTGAAGGCGTCGGAGGAGGTCACCACGTTCCAGGCGGCCCGGCCCGCGCTGAGGTGGTCGAGGGTGGCGATCCGGCGGGCCAGCTCGTACGGCTCGTTGAAGGTGGCGTTCACGGTGGCGGCGAGGCCGAGCCGTTCGGTGACGGCGGCCAGCGCGTTCAGCACGGTCAGCGACTCGGGGCGGCCGACCACGTCGAGGTCGTGGACACGGCCGTTGTGCTCACGCAGCCGCAGCCCCTCGGCGAGGAAGAAGAAGTCGAACTTCCCGCGCTCCGCCGTCCTCGCCAGCTGCTCGAAGGAGGAGAAGTCGATCTGGCTCCGGGAGCGCGGGTCGGCCCACACGGTGGTGTTGTTGACGCCCGGGAAGTGGGCGGCGAGATGCATCGGACGGGGCACGGTCAGGCCTCCTTCGCGGCGGTCCTGGCGGCGGCGTACCGGCTGGCGGGGCGCATGAGCCCCAGGTGTTCGCGCAGGGTGCCGCCGGGGTGGAAGGTACGGAAGAGGCTGCGGTGCTGGAGGAGGGCCACGGTGCCGTTGACGATCCTTTCGAGGTCGCGTTCGGGGGTGATGGGCGTGAGGTGGAAGCCGTCGGCGGCGCCGGAGCGGTGCCACTGGGCGATGAGGTCGGCGAGGTCGACCGGGCCGCCCCGGAAGTAGGTGCCGCGCCCGGCGAGCTGCGGTCCGCTCTCCAGACCGGGTTCCGGCGCGGTCTCGACGTCCCCGAGGTCGACGGTGAGCGCGACCAGGACCCGCAGCGCCCCGGGGTCGCGCCCGTGGGCGGCGGCCTTGCGGCGCACCTCGTCGCGGACGGCGGCGGCCTGCTCGGGGGTGGTGGCCCGGATGTGGACGACGTCGGCGTGCCGGGCGGCCGCCTCGCGGGCCGGGGCGGTGGTGGCGTCGATGACGGTGACCGGGCGGCCCTGCGGGGGTCGCGGCACGATGGCCGGACCCTTCACCGTGAAGGCGGAGCCCTCGAAGTCGACGTAGTGCAGCTTGTCCCGGTCGATGAAGCGGCCGGTGGCGGCGTCCCGGATCTCGGCGTCGTCCTCCCAGCTGTCCCACAGCCGGCCGGACACGTCGGCGACCTCACCGGCCTCCTGCCACAGCTCGGCGGGGGGCGCCGCCGGGCGTCTGCCGAAGAGCCGGGCCTCCGCCTCGGTGGTGGACACGTCCGCGCTCCAGCCCGCGCGGCCCCGGCTCACCCAGTCCAGGGTGGCGACGGCCGAGGAGACGTGGAAGGGCTCGGTGTGGGTGGTGGTGACGGTCGGGACGAGGCCGATGCGGTCGGTGGCGGGCGCGACGCGGGCGAGGACGGCGAGCGCGTCGAGCCCGGGGCGGGCGAAGGAGTCGCCGAGGGTGACGTAGTCGAGTGCGCCGTCCTCGGCGAGCTTCGCCAGCCGGAGGTAGTGCCCGGCGTCGTAGTGCGGCGGGCCGCCGATCTCGGCGGCCAGGTGGAGGGATGTACGGGCGGACATAAACGGGGACCTCTCGGGTCGACGGTCGGTCGGGGCCTCGGACACGCCCTGGCGGAGCCGTTCGCCGGCCGCGCGCCGGACGGGACGCGGGGCCGGCGAACGGGGCTTCGGACGGCCTGGGCGTCAGCTCGTGGTCTTGGGCAGGCCGGGCGGGTTGATCTCCGACTTCTCGACGGCCTCGCCGCTCAGGCCCCAGCGCTTCAGGACCTTGGCGTAGGAGCCGTCCTCGATGATGTGGTCGATCGCGGCGGCGTACGCCTTCACCAGGCCACTGTCCTTCTTGGTGGTGGCGGCGATCTTGCCCTGGAGGTCGCCGCCGGCCCCGGAGAGCTGGCCGATGATCTCGGACTGGCCGGCCGTGGCGACGTGGTAGGCGGCGGTGGGGCTCGGGCCGAGGTGGGCGTCGATGCGGCCGGACTGGAGGGCCAGGTAGTAGTCGGTGTCCTTTTGGAAGTACTTGATGTCCACCGGCTCGCGCCCGGCCTTGACGTTCTCCTCGCTCCACTCGACGAGGATCTTCTCCTGGTTGGTGCCGGAGGAGACCGAGATCGTCTTCCCCGCGACGTCGGCGGCTTCCTTCACCTTCCAGCCGGAGCCCTTCTTGGCCTCGAAGGCGATGTTGTCGAGCCGGTAGGTGGCGAAGTCGTATTTCTCCTTGCGCTCCTCGGTCACCGTGACGTTGGAGAGGACGGCGTCGAACTTGGAGCTGTCCAGGCCGACGAAGAGGTTCTCCCAGGAGACCTCCTCGAACTGCGGCTTCAGGCCGAGGGTGTCGGCGACGAGGGTGGCGATGTCGATCTCGGAACCGATGCGGGTCTTGTCGTCGGTGGCGTAGAAGCCGAGCGGCGGCGAGGCGTCCGCGCTGGCCCCGATCCGCAGCGTGCCGCGCTTGCGGACCGCCTCGGGGACGAGGTCGGCGGCGGCCGCCGTCTCCTTGCCTCTGATCCGGTCCTGGTCGGGTCCGATGTTGACCCCGCTGTCCTTCTGTCCCTTCGGGGCCGCCAGGTCGGTCGTGGGGTCGGAGGCGCCGCAAGCGGTGAGCAGACCGGTGGCGGTGAGCGTGGCGAGGGCGAGAGTGGTGCTGCGGCGGACGGACACGTACGTGCTCCTTGCGTGGGAAAAGGGGGGTGGGGTGGTTCAGAGGACCTTGGAGAGGAACGCGCGGGTGCGCTCCTGGGTGGGACGGTCGAGCACCTCGGCGGGCGGGCCCTGTTCGACGACGCGGCCCTCGTCCATGAAGACGACGGTGTCGGCGACCTCGCGGGCGAAGCCGATCTCGTGGGTGACGACGATCATCGTGGTGCCGCCGTGCGCCAGGTCCTTGATGACGTCGAGGACCTCGCCGACGAGTTCGGGGTCGAGAGCGGAGGTCGGCTCGTCGAAGAGCAGCAGCCGGGGTTCCAGCGCCAGGGCGCGGGCGATGGCGACGCGCTGCTGCTGGCCGCCGGAGAGCTGTCCGGGGTAGGCGGACGCCTTGTCCGAGAGGCCGACCCGGTCGAGGAGCTTCTCGGCTGCCGCCACGGCCTCCTTGCGGGGGCGGCGCAGCGCCGAGATCGGCGCCTCGATGATGTTCTCCAGGACGGTGAGGTGCGGGAAGAGGTTGAAGTTCTGGAAGACGAACCCGATCTTGGTGCGCTGACGCAGCACCTCGCGTTCGCGGAGTTCGTAGAGCTTGTCGCCGTCCCTGCGGTAGCCGACCAGGGTGCCGTCCACGCTGATCCAGCCCCGGTCGACCTTCTCCAGGTGGTTGATGGTGCGCAGCAGGGTGGACTTGCCGGATCCTGAGGGGCCGAGGACGACGGTGACCTCGCCGGGCCGGACCGACAGGTCGATCCCGCGCAGCACCTCCAGGGAGCCGAACTTCTTGTGCACGGAGCGGATTTCGACCATGGCATCGCTGGGTGCGCTCATCGCACGGCCCCCTTGGCGTAGTGACGTTCGACGTAGTGCTGGAGGACGGAGAGAGCGGTGGTGAGCAGGATGTACCAGACGGTGGCGACCATCAGCAGGGGCACGACCCGGCCGTTGCGGCCGTAGACCACCTGCACCTGGTAGAAGAGTTCGCCGATCGCCATGACCGAAACGATCGAGGTGCCCTTGAACAGCGAGATGATCTCGTTGGCGGCGTTGGGCAGGATGGAGCGCATCGCCTGCGGGAGCACGATGCGCCGCAGCTGCCGGAGCTTGGGGATGCCGAGGGCGGCGGCCGCCTCCAACTGGCCTCCGTCGACGGCCAGTACGCCACCGCGCACGATCTCCGCCGCGTACGCCGCTTGGTGGAGGGCGAGGCCGAGGACGGCCGCGCTCGTCGCCCCGACGAGGTTCATCGTGTCGAAGGCGAAGAAGCCGGGCCCGAACGGGATACCGAACTGCAACTCCTTGTAGAGATAGGCGAGGTTGAACCAGAACAGCAGCTGCACGATGAGCGGGATCGAGCGGAACGCCCAGATGTAGCCGTACGCGACCGTCCGCAGGAACACGCTCGCCGACAGCCGCATGAAGGCCAGGACGATGCCGAGGGCGAAGCCGATCGCCGTTCCGTAGAGGGTCAGCTGGAGAGTGATCCAGACGGCCTTCAGGATGGTCGGCGCGGTGAAGAACTGCGCGAAGACGTCCCATTCCCAGCCGGGGTTGGTGATCAGCCCGTTCAGGAACTGGGCCAGCAGGACGGCCGTCGCGGCGATGGCGACCCACCGCCAGGGGTGGCGTACGGGCACGACGGTCAGCGCTTCGTTGTCCGCGGGTCCGGCCGCCTTCTCGGCGGGCGGATCGGCAGGCGGATCCGCGGAGGGCTTGAGGGGTGGGCCGATGGGTGGATCGCTGGTCAGCGACATGAGAGGAGTCCTTGGACGCGGAGGCGGCGGTACGGGAAGGAGGGCCGGTGGTTCGGGACGGGGGCCGGGCGGGCCCGTCAGGAGGCGAGTCGACCGCGACAGGAGAGGTCGCGCAGGAAGGTGAGCGCGGCGCGCGCGGCGGCGTCGTTCTGCCGGAAGGCGGGTCCGCCGGTACGGGGCCGGGTGAAGGCTCCGCTGCTGCGGGCGGTGGTGAACGGGCCCAGCGCGAAGCGGCGCGGGTGCGGGCGGCCCGCTCGGTCCAGCACCCGGCTGTCGGCCGGGTCCACGGAGAGCAGTCCGGTGTCGGTGACCGCGGCCCCGTCGTCGCGCAGGGCGCGCAGCAGGGGGCTCGCGGTGTGCCGGAGCGAGGGGTCGGGCAGCCGGGCCTCGACCAGCGCGCGGGCCTCGGTGCGGGCGCCGGGGACGGTGGCGCTCCGCGCCCGGAACAGGCCCTGCTCCTCGTCGGTCTCCACGGTGAGGCCGCCGCCGAGGAAGCGGACGACGCCGGCCCGGGAGAGGGCCAGGAGCTGCTGGAGGCGGGGGCCCGGCGGGCCGGACGCGAGATAGCTGAAGAAGCCGTGCCACCAGCCGCCGATGTCGCCGAGCCGGATGAGCTGGGCGTAGGCGGTGAGCAGCCCGAGGAAGACCGCGAGGTCCTCGCTGTGCGCGGGGTCGTGACGTCGAGTCAGGTCGGCGGTGATGTAGGCGCGCAGGGCTTCCTGGAGGGCTTCGGGCGAGTCGTGGCGGACTCCGTCGAGAGGCCGGTCGAGGGCGTCGAGGTCGAGCCGGTCGGCGGGGTCGGGCACGGCCTCGGCGATCAGGCCGGCCAGTTCCGGACTGCCCGGGTCGGCGGCGGCGTACTTCTCGGCGAAGACCTCGTGGGCCAGGGCGGTGCGCTCGGGGTGGGCGGTGAACAGCCGGTGGTAGTGGGCATGGCCCAGCTCCTTCGCGACCACCGGCCAGACATCGCGGCCGAAGTCGAGCGGCCCGGTCCCGCTCAGCAGCTCCTCGGTCCACTCCGGCCCCAAGTACTGCGGCGGCGGCGGGCGTTCGCCGGTCCAGGCGTAGCCGATCTTCGCGTGGTACGGCACGCCGCGCCGCGATCCGACGTACAGCACGGGTTCGCGGCCGGACGGCACGTACGCGCCGTTCTCGTGGCGGCCGCCGCGCCCTTCGGTGAGCAGGACCATCAGGTCGATGAAGGCGAGCCCGAAGCCCCGGACGATGACCGGCTCGCCGGGGCGCAGGGAGTCGAGGTCGCTGTCGGCGGTGAAGTCGGGCGGCAGGTGGACCAGCGCGTGCCGCCGGGCGAAGGCGCTCAGCTCCTCCTGCTCGGGGTCGTGCTCGGCGTCGAGGTGGCCGACGGTCAGGACGACGAGGTCGGCGAGCAGGGGTTCGGCACGGTCCTGGAGCCGGACGCGCTCGCGACCGCCGCGCGGCCCGGTGACGGCGAGGGCGGTGGTGCGGTGCTCGTGCACGGTGATCCCGGGCGGCAGCGCGGCGAGGGCTCGCTCGTAGGTCCAGCGCAGATAGGCGCTCTGGAGGCGCCGGGTGGGGAAGTCCCCTCCGGCGAGGCCGTGTATCTCGGCCAGCACGGCAGGGTCCGCGTCCGGGGTGACGCGCCCCGCGCGGACGTCCTCGGCCCAGGCGTCGAGGGCCGGGCCCGCCACGACGGGGCCGGCCAGTTCCACCGTCTCGTCGGTGAACATGGTGACGTCCTCGGCCATGGAGTTCATCCACAGCAACGGCGACTGGTCGGGCCGCCAGATCCGGCCGCCGCCCGCCGGGTAGGGGTCGACCAGATGGAGATCCAGGGGCTGATCCCCGTACAGCTCAGTGGCGTTGGCGGCGATGCGCTCGATGACGCCGGTGCCGCGAGGGCCGCCGCCGATCACCACGATGCTGGGTGCGGAGCTCATCGCGCACCCGCCGTGCCACGGGCGTAGTACCGCTCGACGTAGCGCTGGCCGATGCTCAGCAGCGTGGTGACGGCCGCGTACCAGAGCGTGGCGACGAGCAGCAGCGGGATGACCTGGTAGGTGCGGTGGTAGACGAGCTGGACGGAGTACAGCAGGTCCTGCACGGCGATGATGCTGACGATGGAGGTGCCCTTGAGGGTGCCGATCAGCATGTTCCCGGCCGGCGGCACGATGGAGCGCATCGCCTGGGGCAGCACGATGCGCCGGAAGCGCCGCCAGGGGCCGAGGCCGAGGGACTGGGCGGCCTCGACCTGTCCGCGTTCGACGGAGAGGATCCCGCCGCGCACCACCTCGGCGGCGTAAGCGGCCTCGTGCAGGGTCAGCCCGATGACGGCGATGGTGACGGGGCCGAGGAGGCGAGTCGTGGAGACGCCGAGGATCTGCGGGTACAGAGCGCCGATGTTGAACCAGAACAGCAGCTGGACCAGGATCGGCGTGGACCGGAAGAGCCAGACGTAGCCCCAACTGACCGCCTGGAGAACGGGGTTGCCGGAGAGTCGCAGGACGGCGAGGAGTGCGCCCAGCGCGAAGCCGAGCACCATGACCACCGCGGTGAGCCAGAGCGTGAGCCAGAGTCCGCGCAGGACGGGGACGGTGGCGAAGTAGGACAGCACGACGTCCCACTGGAAGGCGTCGTTGCGGACGACGGAGTTCAGCGCCAGCGCGAGCAGCAGGAGAACGACAACTGCCGCTGCCCAGCGTCCCGTTCGTCGTACCGGGACGATGCGCGGCACGGCGTCGGAAGCGTCCTTGGCGAGGGTCGACGCGGAGGAGGAAGGAGGAGGGGAGGAAGGGGGCAGCGAGACGGTCTGCGGGGGCATGCGGGAGCTCCGTGGATGCTCAGATCGAACACGGGGCGTACCTTCACACCGAAAACCACACACGGGCCGGGCCCCTCAGCGCCGGTCCGCCTTCGAGATAAGCGGCGCGCACGGGGCGTTGTCAAGCCTGTCCACACTGTGAGCCGTACATCTCACCTTGGTTGACGTGCACTCGGATGCCTGTTCCACTTGGCCCATGCATCCGCAGCAGTGGCTGGTCACCCGCTCCCACATCGACTTCGGTCGCGTGTGGTCCTCTTCCTGTTGAGCTGACCCTCTGCTGTCCGGTTCTTCCCGCTCACGCCTCTCCTCCCGGCGTTCGAGCGCCGTTCCTCGCGTGACTTCACCTTCACCACACCGCTTCGCCCTCCCCTCGCACCGCTGAACGACTTCCCGCTGTCCCCCGTGCCGCTGTCCCCCCGTGCCGCCCTGGCCCCGTGCCGCCGTGGCCCGGGGGCGGTCGGCCTACCCCGACGAACCCGGAGAAGCACAGCCATGTCCCGATCCCGACCTGCCGCCCTGTTCGCCCTGATCACCGTGGCCGCTCTGACGCTCACCGCCTGCGCCGAGCCGACCGACGCGGCGGGCGGCGGATCCGACAAGGCCGCCCCCGGGGGAAAGACCCCGACGACGGACGTGGTCTCCCAGGTGCGGAAGGACGAGGCCGCGGCGAAGCTGCTGCCCGCCGGGGTCCGCGAGGCGGGCACGCTGCGGATCGCCTCCTCCGTCGGAGCCCCGCCCGGGGCCTTCTACGAAAAGGACGGCTCCACGGTGGCCGGTGCGGACATCGACTTCGCGGACGCGGCGGCCCGGGTGCTGGGGCTGGAGCTGAAGCGCGAGGTGGCGTCCTTCGAGGCGATCCTGCCGGCGCTCGGCAGCGGGAAGTACGACCTGGGCACGGGGAACTTCGGCGTCACCGACGTACGCCGCAAGACGATCGACTTCGTGACCTACATCAACGACGGGCAGGGCTTCGCGGTCCGCGAGGACAGCGAGCTGAAGAAGGTCACCGACCTCACCCAGCTGTGCGGGCTGGAGGTGGCCACCGGGGCGGGCACCACCTTCGAGGTGACGCTCCAGGAGAATCTGCCCCGGTGCGCGGAGGCGGGCAAGAAGCCCTACCGGGTGAAGACGTACGCCGACCAGGCGGCGGTCTGGATCTCGCTCCAGCAGAACCGCAGCGATGTGGTGATGTCCACCATCAACGGACTGCGCTACGCGGTGAGCCAGCAGGAGGGGCTGCGCTTCCTCAACGAGTTCAAGCGGCTCGACGTGGGCTTCGCCTTCAAGAAGGGCACCCCGCTGGCCCCCGCCTTCCAGGCCGCCGTCAACCGGCTCAAGGAGGACGGCACCTACGACCGCATCCTGAAGAAGTGGGGCACCTCGGCGTCCGCGATCGAGACGTCCGAGATCTCGCCGCCCGAGCTGAAGTGACCTGACGTCAGCCGGTGGGCCTCAGCAGTCGCAGCCGCAGGACTCCCCGCAACAGCAGCAGCCCTCGCCGCAGTCGCCGCAGCAGCTGCAGGCCTCGCAGCAGTCGCCGCAGCTCTGGCACGGCGCTTCCCGCCGCTCCCTGCTCCAGGGGTCCTCGAAGGTCCCGCAGCACATCTGGCAGGTGCAGGCGAGCCCGGCCCACACCAGGCATCCGGCGATCAGCCCGCGCCGGTTGCGGGGCGGCCGGGGCGGGGCGGCCGGGCCGCCGGGCGGCGGACCGTACGGATGGCCGGGCGTCGGGCCGTACGGGTTGCCCGGCGGCGGTCCGAAGGACGCGTCGGGCGCCGGCGGCCCCGTGCCCTCCTGGTGCGAGCAGGAGGAGGTGCCGAACGCCCGGTCGACCGAGCGCCGCAGCTCGTGGGCGAGCAGGACGTGGACGAGCTTGCCGTCGGTGAACTCCACCTCGCGCAGCGCGAGCCGTACGCCGTGCAGCGCGTCGTCGCAGAGCCGGCGCGCCTCGGCGAGCGGGGTGCCGGTGGCGGTGAGCGGGTTCCAGGCTCCCGACGCGGCGTCAGCTTCCCGGTCCTCCACGGCGTCCAGCAGATGCGCGAGCCGCCCGAAGAGCCGGCCGGCCTCCGCGAGCGGTGCGGCGTTCCGCGGCTTCCCGGCAAGCACGGCGGTGTGCGCGAAGGCGGCGGCGGTAGCGGTCTCGGTGGGCTCGGTGACCGTCAGCAGCGGGGTGCCGAGCCCGGCGAGTGTCTCGATGCCGGTCTGCCGGTCGACCGCGTCGACCAGGAGGGCGGTGTCGAAGCCGAGGGCCGCCCCGGTCCGTGCCCCCGCCCGGTCCCACCCGGCGGCCACCCGGCGCGCCGCGGCGGCGACCGGGCGGCGGGCCAACAGGCCGTCCCGGTCGGCGACGTGGTCGCGGACCTTGGCCGAGGCGAGCACGAGCGAGACGGCGGCGGCGAGCCTGGCCCCCTCGCCCTGGGCGACCGGCGCGGTGCGCATGGCGCGCAGCGGGCAGGGGCCCGCGGTGCGCCGCCCCTCGGGCGTACGGGCCGTCTGAGCCTCCGTCAGGACGGAGACGATCAGGCCGTCATAGTTCGTGACGATTCTGGCGAACTGTCCGTGATCCGCCCTCAGAGCCAGGCAGAGACCGCAGAGATGGGCCATCCACTCGACTCTGAGGCCTTCGGAGAGCCGATGGGTGCAAGGCCTGACGATTCCGAACACGACGATCCCCCGGGAGCCGTTCAGCCGGTGCGCGACGCTCGTGCACCGAGGCGTCGTGCATCGTATCGAGCCATCCGTTCACCCGTCCGTCGGCAGGATCACCCGTACGGCTCGAAGCATCATATTTTCTTTTCGCAACCCCCCTTATGCAGGACGAACCCTGACGAATCGCCACATCCTCTGCACCAGTAGCGTCACGAATCGCCTGCGAGCCGACTATCTACTTGGCGCGCTATCCGCATCATGGACGACCATAGGGATACGAAAGAGATGCGGAACACCACAGAACCGCGGTGAGAGGAGGCGTCCATGGGATCGGTGCGCAAGGCAAGTGCCTGGCTGGGCCTCGTGGAGGACAACGAGCGGTACTACGACGACGAGTACAACGAGGGTGCGGAGACCGGCACGGGCCACCAGGCGGCCTGGGCCACCGACCCGCGGGTGCAGGTGGCCGCGGAGGCCGCCGAGGAGCAGGACCGCCGGATCGCGACGGTGACCCCGGACAGCTTCCGCGACGCACGGGCCATCGGCGAGCTCTTCCGGGACGGCGTCCCGGTGATCGTCAACCTCACGGCCATGGACCCCGCCGACGCCAAGCGCGTGGTGGACTTCGCCGCCGGGCTGATCTTCGGTCTGCGCGGTTCGATCGACCGGGTGGCCACCCGGGTCTTCCTGCTGTCCCCCGCCGACACCCAGGTGGTGGCGGGCGAAGCCGCCGGCCGCAAGGCCGACGGCTTCTTCAACCAGAGCTGAGCAGGGCGCTCGCCGGAAGGATCCGGTCAACGCCGCCGGTCGGCGTGTGCGCCACGGCGCACCTCCGTCACCGGAAGGCGTCGAGACCGGTGAGCGCCTTGCCCAGGACCAGCTGGTGCATCTCCACGGTTCCCTCGTAGGTGAGCACCGACTCCAGGTTCGTCGCGTGCCGCATCACCGGGTACTCCAGCGAGATGCCGTTGGCCCCGAGGATCGTGCGCGAGGTGCGGCAGATCTCGATCGCCTCCCGCACGTTGTTCAGCTTGCCGAAACTGACCTGCTCCGGCCGGAGCCTGCCCGCGTCCATCCGGCGGCCCAGATGGTGGGCGAGCAGGATGCCCTTGTGCAGTTCCAGGGCCATGTCCGCCAGCTTGGCCTGGGTGAGCTGGAAGCCGCCGATCGGCCGGCCGAACTGCTCCCGGCTCCTCGCGTAGTCGAGGGCCGACTCGAAGCTGGCCCGGGCCGCGCCCATGGACCCCCAGACGATGCCGTAGCGCGCGTGGCTCAGACAGCTGAGCGGGCCGCGCAGCCCCTTCGCGTCCGGCAGCACGGCGTCGGCCGGCAGCCGCACCTCGTCCATGACCAGCTCACTGGTGACCGAGGCGCGCAGCGACCACTTGTGGTGGATCTCCGGGGCCGAGAAGCCGGGGGCGTCGGTCGGCACGACGAATCCCCGGATGCCCCGTCCGTCCTCGCCCTCGTCGGTCTGCGCCCAGACGACGGCGACCCCGGCGACCGAACCGTTGGTGATCCACATCTTGCGGCCGGTGAGGATCCAGTCCTCGCCGTCACGCTTGGCGTACGTCCGCATCCCGGCCGGGTCGGAGCCGTGGTCGGGCTCGGTCAGGCCGAAGCAGCCGATGATCTCGCCGGCCGCCATGCCGGGCAGCCACCGCTGCTTCTGCTCCTCGGAGCCGAAGCGGTGGATCGCGTACATGGCGAGCGACCCCTGTACGGAGACGAGCGAGCGGATCCCGGAGTCGGCGGCCTCCAGCTCCAGGCAGGCGAGCCCGTACTGCACCGCGCTCGCACCGGCGCAGCCGTAGCCGTCCAGCGACATGCCGAGCGCGCCCAGCGAGCCGAGCTCGCGGGCCAGCTCCCGGATGCCGGGCAGCTCGCCCTTCTCGTACCACTCGGCGATGTGCGGCAGGACGCGGTCGGTGGCCCAGGTGCGGACGGTGTCGCGGATCGCGAGGTCGTCCGCGCCGAGCAGGTCGTCGATGCCGAGGGGATCCGAGGCGTCGAACGGCGGGAGCTTCGACGGCTTCGCGGACTCGGTGCTGGACATGAGGGTGCCTCCGGCGGCTCGCACGGTGCTCGGAGGGACCGGGAGACGCCCGCCCTCCGAAAACTAGCAGTGGTAGTCAAGCGTCGTGCTGACGTTACGGCTCAGCGTGCCGCTCGTCCAGAGCCGGTCGCCTCGGCCGGCTCGCGCCGCGCGGGCACCATCGGGCGCGGGACCGGCCGGTCCCGTACGGGCGGCCGGACGGGGTCGGCCGCCCGGTAGCCGGAGGCCGCTGCCTCCGAGGCCCGGGGCTCGGCGGCCCCGGGCTCGGCGGCGTCCGGCCCGATCGCCTCGGGCTCGGCGGCATCGGCCTCGCTCCGGCGGCAGGGCTCCGCCGGCGGGCAGTCCATGACCCTCGGCAGGCGCAGGGCGGCCAGCGCCCCGAGCAGCAGCAGCCCCGCACTGACGAAGAGCGTGATGTGGAGTCCGCCGATGAAGGCGTGCCGCGCCGTGGAGCGCAGCAGGTCGCCCATCGGGCCGCCGAGCTGGGCGGCGACCTGGTAGGCCTCGCCCAGGGAGTGGGAGGCCTCCGTCCCGGCGCGGGCGGGGACGCCCTTCTCGCGCAGGGAGGCGAGGCCGGGGGCGTAGGCGGCGTTCATGACGCTGCCGAGCAGGGCGATGCCGAGGCCCGCGCCCAGTTGGTAGGAGGTCTCGCCGATCGCCGCCGCGCCGCCCGCCCGCTCCGGCGGGGCGTCGCTGAGCATCGACTCGTACGCCCCGAAGAGCGTCGTCTGCAGTCCGAAGCCGAGCAGGACGAACGCGGCGGTCAGCAGGCCGGGCCGGTCGTGCTGGCCCATCGAGGTGAGCAGCAGCACCGCGGACGCGGTGAGGACGAAGCCCCAGCCGACCATGCGGCGGGGGCCGAAACGGCGCAGGGTGACCGAGCCGGTGGCGCCCGCGGCCATCGCCGCGAAGGTCAGCGGCAGCAGCCGCAGCCCGGTCTCCAGCGGGCTGAGCCCCAGCACCAGCTGGAGGTACTGGACGGCGATCAGCTGGAGGCCGACCAGCGCCAGCATGGCGAGCACGATGCAGCCGACGGCGGTGGAGAAGGCCGGGCGGGCGAACATCGAGACATCGATCAGCGGATGCCTGCGGCGCTTCTGACGGCGCACGAAGAGGATCAGGAGGACGAGACCGAGGGCCAGCGGGCCCAGCGAGACCGGATCCAGGAGCCCCGCACCCCCGCCCAGGCGCTTGACTCCGAGGACGACGCCGAGCACGCCGGCCGCGGCGGTCAGCGCGCCCAGCACGTCCCACGGGCCGTCGTCGCCGCCGCGCGACTCGGGCAGCAGCCAGCGGCCGAGCGGCAGGATCACGGCCATCAGCGGGATGTTGATCAGGAAGACCGAGCCCCACCAGAAGTGCTCGACCAGGAAGCCGCCGACGACCGGTCCGGTGGCGGCGCCGACCGCGGCGACCGCGGTCCACACGCCGATGGCGAGCGCCCGCTCCCGGCGGTCGGGGAAGACCTGGCGCAGGATCGACAGCGTGGCGGGCATGATCATCGCGCCGCCGACGCCGAGGAGGGCGCGGGCCGCTATCAGGACGGCGGACGTGTCGGCCGTCGCGGCGAGCAGGGAGGCGACGCCGAACAGCGCGTAGCCGAGGAGCAGCACGCGCCGTCTGCCGATCCGGTCACCCAGCGTGCCGAAGAGGATGAGCAGCGAGGCGCAGACGAGGGGGTAGGCGTCGACGATCCACAGGAGGGCCGTGCCGCTCGGGCGCAGGTCCTCGGTGACGGACGGAACGGCGACATGGAGCACGGTCGCGTCGAGGGCGACGACCAGGAGGCTGAGGCAGAGGACCACGAGGACGACCCAGCGATTGGCGTCGTCGGCGGCTTTGCGCAGCCGGACTCCGGCCGTGGTCGTCCCGGACATCTGCGTACCTCCCGATGAGTCCCTCGCGCTCGGCTGAGTCCCTCGCGCTCGGCGGACCGACGGTGACGTGGGGTGCGCGTCCCTCGGGCCCGGCATCGACGGGCGAGTGAGCCGTCAGCGTACGCGAGTTCGGCGAGGTCACACGTGGTCCACGTCATACCCCGGTCCGCCGCACAGTGTGGCGTACGCCATTTCGGCCCTGGGCGGGGGCTCCCGCCGGAGGGCCTGGGAGGCCCGTCGCGGCGGGGCTCCTGGCGGTCGGCGCGGGGTCGGCGCGGCGGCGTGCGCCTCCCCCGAATGGCGGGATCAATTGTCACGGATTCCGGTGCGCCGCCTTTTCCGAGAGATCAAACACGCTTACGAACGGAACCCGCGGGCAATTGGGGCCAAGATCACGGGGATTCTTCTCCGCGCCCGGAAAAGACGCCACTCCGAGACAAAGTCCACATCACATCGTCATCACAAAGCGGCCGGATTGGCCTGCTTGCACACTCACTCGCTGTAACGTCGATTGGGTGCGTACCGACATCTTTGCCCGGCTGGACCGGGAGCCGGAACCGCCGAAGATAGAGGCACCGCGGATGAGCCGTCACCGCATCGCCCTCTTCGGCGGGACGTTGGCGTTCTATCTCGCCATCGTCTGGGCGGTGCTGATCACGTCCTGGCTGGTGGCCCTGGACTGGAAGGTCATGCTGTTCCGGCCCTACCAGCAGTGGCCCGAGCTGCACGCCTTCCTGGACTACTACGTCGTGCTCGGCCAGCGCGGCCCGACGGCGGTGATGGTCGCCTGCTGGCTGGGCTGGCGCTCCTGGCGTCAGCACACGCTCCGGCCGCTGCTGGTCCTCGGCACGTCCCTGCTGCTGCTCAATGTGACGGTGGGCGCGGTCAAGCTGGGGCTCGGTCGGCTCGGCCCGCACTACGCGACGCAGATCGGCTCGGCCGAGATGTTCGCCGGCGGCGATATATTTCCCTCCGGGCACACCGCGAACGCCGTCGTGACCTGGGGAATCCTCGCCTATCTGGCCACCACGCCACGCGCCAGGCGCTATCTGTCGGCGGTCTCCGCGACGGTCTCGCTGGGAGTCGGCCTCACCACCGTGTACATCGGTACGCACTGGCTCAGCGATGTCCTGCTGGGCTGGGCGGCCGGGCTGCTCATCCTGCTGGCGCTGCCCTGGTTCGAGCCGCTGATCGCCCGGACCGAGGCCTGGATCTTCGCGATGCGCGAGCGGTGGCGGGAGCATCGCCGCGGCGCCCGTCCCTCGCCCGTGGCCGGTGCCGGGCCGCAGCCGGTGCTGCTGCCGCAGTCGATGGCCACCGACGGCCTCGCCGCGGAGGCCGTGACCGCCCCGGCCGAACCGGTGCTTCCCACCGGGCATCCGTCGGGGAGCACCAGGACCCGGGCCCACGGCGGGCACCCCGCGCGTCCGGGCGGCATGCCGGTCGCCCCGGCGGGGGTCCGCCGTCCGCCGCCGCACACCGAGCGGGGCCCGCGCGCCGCCGGCAGCCCGGCCCGCCCGATGACCGGCGGCTGACACACACAGCCCCACCCGCATGCCGAAGGCCCCGACCGTGG
>NZ_JBHXPF010000068.1:0-38641 GCF_042718715.1 Streptomyces sp. NPDC058576 | reverse complement strand
GGAGCTGGCGCCTATGTCGGTGTGAGCCCCGCCGGGCGGGGAGGCTCAGCCTCCCGGCACGAGGGCCGGCAGGGGCGCGTCCGGCGGCTCCCGCTCGTCCAGCAGCCAGTCGAGGACGCGGGGGAGCATGGGGAACGCGTCGAAGTGGGCCGCCTTCGGCTCCAGTACGGCGGTGGCGCCCGGGATCTGGCCGGCCAGCCAGCGGGAGTGGCCGACCGGGGCGAAGACGTCCTTCACCCCGTGCCAGAGCAGCACCCTGCCGGTGATCCGGGCCGGATCGAAGCCCCAGGGGCGGCAGAACGCGATGGCGTCGTCGATCCAGCCGTACGCCGAGTGGCGCAGCCCCTCGCTGAAGTTGCGCAGCAGCATGGACCGGATGCCCGCGTCGTTGACCACCAGCCGGTCGGAGTCGGTCAGCTCCCGGCGCAGATCGTCCAGGAGCCGGACCGGGTCGCGCCGGATCTGCGCCGAGCGGACGATGAAGGACGCCGCCAGGCTCTCCGGGTCGTCGGCCGCCGTGGAGTAGGCCTGCACATTGGACGCGGCCATCCCGTCGAACCAGTCGAGACCGGCCGCGTCCCGGGGCGCGAGACTGACCAGGGCCGCGGTCCGGGTGATCCGTTCCGGCATCAGCGCCGCGCAGGCCAGGGCGTGCGGGGCCCCGCCGGAGCGGCCCACCACGGCGAAGCGCTCCAGTCCCAGGGCGTCGGCGATCGCGCGGACGTCCTCGACGACGTCCTTGATCCGACGGCCCTCGTGCCGGTCGCTGCCGCCGTAGCCCGGGCGGTCGTAGGCGATCAGCTGCGTATGGCGCTGGTAGAGGACCATGCCGCGGGGAGCGGGGCCGAGCCTGCTGCCCGGGGTGCCGTGCAGGAGGAAGACCGGTCTTCCCCGCGGGTCGCCCATCCGCTCGACCATCAGATGCCGCCCGTCCGCCGCGAGCACCCGATCGCGCACCCGTGCCTCCCCCGCTCGGTCACCCGGTCACCCGGCCGGCCCCGACACGATGTGCCCCGGCGCCTGCCGCCGTTTCGATGATGACCCATCAGAGGCGTTACGGGGACCGTTCGACGACAGGAACTGTGAAGGTCCTGGGAGCGGGTCGGCGGGGGATTCCCGTCGCCATCCGGACGGAACGCCCCATCATCCGGACCGCAGGGGCGAAAACCGGACAGGCCTAGTCCTTACCCAGGGGCCGCCGACGGTTGCACCGGGTGTTTGCGAAGGGAACCGACGTGGCGTGACCGCGGGTAAGTGAACAACCCGGGGGCGAAGCGTCGGTGTCGTGTGCACGTCCGGAAGTCGACCTTGTGTGCGTTTCCCGGCCTCGGAATAGTGGGCGCCCCATCCTCCGTGTACGGGCACCCCACTTGCTCCGTGCGCGGCCCCACAGGAGGTCGAAGTTGAAGCATCGACGCATATCCAGGAAGCGCGCGACGCTGGCCGGCTCGGCCGTCGTCGCTCTGGTCGCAGCGGGATTCACGTTCCAGAGTGCGAACGCCAGTGACGATGTGCCGGAGTTCACGGCCAAGACCCTGAGCGCGGACGCGGCCGGAAAGCTCGCCACCACCCTGGACCGTGACCTGGGCGCGGACGCGGCCGGTTCGTACTACGACACCACGGCGAAGGCCCTCGTCGTGAACGTCGTCGACGAGGCCGGCGCCGAGCAGGTCCGCCAGGCGGGCGGCAAGGCCAGAATCGTGGAGAACTCCCTCACCGAGCTGAAGTCGGCGCGGCAGACCCTCACCGACAAGGCGACGGTCCCGGGGACCTCCTGGGCGGTCGACCCGGTGACCAACAAGGTGCGCGTCACGGCCGACAGCACGGTCGACGGCGCGGCCTGGAAGAAGCTCTCGGCCGTGGTCGAGGGGCTGGGCGGCAAGGCCGAGCTCGCCAAGACCAAGGGCGAGTTCAAGCCGCTGATCGCGGGCGGTGACGCGATCTTCGGCTCCGGCTCGCGCTGCTCGCTCGGCTTCAACGTGGTCAAGGACGGCGAACCGTACTTCCTGACCGCCGGGCACTGCACCGAGTCGGTCACCAGCTGGTCGGACAGCCAGGGCGGCGCGGAGATCGGGGCGAACGAGGGCTCCAGCTTCCCGGAGAACGACTACGGCCTGGTCAAGTACACCTCGGACGTCGAGCACCCGAGCGAGGTGAACCTCTACGACGGCTCCACCCAGGCGATCAGCCAGGCCGGTGACGCGACGGTCGGCCAGGCGGTCACCCGCAGCGGTTCCACCACCCAGGTGCACGACGGCGAGGTCACCGGGCTGGACGCCACGGTCAACTACGGCAACGGCGACATCGTCAACGGCCTCATCGAGACGACGGTCTGCGCCGAGCCGGGCGACAGCGGCGGCGCCCTCTTCGCGGGCGACACCGCGCTCGGTCTGACCTCGGGCGGCAGCGGCGACTGCTCCTCGGGCGGCACGACCTTCTTCCAGCCGGTACCGGAGGCGCTGGCCGCCTACGGCGCCGAGATCGGCTGACGCGCCACCGCACGACGGCAGCAAGGAAGGGCCCCCGGTTCGCCGGGGGCCCTTCCCGTGCTCTTCCCGTGCTCAGGCGGCCTGGGGCTGATGGCCGGCGTCCGCCGCGGCCGGGGAGACGCCGAAGATGCTCACGGCCTGGTAGTAGGTCCAAGCCGTGCTGTTGCACGAGGTCTTCTTCGCGCCCGAGTAGCCGGCGCACACGCGCTTGAGGTCCTCGTAGAAGGCGGAGTCGATACGGGCCTTGTTGGCGGAGAACGTGCCGGCGGCCTTGTAGTTCCGGTAGCCGAAGTCGTGGCGGGCGCAGGAGTTCTGGAAGGGGAAGCCGAAGGGGTTGTCGGGGGAGCTGCTGCAGTAGTCCGTCGACCAGTCGAAGCCGTACGCGGACCAGGCGCCCTGGTTGCCCCGCGCCGCGTTCCAGGCGTTGTGGCTGGAGGCGCTCGTCTGGGTCCAGGAGCTGAGCACCTGAGGCTTGTCGGCGGGGGCGGCCGCGGCGGAAGCGGCGGTGACCAGGGTGAGCGGGAGCGACAGAGCGACCGCGACGAGCGGAACCGTGAATCGACGACGCATGGACGACCTCCGTGGGGGTGGATGGAGTGGTTCCCGAGGTGTGCTCCTCGTGGGGTGGCACGAGGGGCACGGCCAGCATGTCGTCATGAACCTGTCATGCCTAGCCGTTACGCTGACCGGACATCAGGAATTCGGGTGTACGTCGTCCGGGGCGGCCCCGGAGGCGCTGCGGCCTGTCAGGCGCCGGTCGACCCGCCGGTCGGCCAGCCGGTCCCGGGAGCGCGGGCCGGAGCCGGACCGGGCGCCGCCGCATCCTTCCCCGGACGGTGCCGCAGCGACAGCAGCAGAGTCAGCGCCGTGCCGGCGACCGCCCAGGCGGAGAGCACCAGCAGCGGACCGGTGACCGCGTTGCCCCGGAAGTAGGCGATCGAGCGTGCCGTCCAGGTGCCCGCGCCCGGGGGCAGCGCCGGGCCGATCGCCCGCCAGAAGTCCGGGAGCATCGGGAGCGGAAAGGCGCCGCCCGCGCTCGGGTTGCCCGCGATGACGATGATGAGGACGGCCAGGCCGATGCCGACGATGCCGGTGAGGGCCTCCAGCCCGAGCGTGATCATGCCGACCGAGAAGACGACGAGGGCGCCGAGGCCGGCCAGGGCCCAGACGCTGCCGGGCAGTGCGCCGAGGATCGGGCCGATGATGATCGCGCCGCCGATGCCGCCCGCGATCGCGTACAACGCCATGACCGCCGTCCGGATCGCCGCGCGCTGCCGGTTGGCGGGTTTGGCGCCGGCGCTGATCGCCAGGATCGAGGCGCAGAGATAGCCGCCCACGCACCAGCCGACCACCAGGTAGAAGGACGAGAGCCCGTCGAAGTCCTCGGGCGAGGCCGGGGCCACGTCCACGGTCCGTGCGGCCCGCTCCTGGGATTCCTCGACCTGGGCGATGATCCGCTCCAGGGCGCCGGACAGAACGGTCCCGCCACCGGAGGCGACCAGCAGGGTGTCGGTCCGGCCCTCCGGCGAGACGATCAGGGCGCCGTCGATGTCGCGGTTCATGATCTGCTCGCGGGCCTCGGCCGCGCTGCTCACCGTACGGGGGTCCAGCGGGCCGCCGGGAAGCCCGTCCAGCCGGCTGACGAGCTGCTGGGACATCTGCTGCGGGGCGACCACCCCGAAGGCCACGTCCGTCGGCTTCGGCTTGTGCAGCGCTCCGACGTAGGACGCGATGAACAGCAGTTGCAGTCCGAGCACGCCGATGACGAGCAGGGCGGCCCGTGCGGTGACGGCGTTCTTCACCTCATCGACGAAAGTCATGCCCCCACGGTCCGGCCGGGGCGGCGTCCGCGCAGGCGGGGCGGGGCCGAACGGCCCACGCGATGCGGCGGAGGCGGGACGGGGGCGGCCGGCCGGCGTCCACGGCGGGGGTGACCGCGTCCTGACCGCTCATCACCCCACTGCGCGACACGAGGGGAGGCCGCGCCATTTTTTACCGACGCGTAACTTCCCACCGAACCTTACTCGTGCGTAATTTGGCATGAGCACATAAAGCTTGTGGTCCGGGCCACAGGGCGCACCGCCATCGCACCTCCCTTGAGCCGCAAGGAGACCCCACGATGCTGCCCTGGTTCCGTGCTGCGCGCGTTCCCCGCACGCGCAGTCTGCTCGCCGCCCTGCTCCTCGCCCTCACCGTTCTCGTCGCCCCCACGGCGACCGCGACCGCGGCGAGCCCGGCGGCCGAGGCGGCCACTTCGCGTGGCTGGAACGACTACTCCTGCAAGCCCTCCGCCGCCCATCCCCGCCCCGTCGTGCTGGTTCACGGAACCTTCGCGAACTCGGTCGACAACTGGCTGGTCCTCGCTCCCTACCTGGTCAACCGGGGCTACTGCGTCTTCTCCCTCGACTACGGTCAGCTCCCGGGCGTGCCGTTCTTCCACGGCCTCGGACCCATCGACAAGTCCGCCGAACAGCTCGACGTGTTCGTCGACAAGGTGCTCGACGCCACCGGAGCCCCGAAGGCCGACATCGTCGGCCACTCGCAGGGCGGCATGATGCCCAACTACTACCTGAAGTTCCTCGGCGGCGCCGACAAGGTCAACGCGCTCGTCGGCATCGCCCCGGACAACCACGGCACCACCCTGCTCGGCCTCACCAAACTGCTGCCGTTCTTCCCCGGTGTCGAGAAGCTCATCAGCGACAAGACCCCCGGACTCGCCGACCAGGTCGCGGGATCACCCTTCATCACCAAGCTCACGGCGGGCGGCGACACCGTTCCCGGCGTCCGCTACACCGTCATCGCGACCAAGTACGACCAGGTCGTGACCCCGTACCGGACGCAGTACCTGGACGGTCCGAACGTACGCAACGTGCTGCTCCAGGACCTGTGCCCGCTCGCCCTCTCCGAGCACGTGGCGATCGGGACCATCGACCGCATCGCCTTCCACGAAGTGGCCAACGCCCTCGACCCGGCCCGCGCCACCCCGACCACCTGCGCCTCGGTCGTCGGCTGACCGACCGCGCGACAACGGGCCGGGGCCCGACGTCCGGCAGTGCGGACGGCGGACCCCGGCCCGTCACATCCTGCCGAGCCCGACGTCCCGGAGGGACGCGGCAGGAGTACGGAGTCGCCGAGGCAGGTCAGCGGCTGTGACGGCCCGTCGCCGCGGCGGCCCGACGGCGCTGCGAGGCGAACAGCACGGCCGCACCGGCGGCGAGGACCCCGGCGCCCCCGACGGCCAGGTAGGTGCTGCTGCTGGAGCCACCCGTCTCGGCCAGCACCTCGTCCTTGCTCGCGGTGTTGACCTCGGGGGCGTTGCCCTCGGTCCCTTCCTCCGGGGCGGCCGGAGCCGCGGCGGTGACCTTCGCCCCGGTCTTCGCGTCGTTGTCGCCGTGGCCGTTGTGCTCGACCGACGACTTCTCGGAACCCTCGGTGATCGCGTCCTCGGACGGCGCGGAGGGGGCCGGCGCCGGAGCCTCGGCGCCGGCGTCGCCACCGGAACCCTCCTGCCCCTTCCCCCCTTCCTGCTCCGCCGAACCGCCGCCGAACGTCACGTCGGAGCAGGCGTAGAACGCCTCGGGGGAGTCGGAACGCTGCCAGATCGTGTAGACGAGCTGCCGCCCGGAGCGCTCCGGGATCGTCCCGTCGAAGACGTACGAACCGTTCTCCAGCACCGGGTCGGTGACCTCGGCGAAGGGCTTCGCCTCCAGGTCCGACCAGGCCAGCGGCTTCGTGGCGTCATAGCCCGGCTTGGTCATGTACAGCTCGAACGAACCCTTGTGCGGGGCCGTCGCGCGGAACCGGAAGGTGTGCTTGCCCGCCGACAGCGCGGTGGCCGGCCAGTCGGCACGCGGGAGGTCGAGGCCCTTGAACTTGTCGTTGGCCGCGCTGCAGAGCTTGCCGTCCGGGATCAGGTCACGGTGCTTGCCCGCCGCGTTGGCGATGTTGACCCCGTTCCAGTCGTACAGCGCCTGGGTGCCACCGGCCGCGACCGCCGCCTGGCACGCCGCCGACTTCGGGCTCTCCGGACCCTCCGCGAAGCACGCCGACACCCGGCTCACCGGATCGGTCAGCGAACCGTGCGCGACGGCCGGGGCGGCGGTCAGCCCGGCCAGCGCGAGCGGTGCGAATCCGAGGGCGAGGACTCCGGCGGCCTTGCGACGAGCGGTCATGGATGGATCTCCTTCGATACGGCACAGCTGTCGGGGGGTGGCGATCAGCAAGCTAGCCGCTCGGAAGGCCGAAAAGGCCTGCTGGGAGGGGGTGATGGGGATCCTTATGCTCCGTTTAAGGAGTGGTTAGGAGAGAGCTCAGGAAGCGGGCCGGACCCGCCCCGTGACGCCTCAGCTCTTCCAGCGGTAGCGGCGCTCCGGCCGCCCCGTGCCTCCGTAGCGCAGGGTCACCTCCGCGCGGCCGGTTCCGGTGAACCACTCCAGATAGCGGCGAGCGCTCACCCGGGACAGCGCCCCCGCCTCCGCGCACTCGGAGGCCGACAGGCCCCCGGGGTGGTCGCGCAGGGTGCGTTCCACCAACTCGGCCGTGGGGGCGGCCAGGCCCTTCGGCAGCTCGCGCGAGCCGGGCGGGCGGGTGCCGAAGATCTGGTCGACGTCCTCCTGGCGGGCCTCTCCCAGCTGGTCCAGGCGGGTGCGCAGCGAGGCGACATGGCGGAGCTGTTCCTGGAGGGCGGACCGGTTGAACGGCTTGATCAGGTAGTGCAGGGCCCCCGCCCGCAGCGCCGCCCGGATCACCCCCGCGTCCCGGGCCGCCGTGATGAACAGAGCGTCCGTGCTGGAGCGTGAGGCGTCCTGTTCCTCCGCCGTCCGCAGGGCGCGCAGTACGTCGATCCCGTCCATATCGGGCAGATAGATGTCGAGCAGCACCAGATCGGGGCGCAGCCGCTCGGCCGCCCGCAAGGCGTCGGCGCCGTTGTGCGCCACCCCGACGACCGTAAAACCGTCCATTGCGGACACGTAGCGGCCGTGCAGTTTCGCGACCATGAAGTCGTCGTCCACCACCAGCACTGTTGTCACGCCGCCACGCTAAGCGGCGACCGCAATGACCACAACGTCCGTTGATACCGGAAGAGAGACAGCTTCTTAACGCGCAGGCAACATGTGGGCCACTTCACAGCGAAAGGCGGAACCTGTGCGACTGCGCACTCCCCTCGCCCTGTTCGGGGCCGCGTTGCTGGTGCTGGTGGGGCCACCCCTGCTCTCCACCGGTGACGGCTCCGACACCGGCACCCAGATTCCCGGGCTCCGCTTCATGGTCCCCAACACCCCCGGCGGCGGCTACGACATCACCGCACGCACCATGGCCAAGAACGCCGAGGACGCCGGACTCACCCACAACATCGAGGTGTTCAACCTGCCGGGCGCCGGCGGAACGGTCGGTCTCACCCGGCTCGTCGGCGAACACGGCAACGGCAAGCTCGCGCTCTCCATGGGCCTCGGCGTCGTCGGGGCCGTCCACACCAACAAGTCCCCGAGCACCCTGGCCGACACCACCCCCATCGCCCGGCTCACCGAGGAGCCGGACATCGTCGTCGTCGCCAAGGACTCCCCGTACCGGACCATCGCCGACCTCCTCGCCGCCTGGAAGAAGGACCCGGCCCGCGTCCCGGTCGGCGGCGGGTCCTCGCCCGGCGGCCCGGACCACCTGGCCCCGATGCTCATGGCGCGGGCCGCCGGGATCGCTCCGAAGACGGTCAACTACGTGCCGTTCGACGGCGGCGGCGAACTCCTCGCCTCCATCCTCGGCAACAAGGTCGGCTTCGGGGTCTCGGGCCTCGGTGAGTACCGCGACCAGATCGAGGCGGGCGAGCTGCGGCTGCTCGCCGTGACCGGACCGAAGCGGGTGCCGGGCCTCGACGCCCCCACCCTGCGCGAAGCCGGACTCGACACCGAGTTCACCAACTGGCGCGGCATCGTCGCCCCGCCCGGCATCTCCGAGGCCGAACGCGACAAGCTCACCGGCCTCATCCGCAAGCTCCACGCCTCGAAGGAGTGGAAGGAGTCGATGAAGAAGAACGGCTGGGACGACGCCTTCCTCACCGGCGAACCGTTCGGCGACTTCCTCGACGAGCAGGACCAGCGGGTCGCCACCGTCCTCAAGGAGCTGGGGCTGTGAAACCCATCGAACCCATCGGATCGACCGAACCCGCCGGATCGACCGGACCCGCCGGATCCGGCGAGACGAACGGAAGCACCCCCCGGGCCTGGCTGCGCGAGCACTCCGAACTCGGCGTCTGCGTCCTGCTGTTCGCGCTCGGCGTGCTCGTGCTCACCGACGCACTCACCATGAGCGTCGACATCGCCCAGCGCGGCCCCGTCGGCCCCCGCACGGTCCCCCTCGTCATCGGGGGTCTGTTCCTCCTCATCGCCGTCCTGCTCGCCGTCGACGTCCTGCGCGGCGGACGCGGAGAGGCCGAGGGCGGCGAGGACGTCGACCTCGACGAACCGGCCGACTGGCGCACCGTCCTCCTGCTCGCCGGGGTCTTCCTCGGCGCCGCCGTCCTGATCGGCCCCCTCGGCTTCCCGGTCACCGGAGCGCTGCTCTTCTGGGGCTCCGCCTACGCGCTCGGCAGCCGGCACCACGGCCGTGACCCGCTCATCGCCGCCGGACTCTCCCTCTTCACCTACTTCGTCTTCGACAACCTGCTCGGTGTCCCCCTTCCCGGCGGCCCGCTGATGGGGGTGCTCTGACCGATGGATTCCCTCAACTCCCTCATCGACGGCTTCGGTACCGCGCTCACCCCGATGAACCTGCTGTGGGCCGCGATCGGCGTCCTGCTCGGCACCGCCATCGGCGTGCTCCCCGGCATCGGACCCGCGATGGCCGTGGCGCTCCTGCTCCCGGTGACGTACGGACTCGACCCGACCGGCGCGTTCATCATGTTCGCCGGGATCTACTACGGGGCGATGTTCGGCGGCTCCACCACCTCGATCCTCCTCAACACCCCCGGTGAGAGCGCCGCCGTGGTCGCCGCGATCGAGGGCAACCCGATGGCGAAGGGCGGCCGCGGAGCGCAGGCGCTCGCCGCCGCCGCGATCGGTCACTTCGCCGGCGGCATGATCGGCACGATCCTGCTGGTCGTCCTCGCCCCGACCGTCGCCTCCCTCGCCATCGGCATCGGCGCCCCCGACTACTTCGCCATCATGGTGCTGGCCTTCATAGCCGTCACCTCCGTCCTCGGCGCCTCCCGCATCCGCGGCATCGCCTCGCTCCTCATCGGCCTCACCATCGGCCTGGTCGGCCTCGACCAGATGACCGGCCAGCAGCGCCTGACCTTCGGCTCGCTCCACCTGGCCGACGGCGTCGACGTGGTCATCGTCGCGGTCGGGCTCTTCGCGATCGGCGAGGCGCTCTGGGTCGCCGCCCACCTGCGCCGCTCCTCCGGAAAGCCGATTCCCGTCGGCCGCCCCTGGCTCGGCCGGGCCGACCTGAAGCGCACCTGGAAGCCCTGGCTGCGCGGGCCCGTCATCGGCTTCCCCTTCGGGGCGATCCCGGCGGGCGGCGCGGAGATCCCCACCTTCCTCAGTTACGTCACCGAGAAGCGGCTCTCCAAGCACCGCGACCAGTTCGGCAAGGGGGCCATCGAAGGCGTCGCCGGGCCCGAGGCCGCCGCCTCCGCCTCCGCCGCCGGGACCCTCGTCTCGATGCTCACCCTGGGACTGCCCACCACCGCCGTCGCCGCGGTCATGCTGGCCGCCTTCCAGCAGTACGGAATCCAGCCAGGACCCCTGCTGTTCGAGCGCGAACCGGAGCTGGTCTGGGGCCTCATCGCCTCGCTGTTCGTCGGCATGGTGCTGCTGCTCGCCCTCAACCTGCCGCTCGCGCCCGTCTGGGCGAAGCTCCTGCGGATCCCGCGCCCCTATCTGTACGCGGGCATCCTCTTCTTCGCCGCCGTCGGCGCGTACGCGGTCGGCGGCGAGTCCCTCGACCTGGTGATCCTCCTGGTCATCGGGTTGATCGGGTTCGGAATGCGGCGTTACGGGCTGCCGGTGCTGCCCGCCGTCATCGGGGTGATCCTCGGCCCGGCCGCCGAACAGCAGCTGCGCCGCGCCCTCCAGATCAGCGACGGGAGCGTGTCCGGGCTCGTCAACACCCCGTTCTCCGTCACCGTCTACGTGATCGTGGTGCTGATTGTGGCCTGGCCGCTGATCAGCCGGCTGATCGTACGGCTGCGCGGTGGCCGGAAAGAGACAGAGGAGAACCGCACGGTCAGTGGCGGCTGAGAGCATCGGCACCATGACCACGATCGACTGGGACGCGGCGGCCGGATCCTTCGACGAGGAGCCCGACCACGGGCTCCTCGACCCCGCGGTGCGCGACGCCTGGGCCGGGCGGCTGGAGAGCTGGCTGCCCGCCACCCGCGGCGACGTGCTGGACCTCGGGTGCGGCACCGGCAGCCTCTCCCTGCTCGCCGCGGGCCAGGGCCACCGCGTCACGGCCGTCGACCGCTCGCCCCGCATGGCCGATCTGGCCCGGGCCAAGCTCGCCGGGACCGGTGCGGAGGTCCTCGTCGGGGACGCCGCCCGGCCCCCGGTCGGGGAGCGGGCGTTCGACGTGGTCGTGGCCCGGCACGTCGTCTGGCTGCTGTCCGATCCGGCGGCTGCCCTGGAGCACTGGTTCGGCCTGCTGAAGCCGGGCGGGCGGCTCGTTCTCGTCGAAGGGGTGTGGGGCGGCACCGGCCTGTCCGCATCCGAGCTCACCGCCCTGCTCTCGGCGCACACCGAGCGCATCCACCACGAGGACCTGGCCCCCGACAGCCGGCTGTGGGGCAGACAGGTCGACGACGAGCGCTATGCGCTCGTCGCCCGCGCGATGCCGCCCCACCGTCACACCGAGGTCGTCGACGTCCATCTGATCCTGCGGCGCGGCCCGGACGTCCTGCTGGCCCGCCGCTCCAACACCGGCTATGCGGACGGGCTGCTCCACATGCCCTCCGGCCACGCGGAGGACGGCGAGGACGTCCGCGAGGCGATGATCCGGGAGGCCGCCGAGGAGATCGGCCTCGATCTGGACCCCGACGAGCTGCGGGTGGCCCTCGTGATGCAGCACCGGGGCCCCGGCGGCGGGGCGCGCATGGGCTGGTTCTTCGTCGCGGAGTACGACCCGGAGCGCCCGCCGCGCAACGCGGAGCCGGAGAAGTGCTCCGAGCTGGACTGGTTCCCGCTGGCCGCGCTGCCGGACGACATGGTCGCGTACTGCCGTGCGGGCCTGGACGGTTACCGGGCGGGCGAGCACTTCATGATCCACTGGCACCGGGACGGGGAGCCGATCGCCTACGTTCCCGGCGGCGCCCGCCGGGCCGTCACGCTCCCCGCCGCCGGCGAGACCACCGGCCGGGTGCACCACATCGAGCTGTGGGTGGCGAACCTCGCGGAGGCGGAGCGCGGTTGGGGCTGGCTGCTGGGCCGCCTCGGCCATGTCCCGTACCAGCACTGGGCGCACGGCCGCAGCTGGCGGCGCGGCGACGCGTACGTCGTGCTGGAGCAGTCGCCGGACCTGGTCGCGGGCGGCCACGACCGCCGCCGCCCCGGGCTCAACCACCTGGCGTTCCACATCGCCGACGGGGCCGCCCTCGACGCGCTGACGGCCGAGGCCCCGGCGTACGGCTGGCGGCTGCTGTTCCCCGACCGTCATCCGTACGCGGGCGGCGACGGCCACCGCGCCGCCTATCTGGAGGACCCTGCGGGGTACGAGGTGGAGCTGGTCGTCGACTCCGCGGCCGGCCGTGCCTCCGGTGCGCTGTCCGTGATGGGCCGGCCTGTGTCGACCGAGGTCGAGGGGGAGACCTGACCGCCATGCGGCTCCGGCTCCGTCACCACGGCGAAGGGCCACCATGACCCGGACCGGTCAGCCGAGAAGACCGGCCAGGCCCTCGGTCCTGGCCAGGTCCTCCAGCTCGTCCAGGGCCGAGGCCGCCGCCCCGGCCGCCGCCGGATCACGCTCGGCCAGACCGCTCGCCGCGAACTCGTCCTCGTCCAGCCGCAGGACCGTGGAGCCGTCGGCCGGGACCCACAGGTCCAGGTCCAGGTCCTCGACCGCCAGCACTCCGTCCGCGAGCTCGGCGGGCCGGGTGATGTCGCAGTACCAGCCCTTGAGCACGCCCCCGCCGGTACGGACCTCCTTCACCGCGAACCACCGGTCCCGCCAGTAGTGCTCGGTGAAGACGTCGCCCGGCTCGAACCGGACGAAGCCGAAGTCCCGCACCCCGGGCGCGGCCCACGGCGCCCGGACGGTGACGCGGACCCCGTCGTCCCGGACCAGCTCCGCCGGATGCCTGATCTTGGTGCGGCCCGCCTTGGTCAGCGCGACGACCAGTTCCCGCGGGCGGTCCGCCCGGGGCTCAGAGGGAGCGGACATGGCGGATCTCCGTCGCGCAGACGGTGTAGCCGAACCACTGGTTGACGGCCAGCATCGGCCCGTTGCCGGTGTCGTTGGAGGTGTAGGCGTCCGTGTAGCCGGCGGCCCGCGCCCGGTGCAGCGAGTCGTTCTTCGCCAGCTTCGCCAGACCCCGCCCCCGGAACTCCCGCAGGGTGCCGGTCATGCTGCTCAGATACGTCCGTACGCCGTCGGTGGTGGCCGCGCTGAACGCCGCCACCTTCCCGTCCACCAGCGCCACCGACGTCAGCCCCTGGTCGAAGGCCGGGTGCCGCCAGATGTTCGTCAGCCAGTCCTCGTAGTCGTCCAGCTCGGAGGTGATGTCGCCCGGCTCGTCCGCCGTCACCTCGACGTCCGCCTCGAACAGGGGCCGGGGATCGTCGGCGAAGTCCATCCCGGTCCGCAGCTCGACACCCGCCGGGAGCTCCTGACGCGGCGGCAGGGGACCGCCCGCCAGGTCCAGCCGCTGGAAGTGGGCCGAGCGCTTCGGCTCGTAGCCCCGCTTACGGGCGAACTCCAGGCTCTCCGGGTTGTCCAGGACCCACGCGTACAGGACCGTGGCCCCGGCCTCGGCCAGGTGCTCCTCCGCCGTGCGCAGCAGCAGCGAGCCCGCGCCGCGGTTGGTGCGGCCGGGAAGCGTCTGCGGGGTGAAGTACCCCTGCCCCGGCTCCGGACTCTCGTGGGCGATGCCCGCCTGCGCCGTGGCGATGATCTCGCCGTCCTCCTCGGCGACCAGCAGCCGGTAGTGCTTGTCCGGATGGGCGTGGGCCAGGTCGTGGACGACCTGTTCGGGAGTGGCCACCATCCAGGGGACCGAGGCCCGGCGGGCACGGGTCCAGGCCTCCGCGTCGGACGGGTGGAAGTCACGCACGATCACAGTCATGCGGGGGACCGTACGCGCAGCCGCCCGTCGAACGCCTCCGCTTTTTCCGCCGGTGGGGGACAATCGGCCCGTGACTGAGAAGATCGTCCTCGACCCGGACTCCGGCATCGCCCCGTACGAGCAACTGCGCACCCAGCTCTCCGAACTGGCCCGCTCCGGGGCGCTGCCCGTCGGCCACCGGCTCCCGACCGTACGCGGCTTCGCCGAGGAGCTGGGCCTCGCCGCCAACACCGTGGCCAAGGCCTACCGGGCCCTGGAGGCGGACGGGGTGATCGAGACCCGGGGGCGCAACGGAACCTTTGTCGCGGCCGCCGGGGGAGCGGCCGAACAGCGGGCCGCGACCGCCGCGCAGCAGTACGCCGAGACCGCCGAGCGGCTCGGCCTCACCCGGCAGCAGGCCCTGGCGCTGGCCAAGGACGCGGTGCGGGCCGCCTACGGCGACTGATCCGTCTCACCCGTGACGCCCGGGGTCAGAGGTACAGCCCCGCATCCGCCCCCGCGTCCTGCTTCGGCACCGACGCGGGGCCGAAGCCCCGGCGCAGCGCGTACAGCTCGGCCAGCGAGTTGCCCTCCCGGCCCACCCCTTCGTCCGTGCCCAGCCAGGACACCGACTCCGGACGGGTCAGCGGGCCGACCTCGATCCTGGCCAGGCAGCGGCCGGGCCGGACGACCGCCGGGTGCAGCCGCTCCAGGTCCTCGTTGGTGGTGACCCCCACCAGCACGTTGCGGCCCTGGCCCAGCAGGCCGTCCGTCAGGTTCAGCAGCCGGGACAGGGCCTGGCCCGCCGTGTGCTTGGCCTCGCCGCGGATCAGCTCGTCGCAGTCCTCCAGGAGCAGCAGCCGCCACCGGCCCTTCTCCGTGCCGTCGTCCTCGCCGATCGCGATGTCCATCAGATAGCCGACGTCGTTGAAGAGCCGCTCGGGGTCCAGCACGCAGTCGACCTGGCACCAGTCGCGCCAGGAGCGGGCCAGGGTGCGCAGCGCGGACGTCTTGCCGGTGCCGGGCGGGCCGTGCAGCAGGAGCAGCCGGCCCGCGACGTCGTCCGGCGTCACCTTCATCAGCCGGTCCATGGCATCGGCCACCGGCGCGGTGTAGTTGGGACGGACCTCGTCCCAGCTTCCGGCGGCGATCCGGCGGGTGGTGCGGACCGGGCCGCGACGCGGCGAGATGTACCAGAAGCCCATGGTCACGTTGTCGGGCTGGGGCTCCGGTTCGTCCTGCGCCCCGTCCGTGGCCTGGCCGAGGACCTGCTCCGCCAGCTCCGCGCTGGTCGCGGTGACCGTGACGTCCGCGCCCCGGTTCCACCGGGAGGCCAGGAGGGTCCACCCCTCGCCCTCCGCGAGCGTCGAACTGCGGTCGTCGTCGCGGGCGGTCCGCAGCACCCGGGCGTCCGGCGGCAGCAGTGTCGCCCCGGCCTTGATCCGGTCGAGGGACGAACTGTGCGAGTACGGCTGCTCGCCCGTCGCGAAGCGGCCGAGGAAGAGCGCGTCGACGACGTCGGACGGTGAGTCACTGTCGTCGAGGGTGAGCCGGATCGGCAGAGCGGATTCGGGGGAGTCAGGCATGGCGCTCATGATCCGGCACCGGGGCACCCCGTGCACCCGGGTTTCGCGGGCTCGTGCGGGGCGCGCGAGCCACGACGGCCGACGGGGCTACAGCGGGGCGTCGGGGAGCGCCCGTTGAACCGCCGGGGGCGGACGGGAGCACTCCACACCTATTTTTGGCATGGACACTTCCGGTTGGGCGAGGGCGCTGCTACTACGGAGTAGGCAGATACCCCCTGCTCAAGGAGGTCCCATGAAAATGTCCAGACTCGTGGCGTTCTCGTCCTCTCTCCTGCTCGGCGCCGCCCTCGCCCTGACCGGTGCGGGGGTCGCGAACGCCGACTCCTCCGCCGCGGCCGTCGACTATGTCGCCCTCGGCGACTCGTACTCCTCCGGTGTCGGAGCCGGCAGCTACGACGGCTCCAGCTGCAAACGCAGCAGCCGCGCCTACCCCGCCCTCTGGGCCGCCGCCAACTCCCCCTCGTCCTTCGACTTCGCCGCCTGCTCCGGGGCCAGGACCGCGGACGTCACGGGCGGCCAGCTCGGCAAGCTGAACGCCTCGACCGACCTCGTCTCGATCTCCATCGGCGGCAACGACGCGGGCTTCGCCGACGTCATGACGACCTGTGTCCTGCAGTCCGAGGCCACCTGCCTCAACCGGATCGCCACCGCCCGCGCCTACGTCGACTCCACCCTCCCCGGCCGGCTCGACTCCGTGTACACGGCCATCCGCTCCAAAGCCCCCTCCGCGCAGGTCGTCGTTCTCGGCTACCCCCGCTTCTACCAACTCGGCGGCAGCTGCATCGCCGGACTGAGCGAGAGGGAACGCTCCGCCATCAACGGGGCGTCCGACCACCTCAACACGGCCACCGCCAAGCGGGCGGCGGACCACGGCTTCACCTTCGGCGACGTCAGGACGACCTTCACCGGGCACGAGATCTGCTCGGGCAGCGCCTGGCTCCACAGTGTGAACTGGCTCAACATCGGCGAGTCCTACCACCCCACCGCCGCCGGACAGTCGGGGGGCTATCTCCCGGTCTTCAAGTCCGCTCTCTGACAGGCGCGTTCCACCGTCGAGCACGTTCCGCCGTCCGATGTCCCCGTGCGGGAGTCCTCACCGGTCGAGGCCTCCCGTCTCGGGGTCGAACAGCGGGCGACTCAAGGGGCAAAACTGCTGAACTGTCCCAAGTCGCCCTGGAATCGCGCGGATTCGATAACGGTCCGTCAACCTCCGTATATGTGTGCGCAATCGTGTGGCCGGGATACACGGGTGTCGCCGCGGGACGATAGGGTTAACCTGCCCGGACCGGGTGCCCTCGTACGGGTGGGGAGTGACATGGAACAGATAACGGTGCGAAGCAGGCCGCGTGTGCCTGCCATCACATGCGGGAGCGGTGCGACCAGTACGCGCCTCGACCGCCATCTCGCGGTGCTCGGCGGCCCCGTCGTCCCGCAGCGCGAGTCAGCGGAAGCGACGCTGCTGATGCGGGAGCTGACCTCGCGTGACGCCGCGCACACCCGCCGGAGCAGGAGCGCACGCGTGTCGCTCTTCGCGCCGCTGCGGCGACTGCGGCGCTCGCTCTTCGGCAGCCGCCGCTGACGCAGCGCATCGCCCGCCAGGACCGGCCCGCCGCTCGGGACGGCTCAGGCGATCACTCCGTCCCGGCGCAGCACCGATGTCTGCTCGTCCGTCATCCCCAGGGCTCGCAGCAGCGCATCGGTGTGCTCACCCAGCGCCGGTACGGCTCCCATCCGTGCCTCCTCGCTCCCCGGCAGGGTGATCGGCGGCAACAACGCCCGCAGCGGCCCCACCGGTGACTCCACTTCCCGCCACCGGTCCCGTGCCGCCAGCTGCGGATGCGCCGCCACATCCGCCACCGTGTTCAGCCGGGCACAGGCGATGCCCGCCGCATCGAGCCCGGCCAGCGCCTCCTCGCCCGTCAGGCGCGCCAGCGCCCGGCCCACCGCCTCGTCGGTCCGCTCCCGGTTCGCCGTGCGCGCCGCGTTCGTCGCGAAGTCCGGGTCCTCGGCCAACTCGGGCCGTCCCAGCACCCGCTCCGCCAGCCGCCGCCACTCCCGGTCGTTCTGCACGGAGAGCAGCACCTGCTCGCCGTCGGCCGTGGCGAAGGCGTCGTACGGGGCGATCACCGAGTGCGCGAGACCGCTGCGCGGCGGGGGAGTGGCCCCGTGCATCCCCTGGTGCAGCGGGTGGCCCATCCACTCGGCCAGCGCGTCGAGCATCGAGACCTCCACCGGGCCGCCCCGCCCGGTGGTCGCCCGCCGCAGCAGCGCCGCGAGCACCCCGGAGAACGCGTACATCGCCGCCGCGATGTCCGCCGCCGGAACGCCCGCCTTCACCGGCTGCTCCGCCGTCCCCGTCACCGAGACGAGCCCGGCCTCGCACTGCACGAGCATGTCGTAGGCCCGCTTGTGCGCGTACGGCCCGTCCGCCCCGTACCCGGAGATGTCGACGGCCACGAGCCGAGGGTGCGCGGCGCAGAGCGTGGCGGCGTCGAGGCCGAGCCGGGCCGCCGCCCCCTGCGCCAGATTCTGTACGAACACATCCGCCCCGGCGACGAGTTCACGGACCACCGCCAGGCCGCGCGGGTCCTTCAGGTCCACGGCGAGGGACTCCTTGCCCCGGTTGCACCAGACGAAGTGCGAGGCGAGACCGCGCGCCGCCGTGTCGTAGCCGCGCGCGAAGTCGCCGCCGTCCGGGCGCTCCACCTTGATGACCCTGGCTCCGAGGTCGGCGAGCTGCCGGGTGGCGAAGGGGGCGGCGACTGCCTGCTCGACGGCCACCACGGTGATGCCGTCGAGGGGGAGTGGCAATGAGTTCATGACCCCGTGCATACCCGCTGACCGGCTCTTTCGCCACCTCCGGCCCACTGCGGGCCCCTGACGGACCGTCGCTACAGCAGTGCGAACTGCCCCTCCGGGCCCTCCTCCTGGTGCCCGAGCACCGATGCGGGACGCCGCGCCGAGGGCGGGACGGGCAGCACTCCCGCGGCCCGCAGCTCGGCCGGACCGATCAGGGGCCCCGCCTCCAGCGCGGCCCGCAACTCCTTCCGGGGGCCCGCCGTGCCGTCCAGCAGAGCGAGTACGGTGATCAGTTCGAGCAGCTCCGAGGTCCACTCCCGGGGCCAGCCGCGGGCGCCGACCGCGTCGAGACCGTCCGGAGCCGCGCCGTCCGGACCCCGGCCCGCCGCTGCCGCCGCCCGGCGGCCGAACCAGAGCTCCAGGACCCGCACCCCGCCCACCGTGAACTCCCAGGCCGCCGCGGGCACCGGTGAGATCCGGCCGTCGCCGACGACCAGCGCCTCGTCCCCGGCGTCGTACGACAGTTCCGAGGGGCGGGCCGGGAGAGCCGCCCGCACATAGGGCCTGCGCCCGCCCGGCAGCCGGGGCCGCTCCCCGCCCCGGGCGCCGCGCGACTGGAGCCGCAGCAGCTCCCGGCCGAGCGCCACCCCCGACGACCACACCTCGGCGTCGGCCGGCAACGGGACCCGGGGGCCGGCGGCGGAAGGCCGGGCGGTGGCGAGCACCCAGGCCAGCACCGCTTCCGGAGTGAACGCCTCCGCTTCGGTCCCGCCGCCGAGCCGCCCCCGCAGCAGCTCCAGGAGCCCCGGCGCGAGGTTGGGTTCCGTGCCCCCGGGCCTGCGGTGGAGCGGCCTGATCCGGCCGGGCCGGCCGGCCGGGGAGTGCCCGTCGGGCAGCAGCGCCGTCACGGACAGGGCGGGCCCGCCGTCCTCGGGGGCGGCGCTGTGCTCGACGGCGAAGAGCTGCTGCCCGTCGGCGACCCGCCACAGCTCCGGACGGGCCGCGTCGATCAGCCGGTGGTCGGGGAGCAGCCACTGTTCGTCGTAGGGGCCGTGCAGGATCCGTACGGGGTCGGGGCAGGGGCCCGGCGTCCGGGCGAAGCGAGCCGTACCGGTCGACTGGCCGGGCAGGGCCGCGACCGAGGTGCGCGGGGTACGGGAGCGGGTGGGAACGAACAGCCGCTCCTGCTCGACGGCATCGGCGGCGGCCAGCCGTTCCCAGCGGGCCCGGAGCGCCTCGGGGTCGGGGCCGCTCACCCAGGCGCGGCCGGTCCGCAACGGTCGTACGGACCACGGCATCAGCTCGTCCAGCGGGACGAACAGGTCGAGCGGCGAGGACTCCGTGTCCCCGCCGGATCCGGCCGCCGCCGTCCTGCGCGCTGCCACCGAGCCGTCCCTCCCCTGTCCGCGGTGACCTGGCCGCGGCAGCCTGCCCGCCGCGGCCTGTCCGCCGTGCTGTGTCAGCCGGACCTGTCCGCCATGGCCCCTTGGCATCGTAACGGCGGGCGGTGTCCCCGTGGGGCGGGGTCAGTGGGCCTCCACCGTCACGGAGAAGGAGAACCGGTCGCCCCGGTAACGGATCCGGGCCACGTCCACCACGCGCCCCTCCTCGTCGTATGTCACGCCCGTGTAGTGCAGGATCGGGCTGAGCAGCGGGACCTGGAGGAGGTCGGCGGTGACGGGGTCGGCGAGCCGGGCCTCCACCGTGTCGGTGATCCGGGAGATCCGCACCCCGGCGACATCGCGCAGGACCTTGGTCATCGGCCAGCGTTCGAGGTCGGCGACGTCGATCCGGGCGGCGATGTCGGGGCGCACCGCGTTCTCCGCCCAGTTGGTGGGCTCGTCGCTCTCGCCGTCGCGGCGCAGCCGCCGGTAGCAGATCACCTCCGCGCACTCCGGGAAGAACTCGGCGAGGTCGCCGGGCACCGCCGTCGGGCCGTGGCCGAGAACGGTCGTCGCCTCCCCGGACTGCTGGGCCACGATCGCGTCGACCGAACCCAGCAGCCGGACCGGGGAGACCCGCCGGGCGCGCGGCTCGATGAACGTGCCGCGCCGCCGGTGCCGGCTGATCAGCCCCTCCGTCTCCAGCTCCTTGAGCGCCTGGCGCATGGTGAGCACGCTGACCCCGTAGTGCGCGGCGAGCTGTTCCTCGGTCGGCAACCGGGCGGAGGCGTCCTGCGGGCGGCCCAGTATGGAGGCCCGCAGGGACTGGGAGACCTGGTACCAGAGCGGCAGCTTGCGGTTCAGCACGAGGGAGTCGGGGGCGAAGGCGGGCGGGTGGCGCGGCTGATCCGCACCGCTGTCCGCCCCGGCCCGCTCATGGCTCTCGGTCATGTCGTCCCCGTCCCGTCCCATCCCGCCCCTCCGGGCTTCCCCGCCCGCCGGCTACGGCCGGAAGTTGCGGCTCAGACCCTGCCACACGTCGTCGTAGCCGCGCTGCAGATGATCGGCGGCCGCCGCCTGCCCGGTCGCCGTGACCGGCCAGCGGGTCTCGAACATGAAGGCCAGACCGTCGTCGATCTTCTGCGGCTTCAGCTCCGCCGCGCTCGCCCGGTCGAAGGTCTCCCGGTCCGGGCCGTGCGCCGACATCATGTTGTGCAGGGAGCCGCCGCCCGGGACGAAGCCGTCGGCCTTCGCGTCGTACGCCCCTTCGATCAGGCCCATGTACTCGCTCATCACGTTCCGGTGGAAGTACGGCGGGCGGAAGGTGTCCTCGCCGACCAGCCAGCGCGGGGCGAAGACGACGAAGTCCACTCCGGCCAGTCCCGGGGTGTCGGACGGCGAGGTCAGCACCGTGAAGATCGACGGGTCGGGGTGGTCGTAGCTGATCGTGCCGATCACGTTGAACCGGCGCAGGTCGTAGACGTACGGGGTGTGGTTGCCGTGCCAGGCCACCACGTCGAGCGGCGAGTGGTCGTACGTCGCCGACCAGAGGTTCCCGCAGAACTTGTTGACCACCTCCACCGGGCCCTCGTGGTCCTCGTACGCGGCGACGGGGGCCAGGAAATCCCGGGCGTTCGCCAGGCCGTTGGCGCCGATCGGGCCGAGGTCGGGCAGCGCGAACGGGCGGCCGTAGTTCTCGCAGACGTAACCGCGTGCCGTCTCCTCCAGCAGCTCCACCCGGAAGCGGACCCCGCGCGGGATCAGCGCGACCTGGCCCGGTTCGGCGCGCAGCAGGCCCAGCTCGGTGCGCAGCAGCAGTCCGCCGCGCTCGGGGACGATCAGCAGCTCGCCGTCGGAGTCGCTGAACACGCGGTCCGTCATGGAGGAGTTGGCGTGGTAGAGGTGGATCGCCATCCCGGCGCGCTGGGCGGCGTCGCCGTTGCCGCCGAGGGTCCACAGGCCGCCCAGGAAGTCCGTGCCGGGCGCGGGGTCGGGCAGCGGGTTCCAGCGGAGCCGGTTCGGGTCCGGCACGGTCTCGGTGAACGGGGCCGAGCGCAGCTGACCGTTGCCGGTCCGGGTGAACGCCGGGTGGGCGGCCGAGGGACGGATCCGGTAGAGCCAGGAACGGCGGTTGTCCGCCCTCGGCTCGGTGAAGGCGGACCCGCTCAGCTGTTCCGCGTACAGCCCGAGGGGCGCGCGCTGGGGGGAGTTGCGGCCGTGCGGGAGCGCCCCCGGCACCGCCTCCGAGCTGTGCTCGTTGCCGAAGCCGGAGGAATAGGTCAGCCCCTCGGCCGTCTTCCTCGCCTGGTCGATCGCGCTCATCCCGCACTCCCGGTGCCCAAGAAAGCCCTCGGATCCGCCGGACGACGAATCCTATGCACCACCGTAGGAATAGGAGTGCGGCGCGTCAACGGCATACATCGCGCCATTCGTGGGGAGTGCGGGGAAGACCCCGGGCCGGGGCGGGTGCCCGGGGTGTCCATGCCGTGCGCGGGGCACGGCATCATGGGGCCCGTGCCTCAGCCCCCTGTCAACCCGAACCTCCGCCGCGCCCCCGTGCAGCAGCGCAGCGCCGACCGGCTGGCCCGGATACTCGACTCCTGCGCGGGCCTCCTCGACGAGACCGGCTACGAGCAGCTCACCACCCGGGCCGTCGCCGAGCGCGCCGAGGTGCCCATCGGCTCGGTCTACCGGTTCTTCTCCAACAAGCGCGCGCTCGTCGACGCCCTCGCGCTGCGCAACCTGGACACCTACGCCGACCGCATCGCCGACCGGCTCGCGGACCTCCCCGCCGCCGACTGGCGTGCCGCCATCGACGCGGTGCTCGACGAGTACCTGGCGATGAAGCGGAGCGTCCCCGGCTTCGCGCTCGTCGACTTCGGGCCGCCGTTTCCCGCCGAGGGCGCGGCGGACGACGCCAACCGGCGGCTGGCGGACCGGCTTGCCGTCCTGCTCGCAGGCCACCTCGGCCGCCGGCCCGACGAGGGGCTGTCCCGGGCGATCCTGGTGAGCGTCGAGGCCGCCGACGCCCTGCTCCAGCTCGCCTTCCGCATAGAGCCCTCGGGAGACGCGGCCATCGTCGCCGAGACCCGGATGCTGGTCAGGTCCTACCTCGCCCAGACGCTCGACTGAGCGACATCCCGCCGCCGGGGCGCCCGCCTTCCGTGCCGGCCTCCTTCGCCGGGGGCGCCCATCTTCCATGCCGATTCCCTTGGCCGGGGGCGCCCGCCTTCCTCGCCTATTCCCTTGGCCGGGGGCGCTCACCTAATACGCCGATTCCCTTGGTCTGGGGCGCTGTGCATGCCGCACCGGATCCCTTGGTCGGGGGCGCTTCCCATGCCGCACCGATTCCCTTGGCCTGGGGCGCTCGCTTCCGTGCCGGCCCTCTTGGCCGGGGGTGCCCACCTTCCGCACCGGCTCCCTTGGCCGGGGGCGCTGCGCATGCCGCACCGGCTCCCTTGGCCCGGGGCCGCTCCGCTTCGCCTTCGTACGACACCTCCCCACCGTGCGTACCGGTCGGTATGCTCGCTCGTGCCGGGGCTCCCACGCCCGCCCGGCCCATGTCCGTGTGTCGTCGCCGCAGCCGCCCCGGGGAGGGCCCATGTCCCACGACTCCCGCACCGCACCGCGTATCTGCCCCCTCTGCGAGGCCACCTGCGGCCTCACCCTCACCATCGAGGGGACCACCGTCACCGGTGCGCGCGGCGACCGCGACGACATCTTCAGCCGGGGGTTCATCTGTCCCAAGGGAGCCTCCTTCGGAGGGCTCGACGCCGACCCCGACCGGCTGCGCGTCCCTCTCGTGCGCGGCGCCGACGGGGAGCTGCGCGAGGCTGCCTGGAGCGAGGCGTTCGACCTGATCGCCGCACGGCTACCGGACCTGACGAAGGCCCACGGGCCGGGCGCCGTCGGCGTGGTCCTCGGCAATCCCAACGTGCACACGATGGCGGGCGCCCTGTATCCGCCCCTGCTGCTCGCCGCCCTGCGCACCCGCAACATCTTCACCGCGAGCACCCTGGACCAGATGCCCAAGCACGTCTCCAGCGGCCTCCTCTTCGGCGACGCGCACGCCATCCCCGTACCGGACCTCGACCGCACCGACCATCTCCTCCTGATCGGCGCGAACCCGCTGGAGTCCAACGGAAGCCTCTGCACCGCCCCGGACTTCCCCGGCCGGCTCAAGGCCCTGCGCCGGCGCGGCGGCACCCTCACCGTCATCGACCCGCGCCGCACCCGCACCGCCCGCCTCGCCGACCGGCACGTCGCGATCCGGCCCGGCGCGGACGCCCTGCTGCTGGCCGCGCTCGCGCACACGCTCATCGCGGAGAAGCTCGCCGACCCCGGTCCGCTCGCCGAGCACCTGGAAGGCATCGACGAACTCGCCGCCGCCCTCGCGGGCTTCACCCCGGACGTGGTCGCCGCCGCCTGCGACGTGGACGCGGACACCATCACCGCCATCGCCCGCGAACTCGCCGCCGCCCCCACCGCCGCCGTCTACGGGCGCATCGGCAGCTGCACCGTCGAGCACGGGACGCTGGCCAGCTGGCTGGTGGACGTCCTCAACATCCTCACGGGCAATCTGGACCGGCCCGGCGGCGCGCTCTTCCCGCTCTCCGCGACCGCCCGCGCCCCACGCGCCGCCGAACCCGGGACGCGTAACGCCGTCCCCGGCAAGGGCTTCGCCCTCGGCCGCTGGTCGAGCCGGGTCTCCGGGCACCCCGAGGCCAAGGGCGAACTGCCCATCGCCGCCCTCGCCGAGGAGATCGACACCCCGGGGGACGGCCGTATCCGCGCCCTGGTGGTCATCGCGGCCAACCCCGTGCTCTCCGCGCCCGACGGCGACCGGCTCGACGCGGCCCTCGCCGACGGGCTGGACTTCATGGTCAGCGTCGACCCGTACCTCAACGAGACCTCCCGCCACGCCGACGTCGTCCTGCCCCCGCCGCCGCCCTCGCAGAGCGCCCACTTCGACTTCGCGTTCAACAGCTTCGCCGTGCACGACCAGGTCCGCTACACCCGCCCCGCCGTGCCCCTGGAGGACGGGCGGATGGACGAGTGCGAGATCCATGCCCGGCTGGTCCTCGCGGTGAGCGGCCGGCACGGCACGCCGCCCTCCGCCGTGGACGACCTGGCCGTCGACACCGCCCTCACCCGGGCCGGGGCCCCGAAGGAACTGGCCGCCGAACTCACCGGCGAGAACGGCCCCGAACGGCGACTGGACCTGATGCTGCGCCTCGGCCCGTACGGGCTGACGCTGGAGCGGCTCCTCGCCCACCCGCACGGTATCGACCTCGGCCCGCTGAAGCCCCGCCTCCCGGAGGTCCTGCGCACCCGATCCGGCCGCGTCGAACTGCTCCCGGAGCCGATCGCCGCCGATCTGCCGCGGCTGCGCCGGGCGCTGGGCGACCGGCCCGCCCCGCTCGTCCTCGTCGGCCGCCGCCATCTGCGCTCCAACAACAGCTGGATGCACAACGTCGGCTCGCTCACCGGCGGGTCCAACGTCTGCACCCTCCAGATCCACCCCGACGACGCCGCCCGCCTCGGACTCGTGGACGGTGCCACCGCCCGGATCGAGTCGTCGGGCGGCGGGATCGAGGCCCCCGCCGAGATCACCGACACCGTGCGCAGCGGGGTGGTGAGCCTCCCGCACGGGTGGGGCCACAGCCGCCCCGGCACCCGGATGTCGGTCGCCGCCGCCGACCCCGGGGCGAACGTGAACCAGCTGCTCGACGGCACGCTCCTGGATCCGCTGTCGGGCACCGCCGTGCTCAACGCCATTGCGGTCTCCGTGACCCCCGCTCGCTAACACCACTGCGTTGACCTGGGGTTTTGCTCGTATTGCTCACGCGTCAACGTCTTGTTAACTCTTCGGGGAGGCCCCTAACGTCGTCCGGACCGACCGCCGAGACCGGTGGGAGTTCAAGGATGAACGTTAGGTATCCCCCATGCTGACAATCCTCGGCTTCGCCATGATCGCGACCTTCCTGGTCCTGATCATGACGAAGAAGATGTCGCCGATCGCGGCGCTGGTACTGATCCCCGCACTGTTCTGTGTCGCCGTCGGGCAGGGCGCCCAGCTCGGCGACTACGTGATCGAAGGCGTCGGCAACCTCGCCCCCACCGCCGCCATGCTGATGTTCGCCATCGTCTACTTCGGCGTGATGATCGACGTCGGCCTGTTCGACCCGATCGTCCGGGGCATTCTGAAGTTCTGCCAGGCCGACCCGATGCGCATCGTCGTCGGTACGGCGGTGCTCGCCGCGATCGTCTCGCTGGACGGCGACGGCTCCACCACGTTCATGATCACCGTCTCCGCGATGTATCCCCTCTACAAACGCCTGAAGATGAGCCTGGTCGTGATGACCGGCGTCGCGGCCACCGCCAACGGCGTCATGAACACCCTGCCCTGGGGCGGCCCCACCGCCCGCGCCGCCACCGCCCTCAAGCTGGACGCCTCCGAGATCTTCGTGCCGATGATCCCCGCGCTGGCCATGGGGCTGCTCGCGGTGTTCGTGCTGGCGTACGTGCTCGGCATCAGGGAGCGCAAGCGTCTGGGGATGCTCACCCTCGACGAGGCGCTCGCCCGGGAGCCCGAGCCGGAGACCGTGTCCGCCGGCGCCGGCGGCACCGGCGGCAAGGACCGCCTCCGCAAGGACACCGCCGCCACCTCCAACGGTGCCGCCGCCTCCGCGGGCGGTGCGGGTGTTGACGCCGGGGCCGACCCGGCGGACGGGGACGACGACGATTTCCAGGGCCTCGACCCGAACCGGTCCACGCTCCGCCCGAAGCTCTACTGGTTCAACGCCGGACTCACCGCCGCCCTGCTGACGGCGATGATCATGGAACTGCTGCCGATCCCGGTGCTCTTCCTCCTCGGCGCGGCCCTCGCGCTCACCGTCAACTTCCCGCACATGCCCGACCAGCGGGCCCGGATCGCCGCACACGCCGACAACGTCCTCAACGTCTCCGGCATGGTCTTCGCGGCCGCCGTCTTCACCGGCGTCCTCACCGGCACCGGCATGGTCGAGCACATGGCCGACTGGGTCGTCGGCACGGTCCCCGAGGCGATGGGCCCGCACATGGCCATCGTCACCGGCCTGCTCAGCCTGCCGCTCACCTACTTCATGTCCAACGACGGCTTCTACTTCGGCGTCCTGCCCGTCCTCGCCGAGGCGGGCGCGGCCCACGGGGTCTCGCCCGTGGAGATCGCCCGCGCCTCCCTGGCCGGCCAGGCCCTGCACATGTCCTCGCCCCTCGTCCCCGCCGTGTACGTCCTCGTCGGCATGGCCAAGGTCGAGTTCGGCGACCACACCCGCTTCACCGTGAAGTGGGCGGTGCTCACCTCGCTCGTGGTGCTCGGTGCGGGCATCCTCTTCGGCATCATGTGATGACCGACCGCTCGCGACCCGGGCCCGGCAGGGGCTGGCTGCTGCGCCTCGTCATCGCCTTCGCCTTCGCGCAGGGGGCGGTGTCGATGGCGCGGCCCGCCGTCTCCTACCGGGCCCTCGCGCTCGGCGCGGACGAGGCGGCCATCGGCGTCATCGCCGGGGTCTACGCCCTGCTCCCGCTGTTCGTCGCCGTGCCGCTCGGCCGCCGCACCGACCACGGCCGCTGCGCCCCCCTGCTGCCGCTCGGCGTGCTCCTGATCTCCGGCGGCTGCGCGCTCAGCGGCATCGTCTCCTCGCTGCCCGCGATGGCCGCCTGGAGCGGGGTGATGGGCCTCGGCCACCTGTGCTTCGTGATCGGCGCGCAGTCGATCGTCGCCCGGCAGTCCGCGCCCGACGAACAGGACCGCAACTTCGGGCACTTCACCATCGGGGCCTCGCTCGGCCAGCTCATCGGCCCGGTCGCCGCGGGCGCGCTCATCTCCGGTCAGGGCGGCGCCCTGGGCCGTACGAGCGCGCTGGCGCTCCTCGTCTCGGCCGCTGTCTGCGCGGTCGCCCTCACCTCGCTCTGGCGGATCGAGCACCGCCGGACGGCCGGCTCCGGCCCGAAGCCCGGCCCCAAGGTCCCGGTCGGCAAGATCCTGGGCGCGCGCGGTGTGCCCGCGGGCATCCTCATCAGCATGGCGGTGCTGTCCGCCACCGACATCCTCACCGCCTACCTGCCGGTCGTCGGCGAGCACCGCTCCATCGCGCCCGCCACCGTCGGGCTGCTGCTGAGCCTGCGGGCCGCCGCCACGATCGCCTGCCGGCTGGTGATGACGCCGCTGCTGCGGCTGCTGGGCCGCCGGGCGCTGCTGACCACCAGCTGCCTGCTCGCCGGGCTCCTCTGCGCGGGCGTCGCCCTGCCCGTGTCCCTCCCCGCCCTGGCCGTCATGCTTGCCGCGCTCGGCTTCTGCCTCGGCGTCGGCCAGCCGCTGTCCATGACCACCGTGGTCCGGGCCGCCCCCGACGGGGCCCGGTCCACCGCGCTCGCCCTCCGGCTGACCGGAAACCGGCTCGGCCAGGTCGCCGCCCCCGCCGCGGCGGGCCTGATCGCGGGCGCGGTGGGGGTGGCGGCCCCGTTCGTGCTGCTCGGCGTGGGGCTGCTGGGCGCGGCGGGACTCGGGCTGCGCGGCGAGGGGCGTACGGAGCCGCCGCCCGCGGGCGCGTCGGTCAGCGTCCGGTCGAGCCGTCGATCAGCTCCCGGAGGATGTCCGCGTGACCGGCGTGCCGCCCGGTCTCCTCGATCAGATGGGTGAGGGCCCAACGGACGCTGGGGGACGGCTTGCCCGGCCGCGGGCGGGGCAGCGGCGCACCGAGGTCGGTGCACGTGTCGAGTACGGCGTTCGCCTCGGCGACCGCCTCCCGGTAGCGGGCGACGACCTCGGCCACGCCGTCCCCGGGAGCGGCGTGGAACGTCGACGGCCAGTCGGAGACCCGGTCCCCGAGGAAAGTGGCCCGCTCGACGAAGGTCAGATGGCGGAGCAGGCCCAGCAGGTTCGTGCCCGAGTCCACCTGGGCGGTCCGGGCCTCCGGCTCGGGCGCGCCCTCGACCTTCGCGGCGACTGAATCGCGCAGGTAGTCGAGGAAACCGCGCAACACCTCCGCCTCGCTGCCGCCGGTCCGGGGCGGCGGGGTGTCCCGGCGTGGGGAGCGGGGTGCGGCGGTCATGGTGCCTCCTCGGTCGATGGCGCGGTGCGGGTGCGTCCGCCTTGTCCCAGTCTTGTCCGGCGGGCCGCCGTCAGGGCAAGGGCTCGTGCCGTTTCGGCACGTCGGCCCGCAGCGCGGGTGGTCGTCCCGGGAAGCGGGTAGAGGTCCCCGGGGCGTACGCGTCCAGCGTGACCGGCGTCTCGGGAGACTCCCTGGCGCCGAAAAACTAACGGCGCTAGTTTGGGCGGGTGCGACGTGTGCCCCGCGCCCGCCGCACGGCGTCGGCGCTCCGCACAGCACGTCCGGGAGGGAACAGCCATGAAGGCCCATGACCAGATGTACATCGACGGTGCGTGGCGGCCCGCCGTCGGCCGGGACACGATCGCGGTCGTGAACCCCGCCGACGAGCAGGTCATCGCCCACGTACCCGCGGGGACGGCCGAGGACGTCGACGCGGCGGTGCGGGCCGCGCGCGCCGCCTTCCCCGCCTGGGCCGCTACTCCGCCCGCCGAACGCGCCGCCCGGCTCACCGCGCTGGCCGACGCGCTGGCCGCCCGCAAGGACGTGCTGGCCGAGACGATCACGGCCGAGCTGGGCTCGCCCCTGCCCCTGTCGCAGATGGTCCACGCGGCCGTGCCCGTGCTGGTGGCCGCCTCGTACGCCGAACTGGCCGCCCGCCACGCCTTCGAGGAGCGGATCGGCAACTCCACCGTGCTGCTGGAGCCGGTCGGCGTGGTCGGCGCGATCACTCCCTGGAACTACCCGCTCCACCAGATCGTCGCCAAGGTCGCCCCCGCCCTCGCCGCGGGCTGCACCGTCGTCCTCAAGCCCGCCGAGGACACCCCGCTCACCGCCCAGCTCTTCGCCGAGGCCACCGAGGCCGCCGGTCTGCCGCCCGGGGTCTTCAACCTCGTCACCGGCCTCGGACCGGTCGCGGGCCAGGCGCTCGCCGCCCACGAGGACGTCGACCTGGTCTCGTTCACCGGCTCCACCGCCGTCGGCAAGCAGATCGGCGCCACCGCCGGGGCCGCCGTCAAGCGCGTCGCCCTGGAGCTGGGCGGCAAGTCCGCCAACGTGATCCTGCCCGGCGCGGACCTCGCCAAGGCGGTCAACGTCGGCATCGCCAACGTGATGACCAACTCCGGCCAGACGTGCAGCGCCTGGACCCGGATCCTCGTCGACGCCGAGCGGTACGACGAGGCCGTGGAGCTCGCGGCGAACGCCGTCACCAAGTACGTGCCCGGGGAGCGGGTCGGCCCGCTCGTCAACGCCAAGCAGCAGGCCCGGGTGCGCGGTTTCATCACCCAGGGCGTCGAGGAAGGGGCCCGGCTGATCGCGGGCGGCCCGGACGCGCCGCTGGAGACCGGCTTCTACGTCAGCCCCACCGTCTTCGCCGACGTCACTCCGGACATGACCATCGCCCAGGAGGAGATCTTCGGCCCGGTCGTCTCGATCCTCCGTTACGAGGACGTGGACGACGCCCTGCGGATCGCCAACGACACCGTGTACGGGCTCGCGGGCGCAGTGTGGGCCGCCGACGACGAGGAGGCGGTGGCCTTCGCCCGCCGGATGGACACCGGGCAGGTCGACATCAACGGCGGACGGTTCAACCCGCTGGCCCCGTTCGGCGGTTACAAGCAGTCGGGGGTCGGCCGCGAGCTGGGCCCGCACGGTCTGGCGGAGTACCTCCAGACCAAGTCGCTCCAGTTCTGAACCCCCGTAACCCTTCCTCGTACGGGGATCGCCCCTTCCCGTACGAGGAACTCCCTTCCCGTACAAGGAGCCTGTTCGTGGTCCGCGCCGCCGTACTGCCCGCCGTCGGAGCTCCGCTGGAGATCACCGACATCGTCCTGCCGGAGCCCGGCCCCGGCCAGGTGCGCATCGCGCTCGCCGCCGCCGGGGTCTGCCACTCCGACCTCTCCCTGTCCAACGGCACCATGCGCGTCCCGGTGCCCGCCGTCCTCGGCCACGAGGGCGCGGGGACGGTCCTGGCGGTCGGCGAGGGCGTCACGCATGTGGCCCCCGGCGACGGCGTGGTCCTCAACTGGGCCCCCTCCTGCGGGGCCTGCTTCCACTGCGGGATCGGCGAGGTGTGGCTCTGCGCCGACGCCCTGAAAGGGGTCTCCAACCTCCACGCCCGTACGGCCGACGGCACCGACCTCCACCCCGGCCTCAACGTCGCGGCCTTCGCGGAGGAGACCGTCGTCGCCGCCACCTGCGTGCTCCCGGCCCCCGAAGGCATCCCGCTCACCGACGCCGCCCTCCTCGGCTGCGCGGTCCTGACCGGCTACGGGGCGATCCACCACAGCGCCCGGGTCCGCGAGGGCGAGAGCGTCGTCGTCTTCGGGGTCGGCGGCGTCGGCCTCGCCGTGCTGCAGGCCGCCCGGATCGCGGGCGCGTCCCGGATCATCGCGGTCGACGTCTCCCCGGCCAAGGAGGAGCTGGCCCGGCAGGCCGGGGCCACCGACTACGTCATCGCCTCCGCCACCACCCCGCGCGAGATCCGCAAGCTGACCGGCGGCCAGGGCACGGACGTCGCCGTCGAGTGCGTCGGCCGGCCGGCGACCATCCGGGCCGCCTGGGAGTCCACCCGGCGCGGCGGGCGCACCACGGTCGTCGGGATCGGCGGCAAGGACCAGGAAGTGACCTTCAACGCCCTGGAGATCTTCCACTGGGGCCGTTCCCTGACGGGCTGCGTCTACGGCAACAGCGACCCGGCCCGCGACCTGCCCGTCCTCGCCGAGCACATCCGCGCGGGCCGCTTCGACCTGTCGATGATGGTCACCGAGCACATCGCCCTGGACGGCATCCCCGCCGCCTTCGACAACATGATCGCGGGCAAGGGCGGCCGGGCGCTGGTGGTCTTCTAGGGCGCGTCCCGTCTTCTAGGGGGTGTTCGAGCGGACGGCCACACCGGCCGGGGCCGGGCTCTCGGGTGCGGGCCCGGTCCGCCGGCCGCCCCGGGAGACCGCCACCCCGGCCAGGCACAGCGCACCGCCCAGGACGCCGAGCAGGGTCGGCACCTCGTCCAGCAGGACCCACGCCATGAGCACGACGATCGCCGGGACGGCGTACGTGGTCGCGCCCATCCGGCCCGCCGTGGTCCGGGCCAGGGCGTAGCCCCAGGTCGTGAACGCCAGCGCGGTCGGGAAGACGCCCAGGTAGATCATGTTCAGCGTGGCGGACATCGGGGCGTCGGCGGCCTCGGAGACCAGCACTCCGGTGAACGGCAGGCAGGCGACGGCCCCGATCAGGCAGCCGAAGGTGTTGATCTGGAGCGAGGAACCGTGCGCGAGGGCCGGCTTCTGACTCACCACGCCCAGCGCGTACGCCACCGCGGCCAGCAGGCAGAGCGCCACGCCCAGCACGGACGCGCTGCCGTGCCCGGACATCGCGAGGCCGACGACGACCGCGCCCGAGAACGAGATGCCCATCCCCAGCAGCAGGCGGCGCGGCAGCCCCTCGCCGAGCATGCGGGCGCCCATCAGGGCCATCAGGATCGGCCCGATGTTCACGAGCATCGCCGCCGTGCCGGCGTCGACCTCCTGCTCGCCCCAGTTGAGCGCCACCATGTACAGCCCGAACCACAGCACCCCGGACGTGACGATCCCGCGCCAGGCGCCGCGCCCGGGCAGCCCCTCACGCCGTACGAGGAGGATCGCCCCGAGCACCAGCGTGCCCGCCAGCAGCCGGCCCAGGGCCAGTGCGCCGGGGGAGTAGGCCTCGCCCGCGCTGCGGATGGAGACGAAGGCGGAGGCCCACAGCACGACGGTGGTGCAGGCGGCGGCGGGGGCGCGCCAGCGGTGGGCCGGCGGGGAGACCGGAAGCGGTGTCGGGGTCGTCGTCATGTCCACGACCGTAGAGCCGAAACGCTTCGCTCCCCACCGAATTGTCGATCCCCGTCAATCGACGGCCCGGTGGGCCCGTCTCCCCACCCAGCCCGTCCGGCGTCCGGGGACGACCCCCGTCCCACCCAGCCCGTCCAGCCCCCGAGGACGTCACCCAGCCCGTCCGGCGTTTGAGGACGGAACCGGTGCTCGGGATGGGCGGCACCCTTGCTTCCGGGACACGGAGAGGTCGCCCCGTGCCACCGCCAGGGAGTCCCGGCCCGTCCACGAGGCGCACGGCGGTGGCGTCGTGCGGTCCTGGTCGCGGGGAACGGTCCCTGCGCCCGGCGTGCGTCAGGGACGGTTCGGCGCCGGCCGCGCCGTCGCCGCGCCGTCGCCCGCCCGCGCGTACTGCTCGTACTGGAGCGCCAGACCGTCCAGCAGGGCCCGCAGTCCGGTCTCGAAGGCCCCTTCGTCGACCTGGCGGCGGTGGTCGGCCAGCAGGTGGGCCTGGCCGAGGTGCGGGTAGTCGGCCGGGTCGTAGGCGGTCTCGTCGTCGACGAAACCCCCGGCGAACGAGCCCAGCGCCGACCCGGTGATGAAGTACCGCATCAGCGCCCCGATCCGGGTGGCCTGCGCGGCCGGCCACCCCGCCCCCACCATCGCCCCGAACACCGCGTCGGCGACCCGCAGCCCCGCCGGGCGGCGGCCGGGGCCCCGGGCCAGGACCGGGACGATGTGCGGGTGCGCGGCGAGGGCGGCCCGGTAGGACAGCGCCCAGTCGTGCAGGGCCTCGCGCCAGTCGCGCGGGTCCGACTCCTCGAACATCGACAGGTCGACCTGTACGGAGACCGCGTCGGCGACGGCGTCGAGGATCTCCTCCTTGTTGCGGAAGTGGTTGTAGAGCGAGGGCCCGCTGACCCCCAGCACGGCCGCCAGCCGGCGGGTGGAGACGGCGTCGAGCCCCTCGCCGTCCACGAGTGCGCTCGCCGCCACGACGATGCGGTCTCGGCTGAGGAGGGGCTTGCGCGGTCGGGCCATGCGGCTCATAGTAGGCCCTGCGAACCAGAAACTAGCAGTGCTAATTAAGCGATCGTCGGAAGCGGGGTGGCGCACGATGGACCTGGCGCTCAGCGAGGAGCAGGAAGCCGTCCGGAAACTGGCCGAGGACTTCGTCGCCCGCGAGGTCGCCCCGCACGTCGTCGCGTGGGACCGGGCCGAGAATGTCGACAGGTCGATCGTGCGGAAGCTCGGCGCTCTCGGCTTCCTCGGGCTGACCGTCCCCGAGGAGTACGGCGGCTCCGGCGGCGACCATCTGTCCTACTGCCTGGTCACCGAGGAGCTGGGGCGCGGCGACTCCTCGGTGCGCGGCATCGTCTCCGTATCGCTCGGCCTGGTCGCCAAGACCCTCGCGTCCTGGGGGAGCGAGGAGCAGAAGCAGGCGTGGCTGCCCCGGCTGACCTCGGGCGAGGCGATCGGCTGCTTCGGCCTCACCGAGCCCGGCACCGGCTCGGACGCCGGAAACCTCGTCACCAGGGCCGTCCGCGACGACGGCGACTACGTCATCAACGGCACCAAGATGTTCATCACCAACGGCACCTGGGCCGACGTCGTCCTGCTCTTCGCGCGGACGAACGACACCCCCGGCCACCGGGGCGTCTCCGCCTTCCTCGTCCCCACCGACACCCCCGGTCTCACCCGCCGCACCATCCACGGCAAGCTCGGCCTCCGCGGCCAGGCCACCGCCGAACTGGTGCTGGAGGACGTCCGGGTACCGGCGGCCGGCCTCCTCGGCCCCGAGGGCAAAGGATTCTCCATCGCCATGTCCGCCCTCGCCAAGGGCCGCATGTCGGTCGCGGCGGGCTGTGTCGGCATCGCTCAGGCCGCCCTGGACGCGGCCGTGCGCTACGCGGGCGAACGCGAGCAGTTCGGAAAGCCCATCGCCCGCCACCAGCTCGTCCAGGAACTGCTCAGCGACATCGCCGTGGACGTGGACGCCGCCCGGCTGCTGACCTGGCGGGTCGCCGACCTGATCGACCGGGGCCAGGACTTCGCCACCGCCGCGTCGAAGGCCAAGCTGTACGCCTCCGAGGCCGCCGTCCGCTGCGCCAACAACGCCCTCCAGGTCTTCGGCGGCTACGGCTACATCGACGAGTACCCGGTCGGCAAGCTGCTGCGGGACGCCCGCGTGATGACGCTCTACGAGGGCACCAGCCAGATCCAGAAGCTGATCATCGGCCGTGCGCTGACCGGTGTCTCCGCCTTCTGAGCCGGTACTCGGGGTCGTACGGCTGTCTGAGTACCGGCGTGAGTACGGGCACGGATGTGGCGTGCGCCACGTCGGCGGATGCTGAACCCATGAGTGACACGACATCGGTCAAGCAGCAGAGCACCGCCGCCTTCTACGTCCAGGCCGTCGCCTCCTTCATGGTGGCGATCGGCGCGGTCGCCTTCGGTATCTTCTTCCTCGACGCCGACGCCTGGGTGCGCGGATTCCTCGCCATCGGCGTGCTCTATCTGGTCACGTCCTGCTTCACGCTCGCCAAGGTGATCAGGGACCGCCAGGAGGCCGGCCAGATCGTCAGCCGGGTGGACCAGGCCCGGCTGGAGAAGATCCTCGCCGAGCACGACCCCTTCCAGAAGCTCTGAGCCGGAGGGATCGGGGCAACCCCTAAGCGCTTGCTCAGGTTCGGGGTATGGTGTGCGTCCTGTTGACGGAGAGGGGCCCTGGGCGATGAGTACGGCGGAGGAGACGAGCGGCGAGGACGCGCCGTGGGGCGAGGTCACTCCCGAGGCGGCCAGGCGGCTCCTCGTCGCCGCCGTGGACGCCTTCGCCGAGCGCGGGTACCACGCGACCACCACGCGTGACATCGCCGGCCGGGCCGGGATGAGCCCGGCCGCGCTCTACATCCACTTCGCGACCAAGGAAGAGCTGCTCCACCGGATCAGCAAGATCGGCCACGAGCGGGCGCTGTACGTCCTCGACTCCGAGGCGGACCGGGACGGCACGGCCGCCGAACGGCTCGCCGGGGCGGTCCGCTCCTTCGTCCGCTGGCACGCGGAGCGGCACACCACCGCCCGGGTCGTGCAGTACGAGCTCGACGCGCTGGGCGAGGAGCACCGCACCGAGATCGTCGCGCTGCGGCGCAGGAGCGACGCCGTGGTCCGCCGGATCATCGGCGAAGGGGTACGGGACGGCGAGTTCGACGTCCCCGACGTCCCCGGCACCACGCTCGCGGTGCTGTCGCTCTGCATCGACGTGGCCCGCTGGTTCAACGCCCAGGGCAGCCGTACCCCCGACGAGGTCGGCGAGCTGTACGCCGGCCTCGTCCTGCGGATGGTCGGGGCCCGTACGGCCCCGCGTCGGAAGTAGGACCGGGACCGGGACCGGATCAGAAGTAGTAGCGGGACACCGACTCCGCGACACAGGCCGGCTTCTCGCTGCCCTCGCGCTCGACCGTGACGACCGCCGTGACCTGCACGCCGCCGCCCACCTCCGTCACGTCCCGCAGCACCGCCGTGGCCCGCAGCCGCGAGCCGACCGGGACGGTCGAGGGGAAACGGACCTTGTTGGTGCCGTAGTTGATGCCCATCTTCATGCCCTCGACCCGCATCACCTGCGGCACCAGCGCGGGCAGCAGCGAGAGCGTCAGATAGCCGTGCGCGATGGTCGTGCCGAACGGCCCGTCCTTCGCCCGCTCCGGGTCCACGTGGATCCACTGATGGTCGCCGGTCGCCTCGGCGAACCCGTCGATCCTCTTCTGCTCGATCTCCAGCCAGTCGCTGTGCCCCAGCTCCTCGCCCACTCCGTCCCGCAGCTCCTGCGCGGACGTGAAGATCCTCGGCTCTGCCATGTTCCCGGTCCCTGCCTTCCGGCTCGACGCGCTGTCCGGCGCGATGTCTAAGCGCTTGCTCAGCATCGTTGTGCGGCGCCCTCCTGTCAACGACATGGCAGTAGGTTTGAGGGGTGCCCCAGATCCCACAGACGCTCCACGAACTCTCGGTCGGCCAGCTCTCGGCGCGCAGCGGCGCCGCCGTCTCGGCCCTGCACTTCTACGAGTCCAAGGGCCTGATCAGCAGCAGCCGCACCAGTGGCAACCAACGCCGCTACTCGCGGGACGCGCTGCGCCGCGTCGCGTTCGTCCGGGCGGCCCAGCGCGTCGGCATCCCGCTGGCCACGATCCGGGACGCGCTCGCCGAACTGCCCGAGGAGCGCACGCCGAACCGTGAGGACTGGGCCCGTCTCTCGGAGGCGTGGCGCAAGGAACTGGACGAGCGCATCGGGCAGTTGCACCGCTTGCGCGACCATCTGACCGACTGCATCGCGTGCGGTTGTCTGTCGTTGGAGACCTGTGTGCTCTCCAACCCCGACGACATCACCGGCGAGCGGATCACCGGTTCCCGTCTGATGCCCGAGCGCAAGCAGAGTTCCTGAGCGTCGTCACAAGGACCGGCCAGAAGAGCCCGCGCCGACCGGCCGGATCGGTGGCGCGTGAACGTGGCTCCGGCCCCGCCGGCCGGTCGAGCGAAACGGGCAGAAACGGTCAGCCCGATCGGCTGTCCGGGCAGCCACGGGCGGTCCCCGGCGCGGTCGGGCGGTGGGGCGCGCCGATTTCCCGCACCGGCGCCGGCTTCGAATCGGAAGGGATCCAGCGCCAAACAAACAGCGGGGAAAGGGAACCTCTTCCGGTCCCGTGGGGCATGGCGTGATACCGCGGGGCGTCTGGCTGATATCTGATCAATTTCTTTCTGGCCGTTCTGTCGGCACTCCTGGAATGTCCCGGATCGGTATCAGTACGCTGGTGTAAATCGACGCTGCGATCCTCTGGAGCCATGCCGTCATGTCAGCGAGCGAATTACATCATCATGAACGGCAACTTCATCACCTCGCCCGTGAATTCGAGACGCTCCACGTCCGCGTTCGCGATGTCTCCTACACCCCGGGAGCCGATGCCGTCCGCCGCATCGGCCCGCTTCTGCTCGCCGCACAGGACCTGACCGCCACCGCTCTCGTCCGGCTGAACGCTCTGCACAACAGCACGTTCGCCGCCGTCGCGGGCCGACGCGCCAGCCTGGAGCGGCTCTCGTCGGTCCTGGTCGCATCCTCCCTGGTGAACAACGCCCTGGCCCGTGCCTTGCAGGCCAACCCGGGCGAAGGCGAGCCCGCCCGCGGCGGCCGGTCGCACGACGGGCCGGTGGGCACCCCTCGCCAGGCCGAGGCGATCCTGCTCATCGTCGGCCACCTCGACGAGGCGGCCTCCCAGTTGGAGCTGAGCGCGACCGCGTGCCATCAGCTCGCGGCCGGCATCGTCCGGAATCTGACAGGGGTGGAATCCTGCCCGACCAATTAGCGGCGCCGAAACCACGGGGGACCGAACCGCTCGACGGTGACAACAGAGCGTGCAGACAGGGAGTACAGGTTTTGTCGAGTTCAGCCGGCGGCACGAACCCGGTGGGAATGGCCAACCCCGTGGTAATGGCGAACCCTGTGAGAACGGTGAATTCTGTGGACCGTCATCCGGAACCATTCGAGCCGAGGGTCCCCGTAGTGGTACACGCCCGGGACCCCATATCCCGGGAGGGTGCGCTGAGCGCTCTGGACCGGGACGCGCGCATCGAGGTCCGCGAGCGGAAGAGTCCGGGCGGCGTGATCCTCCTGGTCGATCACGTACTCAGCCAGGGCACGCTGACCCAGATGCGCAGGGCCGTCGGCGGCGACGGTTCCAAGGCCGTCCTGGTGCTGGACACCTTGCAGGACGACGAGTTCCACGAAGTGGTGAGCTATGGAGTCAGCGCCGTCGTCTGGCGTCACGAGGCCACCAGGAACCGGCTGATCCAGGCCGTGCTGGCCGCCGCACGCGGCGACGGGGACCTCCCGGCCGACCTGCTGGGCCGGCTGATCCGTCAGATGGGCACGGGAGCGTCCCCGGCCGTGGGCGGAGGGCCGGGCTTCCCCACCTATGGGCTGACCCCCCGTGAGGTCGAGGTCATGCGCCTGGTCGCCGAGGGGTTCGGCACCGCGAAGATCGCCGCGGAGCTGTGCTACTCCGAACGCACGATCAAGGACGTCATGTACAAACTGACGACCCGGCTGAATCTCCGCAACCGCGCCCACGCCGTGGCCTACGCCCTGCGCGAGGGCTACATCTGACGCCAGGGCCTCGGCCCCCCCCCCCCCCCAGGCGGGGCGCGGGGCGCGGCACGGGGTGAACCAACGCCCCCGTCGGGCAACC
>NZ_JBHXPF010000067.1:0-39445 GCF_042718715.1 Streptomyces sp. NPDC058576 | reverse complement strand
GCCAGGTCCCGGGTCAGGGCGCCCCCCCCCCCCCCCCCCGACGGACGGCGGCGTCAGTAACGCTCGATGGCCGGCGGGTCGACGAAGTCCGAACCGGACAGGCCCAGCGTCGCCTCGTAGATCTTCTTGTACGTGCCGTCCTTGACGCGCTCCTCCAGCGACTTGCTGATGGCCTCGCGCAGCACCTTGTCGTCCTTGTTCAGGCCGACGCCGTAGGGCTCGTCGGTGAACGGCTTGCCGACGACCCTGAGCTTGCCCTTGTTGGCCGCGGCGTAGCCCTTGAGGATCGAGTCGTCGGTGGTGACCGCGTCGACCTGCTTGGTCAGCAGCTGCTGCACGCAGTCGGAGTACTTGGCCAGCTCGACGACGCTCGCGCCGTACTCCGGCTTCTTGATCTCCTGGAGCGGCGTGGAGCCGACGATCGAGCAGACCTTCTTGCCCTTCACCGAGTCCTTGCCGGTGATCGACTTCTCGTCCTCGCGCACCAGGAGGTCCGCGCCGGCCTTGTAGTACGGACCGGCGAAGCCGACCTGCTTCTTGCGCTCGTCGTTGATCGTGTAGGTGCCGACGTAGTAGTCGACCTGGCCCTTGGAGATGGCCGTCTCACGGACGCCGGAGTCGACCGTCTTCCACTCGATCTGCTTCTCCGAGAAGCCGAGGTCGGCCGCGACCATCCTGGCGATCTCGATGTCGAAGCCCGAGCGCTCCTTGGTCGCCTGGTCCTCGAAGCCGAGGTACGGCTGGTCGGCCTTGGCGCCGATGATCAGCTTGCCGCGCTCCTTGGCCTTCTTGAACACCGGGGAGTCGAGGGCGACGTCCGTGGCGGCGGTGTACTTGGGCAGCTCGGGGGCACCGGAGGCGCCCGGCTGGGTGCCGCCCGGCTTGTCACCGGCGGAGCCCTCCTTGCCACCACACGCGGTCGCGGTCAGGGCGAGGACGGCAATGGCCGCGACGGCGGCCGACTTGCGGAGCTTCATGTGAACAATCCTTAGGTCGGAAGTCGTTGTCGTCAGTGGTGAAGGATCTTCGACAGGAAGTCCTTGGCCCGGTCGCTGCGCGGGTTGCTGAAGAACTGGTCGGGGGTCGCCTCTTCGACGATCTTCCCGTCCGCCATGAACACGACGCGGTTGGCGGCGGAACGGGCGAAGCCCATCTCGTGGGTGACGACGATCATCGTCATCCCGTCCCGGGCCAGCTGCTGCATGACTTCGAGGACCTCGTTGATCATCTCCGGGTCGAGCGCCGACGTGGGCTCGTCGAAGAGCATGACCTTCGGGTCCATCGCCAAAGCCCGTGCGATCGCGACGCGTTGCTGCTGGCCTCCGGAGAGCTGCGCGGGGTACTTGTCGGCCTGTACGCCGACGCCCACCCGGTCGAGCAGGATCCGGGCCTTCTCCTCCGCCGCCTTCTTGTCGGCCTTGCGGACCTTGATCTGGCCCAGCATGACGTTCTCCAGCACCGTCTTGTGTGCGAAGAGATTGAACGACTGGAAGACCATGCCCACGTCGGCACGCAGCCTGGCCAGCTCCTTGCCCTCCTGGGGCAGGGGCTTGCCGTCGATCGAGATCGCTCCCGAATCGATCGTCTCCAAGCGGTTGATCGTGCGGCACAGCGTGGACTTGCCGGACCCGGAAGGCCCGATGACGACCACGACCTCGCCACGGGCGATGGTCAGGTCGATGTCCTGGAGCACATGCAGCGCGCCGAAGTGCTTGTTGACGTCGCTCAGTACGACCAGGTCGTTCGCCGCGGGCGCGGCATCCTCGGCGTCCTTGGTCACTGAAACTCCGCTCATCGGCTTCTTGCTCCGTCCTCCTCGGTTGAAGAAGGACACTAATGACGCAGTGCTACCAACGTCATTACATCTGAGCGGAAATTGAGCATAACGATCCGGCGGCAACCGGACACTCCGTGTGAACAGGACGCTACGTGCCACCCCGGGGGCGTACCGGGTGCATAACGGAAACCCTGCTGTAACCGGCAGACTCTTGACTGGTGTGCCGTTCATCGGCGTGGATGCCTTGAGCGAGTCGACGCGAAGCGTCGATGAACGGGAGATCACGCCAGAGATCTCCCGGGTGAAGCAGGGTGAAACGGGTGACAGCACCCGGTGACACCGTGCAACGGTTTCACCCATGAGCCCGAGGAGCCGGACGGCCCCGGGAGACACGGAGAGGAGGGCCATGAGACTTCTGCTCGTCGAGGACGACGACCATGTCGCGGCGGCCCTGTCCGCCGTGCTCGCCCGCCACGGATTCCAGGTGAAGCACGCCCGCAACGGCGAGGAGGCCCTGCGCGCGCTGCTGCCCGCCGAGAAGGAGCCCTTCGGGGTGATCCTCCTCGACCTCGGCCTGCCCGACCAGGACGGCTACGAGGTGTGCGGCAAGATCCGCAAGCGCACCGCGACCCCCGTGATCATGGTGACCGCCCGCGCCGACGTGCGCTCCCGCATCCACGGACTCAACCTCGGCGCCGACGACTACGTCACCAAGCCGTACGACACCGGCGAGCTGCTCGCCCGGATCCACGCGGTCGCCCGGCGCACCACCAGCGGCGAGGACACCGCGCCGACCCCCGTCGCCGCCCTGCGCCTCGGGCCGGTCGCCATCGAACTGCCGACCCGCCGGGTCAGCGTCGACGGCACGGAAGTCCAGCTCACCCGCAAGGAGTTCGACCTGCTGGCCCTCCTCGCCCAGCGCCCCGGCGTCGTCTTCCGCCGGGAGCAGATCATCAGCGAGGTCTGGCGCACCAGCTGGGAGGGGACCGGACGCACCCTGGAGGTCCACGTCGCCTCCCTGCGCTCCAAGCTGCGCCTGCCCGCCCTGATCGAGACCGTGCGGGGCGTCGGCTACCGGCTCGTCGCGCCGTCCGCGTAACCGGCGGGTACGCCCCCGGTGCGCTCCCGTCTGCTCCCGCTGCTGATCGTCCTGATGGCCGCTGTCCTGGTCACCCTCGGCTTCCCGCTCGCGATCAGTGTGGCCGCCGCCGAGCAGCAGCGCCTGGTGATCGACCGGATCGACGACACCGCACGGTTCGCCGCCCTGGCGCAGTCCATCACCGACACCTCCCCGGACAGCGAGGAGCGCCGCCGCACCCTCCAGACCGACCTGGAGGTCTACGCCTCGGTGTACGACATCCGCGCCGGCGTCTTCTTCCGGGACGACCGGGCCCTGGCCAAGGCCCCCGGCTCCTGGACCCTGCCCGCCGAGGGCGAAGGGCGCACGGCGTTCGACGAGGCGCTGCTCGGCCGCCGCTCGCACGACCCGCCGCAGGTCTGGCCCTGGCGCGACGGGCGCGTCGTCGTCGCCTCGCCCGTGGTGCGCGACGGCGATGTGGTCGCCGTGGTCGTCATCGACTCGCCCACCGGTGAGATGCGGTCCCGGACCCTGCGGACCTGGCTGTTCATCGGCCTCGGCGAAGCCCTGGCCCTGCTGGTGGCCGTCGGCGCGGCGGTCCGGCTCACCGGCTGGGTCCTGCTGCCGGTACGGACCCTGGACGCGGCCACCCGCGACATCGCCGGCGGCCGGATGCGCTCCCGGGTCGCCGCCTCCGCCGGGCCGCCGGAACTCAGGCACCTGGCTCGCTCCTTCAACGAGATGGCGGACAACGTCGAGGACGTGCTGGAGCAGCAGCGCGCCTTCGTCGCCGACGCCTCGCACCAGCTGCGCAATCCGCTCGCCGCCCTGCTGCTGCGCATCGAGCTGCTCGCCCTGGAGCTGCCCGAGGACAGCGAGGAGATCGCCGCCGTGCGCACCGAGGGCAAACGGCTGGCCCGGGTCCTCGACGACCTGCTCGACCTCGCGCTCGCCGAGCACGCCGAGGCGGACCTCCAGCTGACCGACATCGTCCCGCTCACCGCCGAGCGGGTCGCCTCCTGGCGTCCCATGGCGGACCGGGAGGGCGTGCGGCTCACCCTGGACGGGGCCCCGGCGGCCACCGCCTGGGCCGACCCCGTGGCGCTCTCCAGCGCCCTGGACGCGGTGATCGACAACGCCCTGAAGTTCACCCCCGCCGGCGAGGACGTCACCGTCACCGTCACCGCCAAAACCCACACGACGACCGTCGTCGTCGCCGACCGGGGCCCGGGCCTCACCGAAGCGGAACTGGAGCGCGTCGGCGACCGCTTCTGGCGCAGCACCCGTCACCAGAACGTCAGCGGGTCGGGCCTCGGCCTCTCCATCTCCCGGGTGCTGCTCGCGGCGGGCGGCGGCTCGATCGCGTACGAGCACCACGCACCGCACGGCCTGCGGGTGACCGTCTCGGTGCCCCGCGAACGGCCGGGCGGCTGAGCTCCATGGGCGGGGAGACTCAGCGCCCCCGACGAGGAGCCGTCAGGGCTTCACCGAGCGGTAGTAGTCCTTGGCCCCGTCGTGCACGTCCAGCGGATCCGTGTAGATCGCCGTCCGCAGGTCCACCAGCTGCGCCGAGTGGACCTCGCGGCCGATCCGGTCCCGGGTGTTGATCACCGTCCGGGTGAAGGCCTCGGTCATGGCCGCGTCCGTACGGTCGGTCGTGACGAGCAGGTTGGCGACGGCGACCGTGGGCACCGCCTGACCCTGCTGGGCCTGCGGATAGGCGTCGGCGGGCATCATGGCCGACCGGTAGAAGCGGGTGGGACCGGTCGACGCCTGCAGCTTCGCGACCAGGTCGGCCTCCAGCGGCACCAGCCGGATCTCGAAGCGCTCCGACAGCTCCTGCACGGCCGCGGTCGGCAGCCCGCCCGACCAGAAGAACGCGTCGAGCCGGCCCTGCGTCAGCCGTACGGGCATGGTGTCGATGCCCACCGGCACCGGGGTGATGTCCTCGGCCGGATCGAGTCCCGCCGCCGTCAGCAGCCGGTCCGCGACCAGCCGCACCCCGGACCCCTCCTGGCCGACGCCCACCCGCTTGCCCCGCAGGTCGGAAGCGCTGCGGACGTCGGAGTCGCGGGGGACGACCAGCTGGACGTAGTCGTCGTACAGCCGGACACAGCCACGCAGCCGCTGGGCCCCGGGCCTGCCGTCGCGCAGATAGGTGGCCACGGCGTCGGCCGTCGCGATGGTGAAGTCCGCCTCGCCCGTCGCGACCCGGGCGAGGTTCTGCTGCGACCCCTCGCTGGTCCGCAGCCGTATGGACACCTCCGGCATGTCCTTGGCGAGCGCGCCCTCCAGCCGCTCCCCGTAGCGCTGATAGACCCCGCTGGGCACTCCCGTGGAGAAGGTGAGCGGGCCGCTCGGGTCCCCCTCGTCCCCCCGGGGCTGCAGCCACCACGCGAGCAGCCCGAGCACGACCGCGAGGACGGCGCCCGTCTGCAGGGTGCGCCGGCGGCCGAATCGGGACAGAGCGTGGAACATGCGCGCGATCCTGCCAGCTCACCCACCCCCCTGGCCAGGCTTCCCCGTGAGGCCCGCCCCACAACGGGCGGGTCGGCGGAAGCCTGACCGGGGGACGGGAAGGCGCCGCCCGGCAACCGCCTACCCTTGTCCCATGAGCAGCGGCAACCGGAGCGAAGCAGTGGACGTCCAGAAGAGCTACGAGGTGCGCACCTACGGGTGCCAGATGAACGTCCACGACTCCGAACGGCTGTCGGGTCTCCTGGAGGGCGCCGGTTACGTCCGGGCCCCCGAAGGCTCCGACGGCGACGCCGACGTCGTCGTCTTCAACACCTGCGCGGTGCGGGAGAACGCCGACAACAAGCTTTACGGAAACCTCGGCCGGCTCGCGCCCATGAAGACCAAGCGCCCCGGGATGCAGATCGCCGTCGGCGGCTGTCTCGCGCAGAAGGACCGCGACACCATCGTCAAGCGGGCCCCCTGGGTCGACGTCGTCTTCGGCACGCACAACATCGGCAAGCTGCCGGTCCTCCTGGAGCGCGCCCGCGTCCAGGAAGAGGCGCAGATCGAGATCGCCGAGTCCCTGGAGGCCTTCCCCTCCACGCTCCCCACCCGCCGCGAGTCCGCCTACGCCGCGTGGGTCTCCATCTCGGTCGGCTGCAACAACACCTGCACCTTCTGCATCGTCCCGGCCCTGCGCGGCAAGGAGAAGGACCGCCGCACCGGCGACATCCTGGCCGAGATCGAGGCCCTGGTCGCCGAGGGCGTCTCCGAGATCACCCTGCTCGGCCAGAACGTGAACGCGTACGGCTCCGACATCGGCGACCGCGAGGCCTTCTCCAAGCTGCTGCGCGCCTGCGGGACCATCGAGGGCCTGGAGCGCGTCCGCTTCACCTCGCCGCACCCCCGCGACTTCACCGACGACGTCATCGCCGCCATGGCCGAGACGCCGAACGTCATGCCGCAGCTGCACATGCCGATGCAGTCCGGATCGGACCGCATCCTGAAGGCGATGCGCCGCTCGTACCGTCAGGAGCGCTTCCTGGGGATCATCGAGAAGGTGCGCGCCGCGATGCCGGACGCAGCCATCTCGACCGACATCATCGTGGGCTTCCCCGGCGAGACCGAGGAGGACTTCGAGCAGACGATGCACGCGGTCCGCGAGGCCCGTTTCGCCAACGCGTTCACGTTCCAGTACTCCAAGCGCCCCGGGACGCCGGCCGCCGACATGGACGGCCAGATCCCCAAGGAGGTCGTCCAGGAGCGGTACATGCGCCTGTCCGCCCTCCAGGAGCAGATCTCCTGGGACGAGAACAAGAAACAGGTCGGCCGCACCCTGGACGTCATGGTCGCCGAGGGCGAAGGCCGCAAGGACGGCGCCACCCACCGGCTCTCCGGCCGCGCCCCCGACAACCGCCTGGTCCACTTCACCAAGCCGGCCCAGGACGTGCGCCCGGGCGACGTGGTGACCGTCGAGATCACCTACGCCGCCCCGCACCACCTGCTCGCCGAGGGCACGCCGCTCGCCGTACGCCCCACCCGCGCGGGCGACGCCTGGGAGAAGCGCACCACCGAGGCCGCCGCCAAGCCCGCCGGAGTGATGCTGGGCCTCCCCGGCATCGGCGCCCCGGACCCGCTCCCGGCCACCACGGCCCCGGCCTGCGGCATCGGCTGACGGCTCCCGGCCCGGTCGGCGGCGCCCGGGGAAGTACGCTGACCGGCATGCTTGTCGCCGCCGCCGTGTGCCCCTGTCCGCCGCTCCTGGTGCCCGAGGTCGCCGCCGGGGCCGCCCCCGAGCTCGACTCCGCGCGTGACGCCTGCCTCGACGCCGTGGGGGTGCTCGCCGCCTCGCGCCCGGACCTCCTCGTCGTCGTGGGACCGGGCGAAGACGGCACGGCCGCGCCCTACCCGCCCGGATCGCTCGGCTCCTTCCGGGGCGTCGGCGTGGACCTCGACGTGACGCTCGGCCGCGCGCCCGAGGACACTTCCACGGCGGGCCGGCCGCTGCCGCAGGCCCTCGCGGTGGGCGCCTGGCTGCTCGGCCGGGCCCGCTGGACGGGCGCTCCGGCCGAAGGGCTCGCCCTCCTGCGGACCGCGGCTCCGGGCGACTGCGAGGAGGCCGGCCGCGCCCTCGCCCGCCGCGCCGATCGGGTCGCGCTCCTGGTCATGGGCGACGGCAGCGCCTGCCGCACCCTCAAGGCGCCCGGCTACCTCGACGAGCGGGCCGCCGCGTTCGACGCCCTGGCCACCGAGGCGCTCGGCGCCGCGGACCTCGACGCCATCGCCGCGCTCGACGCCACGCTCGCCCACGAACTCAAGGCGACCGGACGGGCCTCCTGGCAGCTGCTCGCCGGCGCCGCGCGGGACGCCGGGCTCGCCGGGCGGCTGCTGTACGAGGACGCCCCGTACGGCGTGGGCTACACCGTTGCCGCCTGGTCCTGACCAGACCGGCGGCGGGAACAGACCGGCGGCGGGAACAGACCGGCGGCGGGCACGGAGCACTCGGCTCCGCACCCGCCGCCGGGGCACGACCGCTGCGTCAGTGCGCGGGCGGCGGCGGGGGAGGCGTGCTGCCAGGGGTGCCGCCGGGCGTACCCGGAGCACCGGGGGTTCCGGGCGCACCAGGGGTCCCGGGAGTGCCGTGAGCGCCTCCCGGCGCACCCCCGTCCTTCTGGCCCAGCTTGTCCACGGCTTCCTTGGCCTTGCGCGTACCCGAATCGATCTTGTCGCTGTACTTGCCCTTGGTCTTCTGGTCGACCGTGCGCGCGGCCTTGTCGAGGCCCTGCTCGATCTTGCCCCCGTGCTGCTGCGCGAGGTCGCCGACCTTGTCCTTGGCCGGCCCCAGCTTGGCCTTCAGGTTGTCCAGGAACCCCATTGGGTCACCTTCCGTGCAGTGAGGACTGTCGTCACGGGAGCGTTCTCCCGCCCCCATTGTCCGTCACCTGTCCGTTCCTGCCGTTTTTACTCGTCCTTCGGCGCTTCCGTGGCGCATCCTTGACGTCGCCCTCCGTGTTCGGCCGCGTCCCGCTCGACACCCGGTGTGTTCGGAAGGGTCCGGATATTTGGGAGACTGGTCCGGTGACGCCTCCCCCTCCCGCCCCCCGCGTGATCACCGTCGTAGGCCCCACAGCGGCCGGAAAATCGGATCTGGGGGTCTTTCTCGCCCAGCGGCTCGACGGCGAGGTGATCAACGCCGATTCCATGCAGCTCTACCGGGGGATGGACATCGGCACCGCGAAGCTGACGCTCCCCGAGCGCGACGGCGTGCCGCACCGCCTGCTGGACATCTGGGACGTCACCGAGGCCGCCAGCGTCGCCGAGTACCAGCGCCTGGCCCGCCGGGAGATCGACCGGCTGCTCGCCGCAGGCCGCACGCCCGTCCTCGTCGGCGGCTCCGGGCTGTACGTGAAGGGCGCCATCGACGCCCTGGAGTTCCCCGGTACGGACCCCGAGGTGCGCGCCCGCCTCGAAGCGGAACTGGCCGAGCGCGGCTCCGGCGTCCTGCACGAACGCCTCGCCGCCCTGGACCCGGACGCCGCCCGGTCCATCCTGGCGAGCAACGGCCGCCGTATCGTCCGCGCCCTCGAAGTCATCGAGATCACCGGCAAGCCCTTCACCGCCAACCTCCCCGGCGACGAACCGGTCTACGACGCGGTGCAGATCGGCGTCGACGTGGACCGCCCCGAACTCGACGAGCGCATCGCCCTGCGCGTCGACCGGATGTGGGAGGCGGGTCTCGTGGAGGAGGTGCGGGCCCTGGAGGCGTCCGGGCTGCGCGAGGGCCTCACCGCCTCACGGGCCCTCGGCTATCAGCAGATCCTCGGGGCGCTCGCGGGGGAGTGCACCGAGGACGACGCGCGGGCCGAGACCGTGCGCGCCACCAAGCGCTTCGCTCGCCGTCAGGACTCGTGGTTCCGCCGCGACCCGCGGGTCGTGTGGCTCGGTGGCGGACACCGTGACCGGGAAGAACTCCCGCACCGGGCGCTGACGTTGGTCGAACGAGCGGTCACAGCCTGATCACGTGATGGCATCGGGAAGCCCCGCCCGTCAATTCGGCACCCGTGACCGTGCCATCATCGAGCATCGATCCACCAGTGGAGTCCGAGTTGGGAGGGCGCGTGGCGATGGAGGCCGGCCCTCGCGACACGGAGCAGCGCGACACAGAGCACGAGGTGCCGTCACCGCGGGAGACCGCGGGACGGCTGAGCCCCGACGGGCCCGACGAGCAGGACGTGGCCCCCGAGGTCGAGGTCGAGCTGCGGCCCACCCGCAAGCTGCGGATCTGGCAGCTCGCACCCATCGTCATGCTGGCCGCGGTCGGCTCGCTGATGTTCGCCTTCCCCCTCGCCTTCGAGTTCGGTGACGGCGGCGCCATCGTCGCCATGCTGGGGCTCCTGATCAGCTGCTGCGCGGCCGGCTGGGGCATGATGGCGGCCCGCCGCGTCGGTCACACCTGGCCCGGACTGCCCTCCCGCGGCTCGGGCGACCGCCCCGACTGGCGTGTGATCGCGCTGTACGCCGCGACCGGCCTCGCCCTGGTCGCCCTCGCCGTCTGGCGCGTGGCCCGGCTGCGCTGACGGCGTCGCGGCGAGGCCCGCACGGCCGGGCCGCTCGTGCGGGTTGTCGGCGCCGCCTCGTACAGTTGGCGTGTGAGCACCTCGCAGATCGCCTTCCTCAAGGGTCACGGCACCGAGAACGACTTCGTGATCGTCCCGGACCCGGACAACGCCCTCACGCTGCCCGCGGCCCTCGTCGCCCGGCTCTGCGACCGCCGGGCCGGCATCGGCGGCGACGGACTCCTGCACGTCGTGCGCTCCGCCGCACACCCCGAGGCACGGTCCATGGCGGACGGGGCCGAGTGGTTCATGGACTACCGCAACGCGGACGGCTCGATCGCCGAGATGTGCGGCAACGGCGTGCGCGTCTTCGCGCACTACCTCCAGCGCGCCGGTCTCGTCGAGGAGGGCGACCTCACCGTCGCCACCCGGGGCGGCCCCAAGCGCGTGCACCTCGCCAAGAACGGCGAGATCACCGTCTCCATGGGACGCGCCCAACTGCCCGAGGCGAGCGTCACGGTCAGCGTCGGCGGCCGCAGCTGGCCCGCCCGCAACGTCAACATGGGCAACCCGCACGCGGTCGCCTTCGTCGACGACCTCGACCACGCGGGCGACCTGCTAACCGCCCCCCCCATCAGCCCCGAGGCCGTCTACCCCGAGGGCGTCAACGTCGAATTCGTCGTCGACCGGGGCCCGCGCCACGTCGGCATGCGCGTCCACGAGCGCGGCTCCGGCGAGACCCGCTCCTGCGGCACCGGAGCCTGCGCGGTCGCCGTCGCCGCCGCCCGCCGGGACGGCGCCGACCCCGCCGGGACCGGGCTCCCCGTCACGTATCGGGTGGATCTCCCCGGCGGCACCCTCGTCATCACCGAGCACCCCGACGGCGCGGTCGACATGACCGGACCCGCCGTGATCGTCGCCGAGGGTGTCATCGACCCGGCCTGGCTCGAAACCGCCCAGGAACGGCTCGCATCCTCCTGAGGCCTGAACCGCTCGAAACGGTGATCGGTCCGAGCTTCGCTCGAATGGGTGATCCGTTTCACGCTGGGCGAGAGCTGGACTGCGCCACGTGGTGGGGTCGATAGCATCAAGCACCGGCCCCGAGGGGCATCCGCTCCTCCCCAGCGCCGGTCGACGTCGCCGGAGGTGCCCATGAGTGCAGAGGCCGCCGATCCGGGCGCTCCCCTTCGCAGGCGGAGCCGCCCCCGGATCGATCTGCGCAGACTGGGCCGGGTGGCACTGCGCGGCCCGGTCTCCCGCGACCGGCTGCCCGACGCCATCGGCCATGTCGCCGAGGCGCACCGCGCCCACCATCCCGACGCCGACCTGACCATCCTGCACCGGGCCTACGTCCTCGCGGAGTCCTCGCACCGCGGCCAGATGCGCAAGAGCGGCGAGCCGTACATCACGCATCCGCTGGCCGTCACCCTGATCCTCGCCGAGCTAGGCGCCGAGACCACCACGCTCACCGCCTCCCTGCTCCACGACACCGTCGAGGACACCGAGGTGACGCTCGATCAGGTCCAGGAGCAGTTCGGCGACGAGGTCTGCTATCTCGTCGACGGCGTGACGAAACTGGAGAAGGTCGACTACGGCGCCGCCGCCGAACCGGAGACCTTCCGCAAGATGCTCGTCGCCACCGGCAACGACGTCCGGGTCATGTCGATCAAGCTCGCCGACCGGCTGCACAACATGCGCACCCTCGGTGTGATGCGCCCCGAGAAGCAGGCCCGGATCGCCAAGGTCACCCGGGACGTCCTCATCCCGCTCGCCGAACGGCTCGGCGTGCAGGCGCTCAAGACCGAGCTGGAGGACCTGGTCTTCGCGATCCTGCACCCCGAGGAGTACGAGCACACCCGCGCCCTGATCGCCGCCGCGACGCGCCCGGACGACCCCCTCGAAACCATCGCCGACAACGTGACGCGCACCCTGCGCGACGCGGGCATCAGCGCCGAAGTCCTCATCCGGCCACGCCACTTCGTCTCCGTGCACCGGGTCCGCCGGAAACGCGGCGAACTGCGCGGCACCGACTTCGGCCGGCTCCTCGTCCTCGTCGGCGAGGACGCCGACTGCTACGCCGTCCTCGGTGAACTGCACACCTGCTTCACCCCGGTGATCTCCGAGTTCAAGGACTTCATCGCCGCCCCCAAGTTCAACCTGTACCAGTCGCTGCACACCGCCGTCGTCGGCCCCGGGGGCGCGGTCGCCGAAGTCCTCATCCGTACGCACCGGATGCACAAGGTCGCCGAGGCGGGCGTCGTCGCGCTGGGCAACCCGTACGCCCAGGACGGGACCGCCCCGCTCCAGCACGCCGAGCCGTCCGACGAGCGCGCCGACCCGACCCGGCCCGGCTGGCTCTCCCGGCTGCTGGACTGGCAGGAGTCCGCCACCGACCCCGACACCTTCTGGACCACCCTGCGCGACGACCTCGCCCAGGACCGCGAGATCACCGTGTTCCGCACCGACGGGGGCACCCTCGGGCTGCCCGCGGGCGCCAGCTGCGTCGACGCCGCCTACGCCCAGTACGGCGACCGGGCGCACACCTCCATCGGAGCCCGGGTCAACGGCCGCCTCGCCACCCTGAGCACCGTCCTCAGCGACGGCGACACCGTGCAGCTGCTGCTCGCCCAGGACACCGCCTCCGGCCCCTCGCCCGACTGGCTCGACCACGCCCGCACCCCCGCCGCCCGGATCGCCATCACCGGCTGGCTCACCGACCACCCCGACGAGGCGAAGCCCGACCCGGAGACCGTGGAGGCGGCCGGACCCGGCACACCGGACGAGCCCGCCGCCGACGCCCCGGAACGCGAGGCCCCAGGGGCCACCGCCCCGGCGCGCACCCGGTCCGGCCCACGGACCACAGGCGTCGTCGTCGACGGGCCGGGCGCGCCGGTCCGCCTGGCCGGCTGCTGTACGCCGGTGCCCCCCGACGAGCTGACCGGCTTCGTCGTCCGGGGCGGTGCGGTCACCGTGCACCGCCGCGAGTGCCCCGCCGCCGCCGAGATGCGGGACATCGGCCGCGCCCCGGTCGCGGCCCGCTGGGCGGACGCCGAGGGCCGGGAGTCCGAGGTGGGCTGCCGGGTGACCCTGGTCGCCGAGTCCTTCGGCCGCCCCCGGCTCCTCGCCGACCTCACCGAGGCCATCGCCACCGCCGAGGCGGCGATCGTGTCCGCCACCGTCGAGCCGCCCAGCGAGCAGCGGGTCCGCCACACCTACACCCTCCAGCTCCCCGACGCGGCGGGTCTTCCCGGTCTGATGCGCGCCATGCGCGACGTCGCCGGGGTCTACGACGTCAGCCGCGCCCAGCACCCGGCCCCGGCCGGCTGAGCGACCACGGACGGCGCGTCCTCGTTCGGGTGGTACGGCGCGCGGCTCCCCGGCCGGGCGGCCCCGCGCTGATAGCGGTAGTCCATGCCGCTCCTGACCCGCCGCCTGCGCGCCGCCCTGCTGGCGACCGCCTCGGCCACCCTCGTCGCCGCCACCCTGCCCGCCCCCGAGCCCCTGGGCATCGGCGACCGGCTCTTTCCCGAGCTGGGCAACCCCGGATACGACGTCCTCGCGTACGACATCGCCCTCACCTACCACGGCAGCAACACCAAGCCCCTGGACGCCGTCACGAAGATCAGCGCCCGCACCACCGCCCCGCTGGACCGGATCAACCTCGACTTCGCCCGGGGCACCGTCCGCGGCGTCGAGGTCAACGGGCAGAGCGTCGACTTCGGCAGCAAGAGGGAGGACCTGGTCCTTCAGGCCCCCCGCCGTCTCCCGGCGGGCGTGCCGCTGAACATCACCGTCCGGCACACCAGTGACCCGAGCGGATCCGGGGACGACGGCGGCTGGGTGCGTACCGCCGACGGGCTCGCCATGGCCAACCAGGCCGACGCCGCCCACCGCGTCTTCCCGAGCAACGACCACCCCTCGGACAAGGCGCACTTCACCTTCCGGATCACCGCCCCCGAGAAGCTGACGGCGGTCGCGGGCGGCCTGCCCGTGGACAGGACCCGGCGCGGGGCCACGACCACCTGGACCTACCGCACCGAGCACCCCATGGCCACCGAGCTGGCCCAGGTCTCCATCGGCAGCTCCGCCGTCGCGCACCGCACCGGCCCGCACGGACTGCCGGTGCGCGACGTCGTCCCGGCCGCCGACCGGAAGAAGCTGGAGCCCTGGCTGAAGAAGACCCCGGCCCAGCTGGAGTGGATGGAGAAGCAGGTCGGCCGCTACCCCTTCGAGACGTACGGGGTGCTCGTCGCCGACAGCCCCATCGGGTTCGCCCTGGAGACCCAGACGCTGTCCCTGTTCGGGAAGTCGTTCTTCACCGAGCCCGCCTACCCCGAGTGGTACGTCGACTCGGTGATGATCCACGAGCTGGCCCACCAGTGGTTCGGCAACAGCGTCTCGCCCGCGAGCTGGTCCGACCTCTGGCTGAACGAGGGACACGCCAGCTGGTACGAGGCCCGGTACGCCGAGGAGAACGGGGGCGGAACCCTGGAGCGGCGGATGCGCCAGGCGTACCAGCTCTCCGACGGCTGGCGCGCCGACGGCGGCCCGCCGGCGCACCCGGACGGCCCGGCCCCGGGGCAGAAGCTCAGCCTGTTCCGCCCGGTCATGTACGACGGCAGCGCGCTGGTGCTCTACGCCCTGCGCCAGGAGATCGGCGAAGCCGCCTTCGACCTGCTGGAGCGCACCTGGGTCCGGGTGCACCGGGACTCCACGGCGACCACCGCGGACTTCACCCGGCTGGCGTCCGGCATCGCCGGACGGGACCTGACCGGCTTCTTCGACGGCTGGCTGTACGGCGAGAAGACCCCGCCGATGCCCGGCCACCCGGACTGGAGCAGCGCGAAACCCGCGTGACGGGCCCGGCGGGGCCGTGCCACTATCGACGGGTCGGCGCGGCGGACCGCCCGGAGTTCCCCGAAGGGAATCATCCGGGAAGATCACACGTTGTGACTGACGTAAAGACTTCTATCGACGTAAGGATCCAATGACCTCCTCTTCTTCCCTTCCCCAGGACGCGCAGGACGCGCAGAGCGCCACGGAGAACACCACCGAGAGCCTCACCGAGGCCCGCCGGGCCGACGCCCTGATGGAAGAGGACGTCGCCTGGAGCCACGAGATCGACGGAGCGCGCGACGGCCAGCAGCTCGACCGCTCCGAGCGTGCAGCGCTGCGACGCGTGGCCGGTCTCTCCACCGAGCTCGAGGACGTCACCGAGGTCGAGTACCGCCAGCTGCGCCTGGAGCGCGTGGTGCTGGTGGGCGTCTGGACCTCGGGGACGGTGCACGACGCGGAGATCTCCCTCGCGGAGCTCGCCGCACTCGCCGAGACGGCGGGCGCGCAGGTGCTGGACGCGGTGTACCAGCGGCGCGACAAGCCCGACCCGGCCACCTACATCGGCTCGGGCAAGGCCCTGGAGCTGCGTGACATCGTGCTCGAATCCGGAGCCGACACCGTCGTCTGCGACGGTGAGCTGAGCCCCGGCCAGCTGATCCACCTGGAAGACGTCGTCAAGGTGAAGGTGGTCGACCGGACCGCCCTGATCCTCGACATCTTCGCCCAGCACGCCAAGTCCCGAGAGGGCAAGGCGCAGGTCTCGCTGGCCCAGATGCAGTACATGCTGCCCAGGCTGCGCGGCTGGGGTCAGTCGCTCTCCCGTCAGATGGGCGGCGGCGGTTCCAGCGGCGGTGGCGGCATGGCCACACGTGGCCCCGGTGAGACCAAGATCGAGACGGACCGGCGACGGATCCGCGAGAAGATGGCGAAGATGCGCCGGGAGATCGCGGAGATGAAGACCGGCCGCGAGATCAAGCGGCAGGAGCGCAAGCGCAACAAGGTGCCCTCCGTCGCCATCGCCGGATACACCAACGCCGGAAAGTCCTCGCTGCTCAACCGCCTGACCGGTGCCGGTGTCCTGGTGGAGAACGCCCTGTTCGCCACCCTGGACCCGACCGTCCGCCGGGCCGAGACGCCGAGCGGCCGCATCTACACCCTGGCCGACACCGTCGGGTTCGTCCGGCATCTGCCGCACCACCTCGTCGAGGCGTTCCGCTCCACCATGGAGGAGGTCGGCGAGTCCGATCTCATCCTCCACGTCGTGGACGGCTCCCACCCGGTGCCCGAGGAGCAGCTCGCCGCGGTGCGCGAGGTGATCCGGGACGTCGGCGCGGTGAACGTACGCGAGATCGTCGTGATCAACAAGGCGGACGCGGCGGACCCCCTGGTCCTCCAGCGCCTGCTGCGCAACGAGAAGTACGCCATCACGGTCTCGGCCAGGACCGGCGCCGGCATCGACGAGCTGCTCGCGCTCATCGACGCCGAGCTGCCCCGTCCGTCCGTCGAGATCGAGGTGCTCGTGCCGTACATCCAGGGGGCTCTGGTCTCCCGGGTGCACGCCGAGGGCGAGGTGCTCTCCGAGGAGCACACCGCCGAGGGCACCCTCCTCAAGGCCCAGGTCCACGAGGAGCTGGCCGCGGAGCTCGGGACCTTCGTCCCCGCCGCGCACTGACGGCCGCGGGACCGTACGACAGCCGAAGGCCCGGCCCCACTCTCCGGAGAGAGAGGGGGCCGGGCCTTCGGCGTACTGCCGCCGCCGGGGACTACTGCCCGGCGAACTTGTCGCTCATCGTCGTGAAGGTGCGCCTGGCGTCCTCGCCGAGCCGGGGCCCGGCCAGCCAGCCCGAAGTGACCGGGCCGATCGAGGTGTTGGAGACCAGCATGGACGTGCCGTCGGGCCCGGCGACGAACCAGCCGCCGCCGGAGGAGCCGCCCGTCATGGTGCAGCCGATCCGGTACATGGCCGGGGTCCCCGGTGCGATCGAGAGCCGGCCGGGACGGTCGACGCACTGGTGCATCAGCAGACCGTCGTACGGCGGACCGGCCGGGTAGCCCCAGGCGCCCATGCCGCTGATCTGCTGGATCTCCGGAGCGTCGAAGGAGACCGGCAGCGCGTTGCCCACCGTCTCCTCCAGCGACTTCGTGCCGCTCGAAGGCTTCACGTGCAGCACCGCGTAGTCGTACGGCGCGCCCGCTCCGCCCGTCGGGCCGCCGCCGGAGATCCACTCGCCGGAGGACGTGGCCCAGTCCGCCCAGTAGGTGCCGTACGGGGCGACCTCCTGCGGCCGCGCGGTCCGCAGCTGCGCCGCGTTCCTGCCCTGGTCGTTGTAGGACGGCACGAAGACGATGTTGCGGTACCAGCCGCCGCCCGCGCCCGCGTGCACGCAGTGTCCGGCGGTCCACACGAGGTTGGACTTCCCGGGGTTCTCCGGGTCCTTCACGACCGTGCCCGAGCAGACCATGGAGCCCTCGGGCGAGTCGAAGAAGACCTTGCCGACCGGGGCGGCGTACCGGTGGTACGGGGTCTTCTCCGGCTTGGCCCGCACCGGCGCGGGCTCCGGGTCGCTGACGTCCTGACCGGTGGCGAGGTCACCGGCCGCCATCGTCTTGGCGGGCTCGTCGGCCGAGGCCATCCGGTCCGGCTTCCACAGACCCTCGATGACCGGGTTGACGAAGTCCTCGGCCTTGCGGAGCCAGCCGTCCCTGTCCCAGTTCTTCCACTCGCCGTCCTGCCACTTCTCCGGGTCCACCCCGTGCTTCTCCAGGGCTTCGCCCAGATCACCGGGAAGACCTGCGGCGGAGTCCTTCTCCGCCGCCCCGCCGGTGGCCGACGGCTTGGCGGCCGCGGCGTCCTCGTCGGGACCGCAGGCCGTGGCCGTCAGTGTGAGCGCCGCGACGAGGCCGGTGGCGGCCAGCAGCGGACGTATCGATCGCATGGAAGAAATCCCCCTGAACAGCTGAGTCGTACGGTGGCGCGCCGTCGCGGGACGCGCGGATGTGCCGTCGTCGCGCCTGCGCGGTCGTGCATTCTGTCATGTGCTTGTCATGCGTGACCCCGGAGCCGGCCGCCGGTCGCACGCGGCCCCCGGCAGTCGCCTGCCGGGGGCCGCGGACCTCACGGGCCTGTGCGCGCGGGCTACTGGCCCGCGTACTTCTCACTCACCGCGCGGTAGATGCCCTCGGCCTCCTTGCCGAGCCGCGGACCGGCCAGCCAGCCGGCCGTGACCGGGCCGATCGAGGTGTTCGAGACCAGGGCGGGCTTGCCGTCCCGACCCGCCGCGACCCAGCCGCCGCCGGAGGAACCGCCGGTCATCGTGCAGCCGATGCGGTACATCGTGGGCTGGTCCTGGAAGACGGAGAGCCGGCCCGGCTTGTCCTCGCACTGGAGCAGCTTCTGACCGTCGAACGGCGGCGCGGCCGGGTATCCCGTGGCCGTCATGCCGGCGATCTCCGGCACGGCCGGAGCGTTGAACTCGACCGGCAGCGCCGAACCGACCGTCTCCTCCAGCGACTTGCCGCCCGCGCCCTTCTCCGGCGTCACGTGCAGCACCGCGAAGTCGTACGGGGCGCCCTGGCCGCCGACCGCGGCGCCCTGCTCGATCCACTGCTCGGAGGTCTGGGCCCACTGGCCCCACCACACACCGTAGGGAGCGATCTTCTCCTTGGGCGCGGTCTCCAGCTCGGCCGGCGACAGTCCGTCGTTGTTGTACGCCGGGACGAAGGCGATGTTGCGGTACCAGCCGCCCTTCTTGCCCGCGTGCACACAGTGCCCGGCGGTCCACACCATGTTGGACTTGCCGGGGTTCGCCGGGTCCTTCACCACGGTCGCGGAACAGACCATCGAGCCCTGCGGGCCGTCGAAGAGCAGCTTCCCGGACTCGGGGGCGTTGTCGTGGTACGGCGTCGCGACACCGGCGGCCTGGACCGGGGCCGGCGTCGGGTCCGTCACGCCGTCGTCGCCGGAGATGTCGTTGTCGACCGGGTTCTCCGGGGGCTTGTCGGCCTCCCGCATCCGGTCCGGGTCCCACAGGCCGTCGATGATCGGGTTGACGAAGTCCTTGGCCTCACGCAGCCACTTGTCCTTGTCCCAGTTCTTCCACTCCCCGTCCCGCCACTTGTCGGGGTCGATCCCGTGCTCCTTGAGCCGGTTCTTCAGATCGTCCGGAATGGTGACCTTGCCGTCGGACGACTGGTCGGCCGAGGCGCTGGGTGTGGAGCCCGCGTTGTCCTCCTCCGGACCGCACGCCGTGGCGGTGAGCGCCAGCACGGCGGCGACGGCCGTCGCGGCGACCGCGGTGGAGGGCATGCGCCGTGCGCGCCTCCCGCGGCGTGCGGTATCGGTCGGGCGAATGGGTCGCATCTCGTGATCCCCCTGGGACTTCGTCACTCGGTACTCGTGCTGCATTGCGGACACTTCGGGCGCCGGAGCAGGTGCTTCCGCGCCGCGGTGCGGCCCCCACTATGCCGGTGCCGATGGTGACGGTACGCGGCAGGTCCGCGGTTCCGTCGCCGCGAGGATGTTCCGATTTACCCGTGATCCATCGTGGCCGGCGTCGTTGGTACGTACGGGGGACACCAGGACAGCGTTCACGGCCTCGGTGCGTCCGCGCGAAAACGTACCGACGTGCAACGCAACTGTTACCGCAGGAGGATCAAGAGCCGTGTCCGTGACCGAACCCGCTCCGGTGGCGCCGCCCTCCGCGCACGAAGGCATCCTCCGCCGCCAGTCCCTGCGCGAATCGGCGGCCCGCACCTACGCCCGGTCCCTGCCGATCGTCCCGGTGCGCGCCCGCGGCCTCACCATCGAGGGCGCGGACGGACGGCGCTATCTGGACTGCCTGTCGGGCGCGGGCACCCTGGCGCTCGGCCACAACCACCCCGTCGTGCTCGAAGCCATCCGGAAGGTCATCGACTCCGGCGCCCCCCTGCACGTGCTGGACCTCGCCACCCCGGTCAAGGACGCCTTCACCACCGAGCTGTTCGCCACTCTGCCCCGGCAGTTCGCCGACAACGCCCGCATCCAGTTCTGCGGCCCCGCCGGCACGGACGCCGTCGAGGCCGCGTTCAAACTCGTCCGGTCCGCCACCGGGCGATCCGGCCTGCTGACCTTCACCGGCGCGTACCACGGCATGACCGCCGGAGCCCTGGAGGCCTCCGGCGGCGCGACCGACGTACGCGTGACCCGGCTGCCCTTCCCGCAGGACTACCGCTGCCCGTTCGGGACCGGCGGCGAGCACGGCGCCGCGCTCGCCGCCCGCTGGACCGAACACCTGCTGGACGACCGCAAGGGCGGAGTGCCGGCTCCGGCCGGGATGATCGTGGAGCCGGTCCAGGGAGAGGGCGGCGTCAACCCCGCCCCGGACGCCTGGCTGCGCCGCATGCGCCGGATCACCGAAGAACGGTCCATCCCGCTGATCGCCGACGAGGTGCAGACCGGGGTCGGCAGGACCGGAGCCTTCTGGGCCGTCGAGCACAGCGGAATCGTCCCCGACGTCATGGTCCTCTCCAAGGCGATCGGCGGCTCCCTGCCCCTCGCCGTGATCGTCTACCGCGCTGAGCTGGATCTTTGGCAGCCGGGCGCGCACGCGGGTACGTTTCGTGGCAACCAGCTCGCCATGGCGGCGGGCGCGGCCACGCTCGCGTACGTCAGGGAGAATCAACTGGCGGACCGCGCGGCGGTCCTGGGGGCCCGGATGCTCGCCCGCCTGAGGGAACTGCGGGCGCACCACCCGGGAATCGGTGACGTACGGGGGCGTGGACTGATGATCGGCCTGGAGCTGGTGGATCCCGAGAGCGCGCCCCTGCCCGCCGAGGCCGGCGACGACACCCCGGCCCCGCCGCCCGACCCGGCACTCGCCCTCGCCGTCCAGCAGGAGTGCCTGCGGCGCGGTCTCATCGTCGAACTGGGCGGCCGGCACGGCGCTGTGGTCCGCCTCCTGCCGCCCCTCACCCTCACCGACGAACAGGCGAACGCCGTCGTCGACCGTCTCGCCGACGCGCTGGCAGCCGCGACACGCTCCCCGCACCGTCGGACCACCGCCGGGCCGACCACCTGACCCCGGAATCCCCACAAGGAAGAACGCCGTGAACCCCACCCCCGCGTCCGAGGCCGACGGCCCCGGTACCCCCCAGCACCGAGGGCAGGACGGACCGGCCGCCCCCGGCACGGTCGAGGCGACGACCGTGCCCCGCCAGAAGACCCCGCGTGATCCCAACTCCGCGGCGTACGCGCCCGGTCCGGACCTGGGCGTCCCGGTGGATCCAGGTCCGAGGCCCGACGCGCTCGACGACCCGGACCCGCTGCGGGCCGCCGACGCGGCGGGCACCGAGAGCCTGCTGCGCTGCTGGACCCGGGAGTGCGATCTGCCCCGTCCCGACGGCGAGACCCTGCGGATCGCCTTCCCCGCCAGCGGCACCGCCCTCCTCGTTCCCGTGCACTACTGGTCCGCCACCGGGGCCCACCGCTTCGGCGCACCCGTCCTGGAGAACGCCCCCGCCGACGCGCCGCCCGCCGACGCCGCCACCGTCGCCGTCCTCATCGGCCGCGAGGGCGGCGAGAGCGGCGCGGGCGATCTGGTCGGCCGGGTCGCCGACTCCGTACGCCACACCGCCGGCTTCATCGAGCAGCGCCGGCGCAGCCCGGCGGACCCCGCCGAGGCCGACCTCTTCCTCACCGCCGAACAGTCCCTGCTGCTCGGCCACCCCCTCCACCCCACGCCCAAGAGCCGCGAAGGCCTCTCCGAATCGGAGTCCCGCCGCTACTCGCCTGAGCTGCACGGCTCCTTCCCGCTCCACTGGTTCGCCGTCGACCGGTCACTGGCCGCCACCGACTCCGCGTGGACCGAGGGCGGTCCGGCCACCGCCGAGGAGCTGCTCGCCCCGCACGCCGAAGGGCTGCGCCTGCCCTCCGGCACCGTCCCCGTCCCCGTACACCCCTGGCAGGCCGCCGACCTGCTCCACCGCCCCCAGGTCCGCGCCCTCGCCGAGACCGGTCTGCTCCACGACCTCGGCCCGCACGGCGAGCACTGGCACCCCACCTCCTCCATCCGCACCGTGCACCGGCCCGGGGCGCGGGTGATGCTCAAGCTCTCCCTCGGCGTACGCATCACCAACTCCCGCCGGGAGAACCTCCGCAAGGAGCTGCACCGGGGCGTCGAGGTCCACCGCCTCCTGTCGACCGGGCTCGCCGAGCACTGGCAGCGGGAGCACCCCGGCTTCGACATCGTCCGGGACCCCGCCTGGCTCGCCGTCGACGACCCCGAGGGCACACCCGTCACGGGACTCGACGTGATGCTCCGGCACAACCCCTTCGGCCCGGGCGACGACGCCGCCTGCATCGCCGGACTCACCGCGCAGCGCCCACGCCCCGGGCGGCCCGGTATGCACTCGCGGCTCGCGGAGGTCGTCTCCGGTCTGGTCGCCCGCACCGGCCTCACCACCGCCGCCGCCTCCGCCGAATGGTTCCGGCGCTATCTGCACCACGTCGTGCGCCCCGTGCTCTGGCTCGACGCCCACGGCGGAGTCGCCCTCGAAGCCCACCAGCAGAACACCCTCGTCCTCCTCGACCCGGACGGCTGGCCCGTCGGCGGCCGCTACCGGGACAACCAGGGCTACTACTTCCGCGACTCCCGCCGCGACGAGCTGGAACGGCGGCTCCCCGGCATCGGCACCGTCAGCGACACCTTCGTCTCCGACCCGGTCACGGACGAGCGGTTCGCCTACTACCTCGGCATCAACAACGTCCTCGGGCTGATCGGGGCGTTCGGGTCCCAGCGCCTGGCCGACGAGCAGGAACTCCTCACCGTCCTGCGCCAATTCCTCACCGAGGCCGCGGAACTGGGCTCGCCCCTGCCCGCGTATCTCCTGGAGAACCGCCAACTGCGCTGCAAGGCCAACCTGCTGACCCGGCTGCACGGCCTCGACGAGCTGGTCGGGCCGGTCGACACCCAGTCCGTGTACGTCACCATCGCCAACCCGCTGCACTGCTGAACCTCCGCACCAGAGAGACTCCGACTGCACCCGCACCGGAGAAGCTCACCGACCGCACCCGGTCCAGAGAGGAGAGCGCCAACGTGCCTCCCGCCGACGCCTCAGCGGAATCCGGCACCGCACCCGACGGCGGGAGCACCGGGGTCGAGGACACGCTCGACCTGAAGCTCACCGAGGAACTGCTCGCCCTGATCGCCGAGGAGCGGAGCGCGGGGTCGCCCCCCGCCTCCGCCTCCGGCGAGCTGCTGGGGAACCCGGGGACTTGGCCGCCCGCGACCACGGAGGCGGGGGAGTTCGCCCTCCTCCCCGTCCGGCTGGAGCGCGATCTCCCCCTCATCAGCCGCTGGATGAACGACCCCGCCGTGTCAGCCTTCTGGGAACTGGCCGGACCCGAGTCCGTCACCGCCGACCACATCGGGCCGCAGCTCGAAGGGGACGGGCGCAGCATCCCCTGCCTCGGCATCCTCGACGGCAAACCCATGAGCTACTGGGAGATCTACCGCGCCGACCTCGACCCCCTGGCCCGCCACTACCCCGCCCGCCCCCATGACACCGGCCTCCACCTCCTCATCGGGGGCGTGAACAACCGGGGCCGGGGCGTGGGCACCACGCTGCTCCGCGCCGTCGCCGACCTGGTCCTGGACAACCTCCCGCGGTGCGGGCGGGTCGTCGCCGAGCCGGACCTGCGCAACACCCCCTCCGTATCCGCGTTCCTCAGCGCCGGTTTCCGCTTCTCCGCCGAAGTGGATCTCCCCGAAAAACGCGCCGCGCTGATGATCCGCGACCGAACGTACCGAGCCCAGCTGTGACCTACTCGCCGCACTTTCCACACCGTTCGAACCTCAGAGGTTCCCTCCGGAGGAGTCCCCGTGCCGATATATCCCACGAGCCGTGATTCAGCCGAGTCCCCGCAGCTGTTCAGCCCTCCGGAGCTGAACCGGCAGATCTGGGACCGGGCCGCAGCACGGCTCCTCGCCAAGATGCTCGGCGAGTTCGCCTACGAGAAGATCATCGAGCCGGTTCCGGGGCCCGGGACCGGCGGACTCCACCGACTGACCCTCGACGACGGGGGAGTGCTCGCCTTCACGGCCCGGCGTGGCGTCTACGGCAGCTGGCGCGTCGACCCCGACTCGATCGAGATCACCGCGCAGCCCCCGGCCGCCCACGCCAACGGCTCACCCACCGCCCCGTACACCGACGCACAGTCCAACGGCTCACGCACCGCCGCGCACGCCGACGTACCGACCAACGGCGCGGCCGCCGGCCCCCGGCCGTTCCGCGACCCGCTGACGTTCCTCACCCGGGCCCGGGGGCTCCTCGGACTCGACGGCACGACGCTGGGCCACCTCATCCGCGAACTCACCCTGACCCTGGCCGCCGACGCCCGGCTCGACCACACCGCCCTCACCGCCGACCGGCTCGCCGCGCTCGACTACGCGGAGCTGGAAGGCCACCAGACCGGCCACCCCTGGCTGGTGGCGAGCAAGGGGCGGCTCGGCTTCTCCGCCGCGGACGCCGCCCGCTTCACCCCCGAGACCCGCAGCCCGCTCCGGCTGCCGTGGATCGCGGTCAGCACCCGCATCGCGCAGTACCGGGGCGTGGGCCGGGTCGGCACCCCCGAGCAGCTGTACGCCGGAGAGCTCGACGGGGACGTCCGGGACGTCTTCGCCGACGTGCTGCGGGCCCGGGGGCACGACCCGCGGGACTACCTCTACCTCCCCGTACACCCCTGGCAGTGGGACGAGTGGATCGTGCCGCTCTTCGCCCCCGCCATCGCCGACGGCGACATCGTCGCCCTCAACACCGACGGCGACGCGCGCCTCCCTCAGCAGTCCATCCGGACGTTCGCCAACGTGGCACGGCCCGAGCGGCACATCGTGAAGCTCCCGCTCTCCATTCTCAACACCCTGGTCTGGCGCGGCCTGCCGACCGAGCGGACCCTTGCCGCCCCCGCGGTCACCGCCTGGGTCCAGGGGCTATGCGAGGGCGACCCGTTCCTGCGCGACACCTGCCGGGTCATCCTCCTCGGCGAGGTCGCCTCCGTCGCCGTCGAGCATCCGCTGTACGACCACCTCCCCGAAGCGCCCTACCAGTACAAGGAACTCCTCGGCGCGATCTGGCGGGAGCCCCTGCCGCCCCGCCTCGCCCCGGGCGAACGCGCCCGCACGCTCGCCTCGCTCCTCCATACGGATCCGGCGGGCCGCGCGTTCACCGCGGAGCTGGTCGAGCGCTCCGGCCTGTCCCCGGAGACCTGGCTGAAGCGGCTCTTCGCGGCGCTCCTGCCGCCCCTGCTGCACTTCCTCTACCGCTACGGCACCGTCTTCTCCCCGCACGGCGAGAACGCCATCGTCGTGTTCGACGAGAACGACGTGCCCGCAAGGCTCGCCATCAAGGACTTCGTCGACGACGTCAACGTCAGCGCCCGCCCGCTGCCGGAACACGACTCCATGCCCGACGAGGTGCGCGCCGTCCTCCTCACCGAGGAGCCGTCCTTCCTCACCCAGTTCATCCACTCCGGCCTCTTCGTCGGCGTCTTCCGCTATCTCTCCCCCCTGTGCGAGGAGCAGCTCGGCGTCTCCGAGGGCGCCTTCTGGTCACTCGTCCGGGCGGAGATCGTGCGCCACCACGCCCGCTTCCCGGAGCTCAAGGAGCGGTTCGAGCTGTTCGACATGCTCACCCCGGAGATCGAACGCCTCTGTCTGAACCGCAACCGTCTGCATGTCGACGGCTACCGGGACCGGGCCAGCCGCCCGCACGCGGCGATCCACGGCACGGTTCCCAACCCGTTGCACCCCTCCGCCCGCGTCCGGGAGTGATCGCCGTTGTCAGTGGTGCGCCGTAGGGTGGTCGGGCTATGACGAAGCCATCCCTCCCCGAGCTCCTGCACGCCGCCGTCACCGCCGTCGGCGGGACGGAACGACCCGGCCAGGTCACCATGGCCGAGGCCGTCGCCGAGGCCGTCGACGACCAATCCCACCTGCTCGTCCAGGCCGGCACCGGTACGGGCAAATCGCTCGGCTATCTGGTGCCGGCTCTGGCGCACGGGGAGCGGGTCGTCGTGGCCACGGCCACCCTCGCCCTCCAGCGGCAGCTCGTGGAGCGCGACCTTCCGCGCACGGTCGAGTCCCTGCATCCGCTGCTGCGCCGGCGTCCGCAGTTCGCCATGCTCAAAGGCCGGTCGAACTACCTCTGCCTGCACCGGCTCCACGAAGGGGCACCGCAGGACGAGGAGGAGGGGCTGTTCGACCAGTTCGAGGCGGCGGCCCCGTCCAGCAAGCTGGGGCAGGACCTGCTGCGGCTGCGGGACTGGTCGGACGAGACGGAGACGGGGGACCGGGACGATCTGACGCCCGGCGTCTCGGACCGGGCCTGGGCGCAGATCTCGGTCTCCTCGCGCGAGTGCCTGGGCGCGACGAAGTGCGCGTACGGCGCGGAGTGCTTCGCGGAGGCGGCCCGCGAGCGGGCGAAGCTCGCGGACGTGGTCGTCACCAACCACGCGCTGCTCGCGATCGACGCCATCGAGGGCGCGCCGGTGCTGCCGTCGCACGAGGTGCTGATCGTCGACGAGGCCCACGAGCTGGTCTCCCGGGTCACCGGCGTCGCCACCGGCGAGCTCACCCCCGCCCAGGTCAACCGCGCGGTCCGCCGGGCGGCGAAGCTGGTCAACGAGAAGGCCGCCGACGCCCTCCAGACCGCCGCCGAGGGGTTCGAGCGGGTCATGGAGCTCGCTCTGCCCGGCCGTCTGGAGGAGGTGCCCGAAGACCTCGGGTACGCGCTGATGGCACTGCGCGACGCCGCGCGTACGGTGATCTCCGCGATCGGCGCCACCCGGGACAAGTCCGTCGAGGACGAGAACGCCGTGCGCAAGCAGGCCCTGGCCTCGGTCGAGTCGATCCACGGTGTCGCCGAGCGCATCACCCAGGGCTCGGAGTACGACGTCGTCTGGTACGAGCAGCACGACCGGTTCGGAGCCTCCGTCCGGGTCGCACCGCTCTCCGTGTCGGGGCTGCTGCGCGAGAAGCTGTTCGCCGAGCGGTCCGTGGTGCTGACCTCCGCCACCCTCAAGCTCGGCGGCGATTTCAACGGGGTGGGCGCGTCCCTCGGGCTGGCCCCCGAGGGCACGGCGGGCGAGGACGTCCCGCAGTGGAAGGGGCTGGACGTCGGCTCCCCGTTCGACTACCCGAAGCAGGGCATCCTCTATGTCGCCCGGCATCTGAACACCCCGGGTCGCGAGGGCTCCCGTACGGACATGCTGGACGAGCTCGCCGAGCTGGTGGAGGCGGCCGGCGGCCGCACGCTGGGGCTCTTCTCCTCCATGCGCGGGGCCAAAGCGGCGGCCGAGGAGCTGCGCGGCCGTCTGGACAAGCCGATCCTGCTCCAGGGCGAGGAGACGCTCGGCGAGCTGATCAAGAACTTCGCGGCCGACCCGGAGACCTGCCTCTTCGGCACCCTGTCGCTCTGGCAGGGCGTGGACGTCCCGGGGCCGAGCTGTCAGCTGGTGGTCATGGACCGGATCCCGTTCCCCCGGCCCGACGATCCGCTGATGAGTGCACGGCAGAAGGCGGTGGAGGAGGCGGGCGGCAACGGCTTCATGGCGGTGGCGGCGACGCACGCCGCCCTGCTGATGGCCCAGGGCGCGGGCCGGCTGGTCCGGGCCACGGGCGACAAGGGCGTCGTCGCCGTGCTGGATCCGAGGCTCGCGAACGCGCGGTACGGAAGCTATCTGCGCGCCTCGCTGCCGGACTTCTGGTACACCACCGACCGGAACCAGGCGCGCCGCTCCCTGGCCGCCATCGACGCCAAGGCCACGGCGGAAGGGGCGTAGCCGAGCCCCTGCTGCGGTCTGTGCCGGCCCGGGGCAAGGCAAAGCCCCGGGACCGACGTCATGATCGACGTCCTAGGCAGGGATCCCGGGGCAGGAAGCCGTGACCTTCGCTCTCCTCAGACCCGGCGGAGCACCGCCACCACCTTGCCGAGGATCGTCGCCTCGTCGCCGGGGATCGGCTGGTACGCGGCGTTGTGAGGCAGCAGCCATACGTGACCGTCCTCCCGGCGGAAGCGCTTGACCGTCGCCTCGCCGTCGAGCATGGCGGCGACGATGTCCCCGTTCTCCGCGACGGGCTGGCGGCGGACGGTGACCCAGTCGCCGTCACAGATCGCGGCCTCGATCATCGAGTCGCCCACGACCTTCAGGACGAACAGCTCACCGTCGCCGACGAGCTGGCGGGGGAGCGGGAAGACGTCCTCGACGGACTCCTCGGCGAGGATCGGCCCACCGGCGGCGATCCGGCCCACCAGCGGCACATAGGACGCGGCGGGCTTGCCCGTCGTGTCGGTCGGCTGGGTGCTGGGCTGGTCCGATCCGCGCACCTCGTAGGCGCGGGGCCGGTGCGGGTCCCGGCGGAGGAAGCCCTTGCGCTCCAGGGCCATCAGCTGGTGGGCGACGGACGAGGTGCTGGACAGGCCCACCGCCTGACCGATCTCCCGCATGGAGGGCGGGTATCCCCGCCGCTGCACGGAGTCGCGGATGACCTCGATGACCCGCCGTTGCCGGTCCGTGAGCCCCGAGCTGTCCGCCCGGATGCCGGGGGGCCTGCCGGGCATGGAACGTCCCGGGCGCGCGGGCTCGGACCCGTCCGCGTTCGTGACTGAGTCATTCATGGCATGCACCGGCTCAAGTCGGCTCTGGGAGCGATGGTCCCGGGCGGTGATGGTGGCACTGTCTGCGGTGGTGGTCACGTCGGCCCCTCTCGAATGTTCTCCCTAGCTGGACAACGGTAGTAGCTTTCGAAAGGTTGCGCCAAACACACGTTCGAGTGAAAAACGAATAAAGGGGTGCCGCAGTGCTACCGACAGGTGTATGAGCGCCGGATCGGGGATCGCGCGGTCTCCGCGGAAGCCCTGTCGCGGACCCTCGCCCAAGTCTTTCATCCGGACCCGTGTGCCGGAGCCCCGGCGGCTCGGCGCTCCGGCGTTTCCCGTAACCTCTTCCTCGGCCCACGCTCCCCCCGAGCGGCCTCCGAGTGAGGTCCGGCGCGCGACACGCGATAGGGCCGAAAACGCGACTCAACCCTAGATCTAGTGGTTGGATTGCTCCAGTCACCCAGAAGTTGTGGTCTCGGTTCAACCGCGCCGTGGTCATCACCTATGCTGGGGACTGCTTCCAGGGGCCCGGACAAGGCCCTGAAGAGGCTATTCAGTCGTGCGCGTGAAGGAGGGTTGGGAGCCATGCACTGCCCCTTCTGCAGGCACCCCGACAGCAGGGTCGTCGACAGTCGCACCACCGACGACGGGACGTCGATCCGTCGCCGCCGGCAGTGCCCCGACTGTTCCCGCCGCTTCACCACGGTGGAGACCTGCTCGCTGATGGTGGTGAAGCGCAGCGGCGTGACCGAGCCCTTCAGCCGCACCAAGGTCATCTCCGGCGTCCGCAAGGCATGCCAGGGACGACCCGTCACGGAGGACGCCCTCGCCAAGCTCGGCCAGCGGGTCGAGGAGGCGGTGCGCGCCACCGGCAGCGCCGAGCTGACCACCCACGACGTGGGACTGGCCATCCTCGGCCCCCTGCAGGAACTCGACCTCGTCGCGTACCTGCGCTTCGCGTCCGTGTACCGGGCGTTCGATTCCCTGGAAGACTTCGAGGCCGCCATCGTGGAACTGCGTGCGCAGCGGCCTTCCGCGGAGGACCGCGGGAGCGGAGAGACCCTTGAGGTCCCCGCGCCCGCCATTGCCGCCGACTGAGCGGTACCCGCCCGGGACGCCCGTGCCCGCAGACGAATCTCTGCGGACCGGCGGCAGGGCGATTCGAGATGTGCTTCCGGCTGGCCGAGTGCGGCTTCCGGAGCATCGGACACACATTGTGCCTGGGAAGATCTGGGCACTTCAGGGCGTTTTCGCCCACATATGGGAGGCGGCATGACAGAGACGGCGAGCGGCCCGGCACGAGGTTCCCGCACCAAGGGCGCCAAGGCGAGCAAGGGTCTGCGTATCGAGCGCATCCACACCAACCCCGGCGTGCACCCGTACGACGAGGTGGCGTGGGAGCGCCGTGACGTCGTCATGACCAATTGGCGCGACGGCTCGATCAACTTCGAGCAGCGTGGCGTCGAGTTCCCCGACTTCTGGTCGGTGAACGCGGTCAACATCGTCACCAGCAAGTACTTCCGCGGCGCCGTCGGCACGCCGCAGCGCGAGACCGGTCTCAAGCAGCTGATCGACCGGATCGTGAAGACGTACCGCAAGGCCGGTGAGGACAACAGCTACTTCGCCTCTCCCGCGGACGCCGAGATCTTCGAGCACGAGCTGGCCTACGCCCTCCTGCACCAGGTCTTCAGCTTCAACTCCCCGGTCTGGTTCAACGTCGGCACGCCCCAGCCGCAGCAGGTCTCCGCCTGCTTCATCCTGGCCGTCGACGACTCCATGGAGTCGATCCTCGACTGGTACAAGGAAGAAGGCATGATCTTCAAGGGCGGCTCCGGCGCCGGCCTGAACCTCTCCCGTATCCGCTCCTCCAAGGAGCTCCTCTCCTCCGGCGGCAACGCCTCCGGCCCGGTCTCGTTCATGCGCGGCGCCGACGCGTCCGCCGGAACGATCAAGTCGGGCGGCGCCACCCGCCGCGCGGCCAAGATGGTCATTCTCGACGTCGACCACCCCGACATCGAGGACTTCATCGAGACCAAGGTCAAGGAGGAGGAGAAGATCCGCGCCCTGCGCGACGCGGGCTTCGACATGGACCTGGGCGGCGACGACATCACGTCCGTCCAGTACCAGAACGCCAACAACTCGGTCCGGGTGAACGACGAGTTCATGAAGGCCGTCGAGGCGGGCGGCAAGTTCGGGCTGCGCGCCCGGATGACCGGCGACGTCATCGAAGAGGTCGAGGCCAAGTCCCTCTTCCGCAAGATGGCCGAGGCCGCCTGGGCCTGCGCCGACCCGGGCATCCAGTACGACGACACCATCAACGCCTGGCACACCTGCCCGGAGTCCGGCCGGATCAACGGCTCGAACCCGTGCAGCGAGTACATGCACCTGGACAACACCTCGTGCAACCTCGCCTCGCTGAACCTGATGAAGTTCCTCAAGGACGACGGCCTGGGCCACCAGTCCTTCGAGTCCGAGCGCTTCGCCCAGGTCGTCGAGCTGGTCATCACCGCGATGGACATCTCGATCTGCTTCGCGGACTTCCCGACGCAGAAGATCGGCGAGAACACCCGCGCCTACCGTCAGCTGGGCATCGGCTACGCCAACCTCGGCGCCCTCCTGATGGCGACCGGCCACGCGTACGACAGCGACGGCGGCCGCGCGCTCGCCGGCGCCATCACCTCGCTGATGACCGGCACGTCCTACCGCCGCTCCGCCGAACTGGCCGCGGTCGTCGGCCCGTACGACGGCTACGCCCGCAACGCCGAGCCGCACCAGCGCGTCATGAAGCAGCACTCCGACGCCAACGCCAAGGCCGTCCACATCGACGACCTCGACTCCCCGGTCTGGGCCGCCGCGACGGAGGCCTGGCAGGACGTGATCCGGCTCGGCGCGAAGAACGGCTTCCGTAACGCGCAGGCCTCGGTCATCGCGCCCACCGGCACCATCGGTCTCGCGATGTCCTGCGACACCACCGGCCTGGAGCCCGACCTCGCCCTGGTCAAGTTCAAGAAGCTGGTCGGCGGCGGCTCGATGCAGATCGTCAACGGCACGGTGCCGCAGGCGCTGCGCCGCCTCGGCTACCAGCCCGAGCAGATCGAGGCGATCGTCGCCCACATCGCCGACAACGGCAACGTGGTCGACGCCCCCGGCCTGAAGACCGAGCACTACGAGGTCTTCGACTGCGCGATGGGCGAGCGCTCCATCTCCGCGATGGGCCACGTCCGGATGATGGCGGCCATCCAGCCGTGGATCTCCGGCGCGCTCTCCAAGACGGTGAACCTCCCCGAGACGGCCACCGTCGAGGACGTCGAAGAGGTCTACTTCGAGGCGTGGAAGATGGGCGTCAAGGCGCTCGCGATCTACCGCGACAACTGCAAGGTCGGCCAGCCCCTCTCCGCCAAGACCAAGGACAAGGAGAAGGAAGAGGTCACCGCGAAGGCCGAGGAGACCATCCGTACGGCGGTCGAGAAGGTCGTCGAGTACCGCCCGGTCCGCAAGCGCCTCCCCAAGGGCCGTCCCGGCATCACCACCTCCTTCACGGTGGGCGGCGCCGAGGGCTACATGACCGCCAACTCCTACCCGGACGACGGTCTCGGCGAGGTCTTCCTGAAGATGTCCAAGCAGGGCTCGACCCTCGCGGGCATGATGGACGCCTTCTCCATCGCCGTCTCGGTCGGTCTGCAGTACGGCGTCCCGCTGGAGACGTACGTCTCGAAGTTCACCAACATGCGCTTCGAGCCGGCCGGTATGACGGACGACCCGGACGTGCGGATGGCGCAGTCGATCGTCGACTACATCTTCCGCCGCCTGGCCCTCGACTTCCTGCCCTTCGAGACCCGCTCGGCCCTCGGCATCCACTCCGCCGAGGAGCGTCAGCGCCACCTGGACACCGGCAGCTACGAGCCGTCGTTCGAGTCGGTCGGCCTGGACGCCGACAGCCTGGCCCAGTCGGCCCCGGTCCAGGCCGAGCCCCTGAAGGCGGTGCCGGCTCCCGCGGAGTCCGCCCCGAAGCCGGCGCCGAAGACGGCGCACACCTCGGCCGAACTGGTCGAGATGCAGCTCGGCATCAGCGCCGACGCCCCGCTCTGCTTCTCCTGCGGTACGAAGATGCAGCGCGCCGGCTCCTGCTACATCTGCGAGGGCTGCGGCTCGACGAGCGGCTGCAGCTGACCGGACACGGAAACGTGTGCGGAGCCGCGTAAGGCGTAGCTGACCCGCGGTTCACGAAGGGGACCGGCCACCGGCCGGTCCCCTTCGGCATGCCACCCCGGGTTGTCCGGAACTGGCCGATGTCACCCCGCGGCGGCCCGGCTTCCCATCTCCGCGGCGAACGCGTCGGGGTCGCCCTCGAAGCCGCGTACGGCCGACCGGAATCCCCAGAGCCCCGAGGTGTCACGGGTGAAGTCGCCGAGGACCGCGGCGGTCGCCCCCGCCACGCCGGAGAAGTCGTTCTCGGCCAGCTTCGAGTAGCCCTCGACGATCTCCATCGCCGTACTCCCTATGTCGCCGAAGGTCTTGCGACCGTCGCGCTGCTGGATGGCGACGCCGACCACCACCCGCCCGTACCGCTCCGCCAGCCGGTTCAGCTCGATGGTCATCACCTCGTCGAACCCGAAACCCTGGCCGGTCCGGCTGTCCCGGTTCAGCGTGATGGTGCCGTCCGGAGAGCGGCTGTCGAAGTGGACCAGGTAGGCAGGGGCGCCGTACGGCTCGTCGGCCGGGTAGGTCGCCGCGATGATGTCCAGGTCGTTCGCCGCCGCCCCGTGCGCGCTGGGGTCCCATTTGACCCGCACTTCGACCTTCTCGATGTCCTTGTTCGGAGTGCTCAAGGGACTTCCCTCCCGGCCGACGGCCCACGGACCGTTCTCATCACCCGATACACGATTGACCCGATCATGTACGGAACCGGCCGCCGAACCAACTGCCCCGGGATCGGACGGCGGATTCGGGCCATCCGCCGTCCGCCGGTCTCTCCCCTCCTGCCCGCACCTCAGTGGGCGGGGATGGGCGTGCGGCGTCGTCATGGTGATCATTGTGGGAGCGGAACGACCGGTTCGGGTGCACTCCCCGGGACCGTGACGCGCGCCACGTTCCGCGCCGTACGATGGCGCGGTGCTGGTGAAGTGGATTCGCTGTTCCGTGGTGGACCGTCATGGTTTCGAACGGGGTCAGCGGAAGTGGGCGGGGCTGCTCGGCGAGCCGGGGTTCAAAGGACAGAGCGGCGGGTGGAGCCGAACGCGCCCCGACTTCGCCCATGTCTTCGCGTTCTGGGAGAACCGCGTCTTCTACGACTCCTTCATGGCCCGCGGGCACGACCGGCTGGCGGCAGGGCAGTCGGGCATGTTCCGCGACATGCAGGTCACGCTCTTCGAGCGCCGCTTCGACGTGAAGACGGGCTTCGAGCCCCACTTCGCGGAGGCGGACGTCGCCAGGGTCGCGCACAGCCGGGTGCACGAGGAGCGCGCCGAGCACTTCGTACTGATGCAGCAGCAGGTGTGGAATCCCGCCATGGCCGGGTCGCCCGGCATGCTGCGCGGCGTGTTCGGCGAGGCCCCGGGCAACGAGTTCCTGGCGCTGTCCCTCTGGAAGTCGAGCGCCGAGCGCGGCAAGTACCGCGCGGCCGGGGCCGAGCGGCTCGCGGCCCGCGCGCAGACCGAGAAGGACGTGATCGCGCTGACGGGGGACGTCGTGGAGCTGGAACCCTCCTGGACGGTCTAGACGCGGTCTGCGAGGCGCCCCGGCCGTCCGTGCGGGCCCGAACCGATCTAGGCTCGGGACATGGCACGACCGCAACGCATCGTCCTCGTCCGGCACGGCGAGTCCGAGGGCAACGCCGACGACACGGTGTACGAGCGCGAGCCCGACCATGCGCTCCGGCTCACCGCCACCGGTCTGCGGCAGGCCCGGGAGACCGGGGAGGGGCTGCGCGAGCAGTTCGGCGAGGAACGGGTGAGCGTCTACATCTCGCCGTACCGCCGCACCCACGAGACGTTCCGGGCCTTCGATCTCGACCCCGCCCGCGTCCGGGTCCGCGAGGAGCCCCGGCTGCGCGAGCAGGACTGGGGCAACTGGCAGGACCGGGACGACGTACGGCTGCAGAAGGCCTACCGGGACGCCTACGGGCACTTCTTCTACCGTTTCGCCCAGGGCGAGTCCGGCGCCGACGTCTACGACCGGGTCGGGGCGTTCCTGGAGAGCCTGCACCGGAGTTTCGAGGAGCCGGACCACCCGGAGAACGTCCTGCTGGTCACCCACGGACTGACGATGCGGCTGTTCTGCATGCGCTGGTTCCACTGGTCGGTCGCGGAGTTCGAGTCGCTGTCCAACCCGGGCAACGGCGAGACGCGGACCCTGCTGCTCGGCGAGAGGGGCCGCTACACCCTCGACCGGCCCTTTCAGCACTGGCGGACCCCTGAACCGTACGGCCGCACCGGATAGAGTGGCAGGGCGATGACCGCTGATTCTGCTTCCGCGCGGCGCTTCGAACGCGCCCTGGCCAGCCTGCGTGGGCTGTCCGTGGGAGACGCCCTGGGCTCCCAGTTCTTCGTCCCCGTCAACTACCCCCTGCTGAAACAGCGGGCCCTGCCACCCGGGCCCTGGCAGTGGACCGACGACACCGAGATGGCCTGCTCGGTCCTGGCCGTGCTCACCGCGCACGGCCGTATCGACCAGGACGCGCTCGCCCGCTCCTTCGCCGAGCACCACGACTTCGACCGGGGGTACGGCCCCGCCGTCAACCGGCTCCTCAGGCTCGTACGGGAGGGCGGCGACTGGCGGGAACTGGCCTCGGCGCTGTTCAAGGGGCAGGGGTCCTGGGGCAACGGTTCGGCGATGCGGATCGCCCCGCTCGGCGCCTGGTACGCGGACGACCCGGAGCAGGCCACGCACCAGGCGGAGATCTCCTCGTACACCACGCACCAGCACCGTGAGGCCGTCGTCGGAGCGATGGCTGTGGCCGCCGCCGCGTCCCTCGCCGCCGCCCCCGGCGGGCCGCCGAGCCCCGAGGAGCTTCTCGACGGCGTCGTCGCACTCGTGCCCCGCAGCGCCGTCGGCGCGGGGCTGCGCCGGGCCCGCGACATGCTGGACTACCGAGACGCCGGGACAGTCGCCGCGGTCCTCGGCAACGGCCGCCGGACGAGCGCCCACGACACCGTGCCGTTCGCGCTCTGGTCCGCCGCCAGGAGCCTCGGGAACTACGAGGAGGCGTTCTGGGTGACGGCCCAGGCGGGCGGCGACGTCGACACGACGTGTGCCATCGTCGGCGGTGTCGTCGCCTCGGGCGAGGCCGGAGCGCCGCCCTCCGGCTGGCTGGCACAGACGGAGGAACCGCCGGCCTGGCTGACCCCCTCCCTGCGCTGACCCGTTCCGGCCTGTCCCGCTTCTTCTCCGACCGCCCCTCGCCCCGGGGCGGTCGTCGTCTGTCACGGTCCTGCCACAGCGGCACCCTGGGAGTCTGTGAAGCGTTTACGAACGCGGGTTCGGGATTATTCTTTCGGCCACGCCGCCACTGGTTGATCTTGAGGCGCGCGCCGAATGAGACGCCGGGACAGGCGTACGGCCCCGGGCCGCGCGTGGACCCGGTCGGGGAGGGGTCCCATGTCCGATCAGTCGTCCGAGGCGGCCAGACCGCCGGAGAATTCGCGGGAAGCCGGTACTCCCGGCCCACCGGAGCAGCAGCCGGCCTCCGAGGCCGCGCGCACACCGGCGGCGAACAAGCCGCAGGAGTCCGAAGCGCAGGAGTCCGAAGCGCCGAAGCCCGGAGCGCAGAAGCCCGGAGCACAGGCACCCGGCGCGCAGGCGTCCGAAAATCGGCCGTCCGCGGTGCAGGCGTCCACCACACAGGTGGCCGGTGCGCAGCCTTCCGGTGCGCCGTCCGCCGGTGCCGGGCACCAGGTCAGCAGTCCCTGGCAGTACGCCGCGGGGGCGCCCGGCGCCAAGGACGACAGCCCGACGGCCCGGCTCCGACCACCCGCTCCGCCCGTGATGCGCCCCGCCGTGCTCTGGTCGGTCCTGGCCACCGCGGTCCTCAGCGCGCTCTTCCTGGGGGACGGTCTCGGGACGAACCTGCTGATCGTGGCGGTGCCCGCCGCGCTGGCCGCGTTCTTCGCCGCGCGGTCGGCGGGCCGTCGGCTGCGCCCCTGGACCGCGACCTGGGCCGTGGGAGGACTCGCGCTGCTCGCGGTGCCGGCGCTCCGGGACGCGGGCTGGCCCACGTTCCTCGCGGTGGTGTCCGCCTTCGCGCTCGGCTCGCTGGCGCTGCACGGCAGCCGCAGCTGGCCGGGCGTACTGATCGGCTCGCTGGGCCTGTTCGACTCGGTCGTCCCTGGCATCATCTGGGGCGTGCGGGGGGTACGCGCCCGGGCCGATGGTTCCCGGGCACGCTGGGGCGCCGCCCTGCGCACCACGGCGGTGGCCCTCGTGCTGCTGGTGGTCTTCGGAACCCTCTTCGCGAGCGCGGACGCCGCCTTCGCCGACCTGCTGGGCGGCCTCATGCCCGACGTGTCGGTCGGTGAGGGGCCCTGGCGGATCTTCCTGTTCGCCCTCGGGCTGGCCGGCGCGCTCGCCGCCGCGTACGCCGCCGCGGCCCCGGTCCGCTGGGACGGGATCACCGTGCCGTCCGGCAAACCCCGGGGACGCGCCGAATGGGCCCTTCCGCTGATCGTGCTCAACCTGCTCTTCGCCGCGTTCATCGCGCTCCAGCTCGTCGTCCTCCTCGGGGGCTACGAGAAGGTGCGGGCGGAGACCGGACTCGACCACGCCGAGTACGCCCGCCAGGGCTTCTGGCAGCTGCTGTGGGCCACCCTGCTCACCCTCCTCGTGATCGCCCTGGCCCTGCGCTGGGCGCCGCGCGGCGGCAGCCGCGACCGGACACTGGTGCGCGCCGTCCTCGGCACCCTCTGCGTGCTCACCCTCGTCGTCGTCGCCTCCGCGCTGCGCCGCATGGACCTGTACGTCGACGAGTACGGCCTGACGAGGCTCCGGATATCCGTCGCCGCGATGGAACTCTGGCTCGGGGTGGTGCTGGTCCTGATCCTGGCGGCCGGGGTCTTCGGGGCGCGGTTCCTGCCGCGGGCCATCGCGGTGAGTGCCGCGGCCGGGGTTCTGGCCTTCGGGCTGCTCTCGCCGGACGGACTCATCGCCGAACAGAACGTCCAGCGCTTCGAGGACGGCAAGTCGACCGGCATCGACATCGACTACGTCAAGGACCTGTCCGCCGACGCAGTGCCGGCCCTGGACCGGCTGCCCGAACCGGAACGCTCCTGCGCGCTGCGGATCATCCAGAACGAGGTGCTCCACGCCGACACCCCCTGGTACGCGACCAGCTGGGGAGAGGCGCGGGCGAAGGAGATCCTGGAGAAGCGCCCGGCGAAGGGCGACGGGCGCGACTGCTACCGCGTGGGCGGGGACGGGTCCCGCGACGGATACGGGCCGGACGACGACGGCTACGACCCGTACTGAGCCGGCGGGTCTTCCGGGGCCGACGGCCCCGTGATCCTCCGCACCCTCTGAGCCCACGGGCCCTTTGTGCCCCATGGGTTCAGAGGGCCCGCGGGTCTCTTGCCCCCGCCCCCGATGGCTGATTCGCGGGACGCACGGCGCCCCGGGGTGTCGCTGCCGTGGCTCTCGGCGTACGCTGGCTGGCGCCATGCCGTACGAACCACCCACGCACACCGTCGAGCGCTCGCTTCGCGCTACCACCGGTGCCAGGACCGTCGCCGGTGTCGATGAGGTCGGACGCGGGGCATGGGCCGGACCCGTCACCGTGTGTGCGGCGATCACCGGCCTGCGCCGACCGCCCGAAGGCCTCACCGATTCCAAGCTGTTGACCCCCCGCCGGCGCGCCGAGCTCGCTCCCGTGCTGCGGAGCTGGGTCACCGCCTACGCACTGGGCGACGCCTCGCCGCAGGAGATCGACGACCTCGGAATGACCGCCGCACTCCGGCTCGCCGCCGTGCGCGCCCTGGACGGGCTGCCGGTACGTCCCGACGCGGTGATACTCGACGGCAAGCACGACTACCTGGGCGATCCCTGGAAGGTCCGCACCGTGATCAAGGGCGACCAGTCCTGTATCGCGGTCGCTGCGGCTTCTGTGATCGCCAAGGTGCACCGTGACCGGATGATGGCCGAGCTGGGCGCCGCGTCCGAGGACTGTGGCGACTTCGCCTTCGATGCCAACGCGGGATATCCCTCGCCCGTGCACCGAGCCGCGCTGGAGGAGCGGGGCCCCACGGCCCATCACCGCCTCTCCTGGGCGTATCTTGACGCCTTGCCACGGTGGCAGCACCTGAAGAAGGTCCGTTTTTCCGCCGAGGCGGCCGCACGGGAAAGCGGGGGCCAGCTCGGCTTCGAATTCTGATCGCGCGCACGCGCCCCTCTTGACCACGCCGACGACATCGGCGTTCACCACAGACCACCTTCATGCCTCTGATCTCCGAGGAGCCTCAGATTCCCGAGAGCGCCCAGGGTCCCCGCGTCAGTCCGGCCGCCGGCCGCACCGCGCCGACCCCCCGTCCCGTACCCGGTCCGCGTTCAGCGGCCACTCCGCGTCCCGGCCGCCCGGGCCCCGGCCCCGCGCGCCCCGCGCCCCCGGCGCAGCGCGCCCACCCCGCCCCCGTGGCACCCGCCGCTGCGGCGCCGGCTCCCGCGGCACCCGCCCGCCCGGAGCCGACGGAGAATCGTTCCGCGCCGCAGATCCAGCTGATCCCGGCCCCGGCCGCCGGCGCACTCGACGCGGCCGAGGAAGCCGTCGACCTGCTGCTGGACTCCGGTCGTGCACCGGGCGACATCCTGGTGCTCACCACCGGCGAACAGCACCCGTGGGCCGCCCACGAGCTGTCCTTCGGCGAAGCCGCGTACTGGGCCCAGCACGACGCGGGCGACGACGTCTTCTTCGCCGACGTCTCCGCGGCGGACCGGGCCCGGTCCCGGCCCGTGGTCGTCGTCGCGGTCAACGGCGACGCCGACCCGACCGTGACGCGTACCCTGCCCGTCGCGCGTGACCGCGCGGCCGCGCTGCTGATCGTCTGCGGGGCCTGTCTCGTATACACAACAGACGCAGCCGACGAAATATGCGGTGAAGAACTCGGGGGTCGCCGACTCCTGAATAGC
>NZ_JBHXPF010000066.1:0-39513 GCF_042718715.1 Streptomyces sp. NPDC058576 | reverse complement strand
GTCCGCGACCGCCCCGGGGTGGTCGCGGACCCGGCCCGGCCCCCGGGCGGACGCGCGGGACCCGGCCGGTCAGGCCTCGTCGCGCACCAGGGCCAGCAGCCGGTCCAGGACCCGGGGACCGCCCGCCCGCACCCCGTCGTGCTCGTATTCATTCGTCACCCAGGTCCGCAGCCCTCGGATCGCCGCCGCCGTGCGCAGCGAGTCCGCGGTGTCGACGTACATGTCGTCGTGGTAGACGGCCGCCGCGACCGGGACCTCGTTGGCGGCGAGCCGCTCGGGGTCGTACAGCACCGGCCAGTCGGTGCGCCGCGCCAGCAGCTCGGCGGTCTCGCGCAGCGGTCGCAGCGCCGGGTCGACGTCGAAGTGCCAGGGGTGGATGGTCTCGCCGGTGAAGAGGACGGGGCCGTCGCCCGCCAGCGCGGTCGCCGCGTCGAACTGCGGGAACTCGGCCCGTACGCGCTCGGCGGCCCAGGCGGTGGCGCGCTCGCCCTGGCCGTAGATGGCCTCGTGCAGCAGCGCGTACAGCGGGTGCCCGGCGAAGGAGGCGGCGGTGCGCATCGCCTCCTGGAAGGTGTCGGAGAGTTCGGTGGCGCCCGGGGTGCGGACGAAGGCGTTCTCCAGCAGGTAGTGGAGCTGGTGGCTGCCGTTGCCGACGCCGAGCATGATGCCGAGCGACTGGAAGCCCTCGGGGGTGAGCCGGTGTCCGGCGCTCTCGGGCCGGTGTTCGGCGAGGTGCGCGGCGATGGCGCGGGCGCGCTCGACGTCCTGCGGATAGCGGGCGTAGTGCGCGGCGGCCTTCCGCTCGATGCGCGGGTACGCGGCCCGGTAGACGTCGTCCGCGTGCGCGTTCAGGGAGGGCAAGCCGCCGGTGATCAGGACCTCCTTCAGCCCCTCCGGGGCGGCGGAGAGATAGCGGACGGCGCAGAAGCCGCCGAAGGACTGGCCGAGGACCGTCCAGGGCGCTCCGCCGGTGAGCAGCGGCCGGATCAGTTCGCAGTCGCGGACGATGGCGTCGGAGCGGAAGTGGGCGAGGTAGTCGGCCTGCTCGCGCGGGCCGCCGCGCAGCGGCAGGGTCTGCCGGTTGGCCGGGGTGGAGAGGCCGGTTCCGCGCTGGTCGAGGAGGAGCACCCGGAACTCGCTCAGGGCGCGGCCGAGCCAGGCCTCCGTGCCGACGAACCGGCGGGCGCCGAAGCCGGGGCCGCCCTCCAGATAGACCAGCCAGGGCAGTTCCTCACCGGCGCGGGAGGCGGCGACCGCTTCCCGGCCGTAGACCTCGATCTGCTCGCCGCCGGGGTCGCTGTGGTCGAGGGGCACGGTGAAGCGGCGGTCGGTGAGGACGACGCCGGGCTGCCGGTAACTGCTCACGGGAACTCCTGATCCGGGGTGCTGGCCGATCCGGGCGAAAGCGCCAGTCCAGCACACGAGCGCACCGGTCCGGCGAAGGGGGCACGCCCGTAGGACCGCGGTTCCCGTGCCCGTACGGCCGCGGGAGCCGTACCCGTACGGCCAAGAGAGCCGTGCCCCGGACGGTCCCGGCCCGTGTGCGGTGCGCCCGGGGCGCTCCTAGCGTGCAGACATGATCCGGTTCGAGCAGGTCGGCAAGGTCTATCCGGACGGGACGACGGCGGTCGACGGGCTGTCCTTCGAGGTGGCGGAGGGCGAGCTGGTGACCCTGGTGGGGCCCTCCGGCTGCGGCAAGACGACCACGATGATGATGGTGAACCGGCTGATCGAGCCGACCTCGGGCCGGATCCTGGTGGACGGCGAGGACATCGCCGGGGTCGATCCGGTGACGCTGCGCCGCCGGATCGGCTACGTGATCCAGCAGGTCGGCCTCTTTCCGCACCGCACGGTCCTGGACAACACGGCGACCGTCCCGGCGCTGGTCGGCTGGAAGCGTTCCCGGGCCCGGGAGCGGGCGGCGGAGCTGCTGGACCTGGTGGGCCTGGACCCGAAGACGTACGGCTCGCGCTATCCCGCGCAGCTCTCCGGCGGCCAGCGGCAGCGGGTGGGGGTGGCCCGGGCGCTCGCGGCGGATCCGCCGGTGCTGCTGATGGACGAGCCGTTCGGGGCGGTGGACCCGGTGGTGCGGGAGCGGCTGCAGAACGAGTTCCTGGCCCTCCAGCAGCGGGTGCGCAAGACGGTGCTCATGGTGACCCACGACATCGAGGAAGCGGTGCGCATGGGTGACCGGATCGCGGTGTACGGGGAGGGGCGCATCGAGCAGTTCGACACCCCGGCCGCCGTGCTCGGCACCCCGGCGACCCCGTACGTGGCCCGGTTCGTGGGCTCCGACCGGGGGCTGAAGCGGCTGTCGGTCACCGCGATCGAGCCGGAGGACCTGGAGGAGCCGCCGGTGGCCCGGCTGGACGAGCCGGCCCGGGGGGCGGCGGCCCGGCTGACGGCGGCGGGGGCCCGCTGGGCGGTGGTGCTGAACGGCTCGGGCGAGCTGCACGGCTGGGTGTCGGCGGACGCGGTGCGAGGCGCCGGGGAGCAGGAGACTGTGGGCACGCTGGCCCGCCGGATGGACGCGTGGGTGCCGGTCGGCGCCCCGCTGAAGCAGGCGTTCAGCGAGATGCTCCAGCACGACGCGGGGTGGGTGGCGGTGCTGGACGGGGCCCGGTTCCTGGGAGTACTCACTCCGGCGAAGCTGCACGAGGCGCTGCGCCGGTCGGTGGACGCCGACGCTCAGGGCGTGGGGCGCGAAGAGGTGGAGTTCGACTCGGTGGCGGACGCGTAGGCACGGCCACGCCAACTCGCCCGCGTTTGCATATAACCCGCGTGCGCAATTATTGTGGACGCTTGTAAACGTCGTGCGCCGTCGGTATCGGCGTACACCGTTCCACCGGAAGGCCCCTCACATGTCCACCGTTCCCACCGTCACGCTCAACAACGGCGTGACCATCCCCCAGCTCGGCTTCGGCGTCTTCCAGGTGCCCGACGACGAGACCACCGCGGCCGTCTCCGCCGCGCTGGAGGCCGGCTACCGGTCCATCGACACCGCGGCGATCTACGGCAACGAGGTCGGCGTGGGCCGCGCGCTGGCCGCCTCCGGGATCCCCCGCGAGGAGCTGTTCGTCACCACGAAGCTGTGGAACGCCGACCAGGGCTACGAGGCCACGCTCGCCGGGTTCGACGCGAGCCTGGCCAAGCTCGGCCTCGACCACGTCGACCTGTACCTGATTCACTGGCCGACGCCCGCCCACGACCTGTACCCGGAGTCCTGGCGCGCCCTGGAGAAGCTGGCCGCCGACGGCCGGATCCGCGCGGCCGGCGTCTCCAACTTCCAGCCCGCCCACCTGAGCCGGCTGCTGGCGACGGGCTCGCTCGTTCCCGCCGTCAACCAGGTCGAGCTGCACCCGGGCCTTCAGCAGGGCGAGTTGCGCGCTTTCCACGCCGGGCACGGCATCGCCACCGAGGCCTGGAGCCCGCTGGCCCAGGGCGCCCTCCTCAAGGAGGAGGCCCTGGTCTCCGTAGCGGAGCGGCACGGCAAGTCCCCGGCCCAGGTGGTGCTGCGCTGGCACCTCCAGCTCGGCAACATCGTGATCCCCAAGTCGGTCACGCCCGAGCGGATCCGGCAGAACATCGACGTCTTCGACTTCGAGCTGTCGGCCGAGGAGATGAACACCATCGCGGGACTGGACCGGGGCATGCGCACCGGCCCGGACCCCGACACCCTCAACTGACCTTCTTCACCGAGCCGTTGCGATGGCCGGCTCCAGCGCTGTTCAGCGGCCTCGGCGGTAGCTGCTGCCGTCCCGGGGCCGGACCAGCAGCCCCGCCACGACGAGGTGGCGGCGCAGCGCGGAACAGTCCTCGTGGACGGTGAGCAGCGCCTCGTTCACCTCGCGCTCGGTGTACGAGCGCTCGCGCTCGAACAGCGTGTCGGCGAGGTGCGTGAGCAACTGCTCCCGCCGGGCCTCCTTACGCGGGATCGCGACGAGGCGGCCGTGCGAGAAGAGCGCCTCCACGCTGTGCGTGCGAGGGCTCTGCGACGGCGGCGAAAGTGTCTGTTGTTCAGCGGGCATGGCCGGAAGCGTCGCAGGCTTCCGACGGGCGGGCAACGCGTTTTCCCCGCGTTGCCCGCCCTCGCGTTGCCCCACCCCGACGTGCCCCTCCCGAGGTTGACAGGGACGAGCGGCCCGGGTTCTGATGCTGTGTGTGCGGCGTGACGTCGGCCAAAGAGATCTGGGCCGGCCGGCAGTCAAGCCAGCACCTTCTTCCAGGGATGACGCCGTGAGTCCACTCATCGCCCCCTGCCTCTGAGCATCTCCGCCCTTGAACGCCTCGCGGCGGACACTCCGCGACGCCGGGGCCCTCGCCTGCCCGCAATCCTTTGGGAGACCCAGAACCTCCATGCCCCAGACATTCCAGCACTCCGTCATCGCCGAGTTCCGTGCCAACGGCGGGAGGGTCGGCGGCCCCTTCGAGGGCTCCGACCTCCTGCTGCTGACGACGACCGGCGCGCGCTCCGGCAAGCAGCACACGACGCCGCTCGGCTACGTCCGCGACGGCCCCCGGCTCCTCGTCGTCGCCTCCAACCTCGGCTCACCGCTCCACCCCGACTGGTACCGCAACCTCCTCGCCCACCCCACCGTGCGGGTGGAGCTGGGGGACGAGGAGTTCGAGTCCCTCGCCGTACCGGCCGAAGGGGCCCGGCGCGACGAACTCTTCGCCCGGGTCCTCGCCGAGGCGCCCGGATACGCGGAATACCAGCACGCCACGGACCGGGTGCTGCCGGTCGTGGTGCTGGAACTCCCCGACCCCGACGCGACGGCTCCCCCGGTCGCCTCGCTCGCCGACAAGCTGGTGGAGGTGCACACCTGGCTGCGCGGCCAACTGCGTCACGTGCACGAGGAGACGGAGGCGCACTTCGCCGCGCGGGCCGCCCACCCGGGTACGGGCGAACCGCCCGCACCCGGTCTCGGGCTGCAGATCCGGCAGCGCTGCCTGGCGTTCTGCCAGGCGCTGGAGTTCCACCACACGGCCGAGGACGGGCACATGTTCCCCACGATGGAGGGCCACCACCCCCATGTGGCGGACGTCTTCGACCGGCTGCGGGAGGAGCACCGCTCCATCGGGGCCGTGCAGTCGGCGCTCGCGGCGCTGCTGGCCGACGTGGCCATCGCGGAACCGGACCGCTTCCGTGCCGAACTGGCCCGGATGACGCAGGAGCTGACCGCCCACCTCGACTACGAGGAGGAGCACATCCTGCCGCTGCTGGCCGAGGTGCCCTGGCCTCCGGCGGCACCCGCCCCGACCGCTCCGACCGCCTCCTGAGCTGCGGGCGGTTCAGTCCCCCGGGAGGAGCCTCTTCGACTCCAGGTAGGTACGCGCGACGTCCTCCGGCAGCCTGCGCCAGCTGTCGACCTGTTCGTTCATCGACGCCAGGTCGGCGGTCGTCAGCACGGTGTTGAGCCGGTCGAGGGCGTCGCGCACCCCGGCGCTCCCGGCGCGGGCGCGGTTGACGACCGGGACGACGTAGTCCGCGTTCTGCAGGTTCTTGTCGTCCTCCAGCAGGACCAGCCCGAACTGGTCGAGGGTGGCGTCGGTCGTGGTGGTCAGGACCATCTGGTCCTGACCGCTCTGGACCGCCTGCTTGGAGGGGGTCGTGCCGACGCCCTTCGGGTCGACGGCGACCACGTCGATGCCGTACGTCTCGCGCAGGCCGGGGGCGCAGTAGGGCCGCTGCACGCATTCGTCGCCCGCCGCCAGCCGTACGGGCAGTTTCGCGGCGCCGAGGTCGCTGAGGGTCTTCAGGCCGTGCTCCCTCGCGTAGGCCTCGGTGACCGCGAAGGCGTTCTGGTCGACGGCCCGGCCGGGGTCGAGCACGGTGAGTCCGCGCGGGGCGGCGAGCGCGCGGAGCGCCTTCATGGTGGCGGCGAGGTCGGGTGAGCCGACGGGCGGCGCGTCGGCGCCGTTGGCCTTGGCGTTCAGCCAGTCGGCGAAGGTCGCCGCGTACTCCGGTGCGACATCGATCTGGCCGTTCTCCAGGGCGGGTTCGTAGATCTCCCGGTTGGTGACGGAGATGATGTCGGCGGAGTATCCGGCGTCCTCCAGGAGCAGGGCGTACATCTGGGCCAGCAGGTCGCTCTCGGTGAATCCGGCGGATCCGACGGTGAGTTCCCTGCTGTCGCCGGGCGGAGCGGTGACTTCGCCCTGGCTCTCCAGCGACGGGCCGGTGGCGCAGGCGGTGGCGGCGAGGAGGGTCAGCGCGGCCAGGACCCGGCGGGCGCGGCTCATGCGGTCCGCCGTCCGCGCTGCGGGGCGAGGCGCTGTCCGGCCTCGAACAGGCTCTCGACGAGGAGGGCGAAGGCGGCCACCAGGATCGCCCCGGCGACCACCTGCGGGGTGGAGGCGAGGTTGAACCCGGCGGTGATGATCCGGCCCAGTCCCCCGCCGCCCGCGAGTGCGGCGAGGGTGGCGGTGGCGACCAGTTGCACGGCGGCGATCCGCACGCCGGTGAGGATCAGGGGCAGGGCGAGCGGCAGTTCCACGCCCAGCAGCAGCTGGCGGCCGGTCATGCCCATCCCCCGGGCGGCCCGGACGACGTCCCGGTCGACCTCGCGCATCCCGACGTAGGCGTTGGTGAGGAGCGGCGGCACGGCGAACAGGACGAGCGCGGTGATCGTCGACCACTGGCCGTAGGAGCCGATGGGGGTGAGGAGCAGCAGGACCAGCACGGCGAAGGTGGGCACGGCCCGGCCGATGTTGGAGAGGTTGACGGCGAGCGCGCCGCCCTTGCCGAGGTGGCCCAGGACCAGGGCGACGGGCAGCGCGATCAGGCAGCTGATGAGCAGGCAGACCGCGGTGAGGTAGAGGTGTTCGCCGAGCCGGTTCCAGACGCCGTCGGGGCCGGACCAGTGGGCGGCGGTGGTGAGCCAGGACCAGGTGTCGGTGAGGGTGTTCACGCCTGCCTCCGGGTCCAGGGGGTCAGCAGCCGTCCCACTCCCAGGAGCAGCAGGTCGGCGGCGACGGCGATGACGACGCACAGCACGGACGCGGTGAGCACCTGAGCCTTGAAGAAGGTGTTCATGCCGGAGTAGATGAGGTTGCCGAGCCCTCCGTGGCCGACGATCGCCCCGACGGTGACCAGGGAGACCGCGGAGACGGTGGCGATGCGCAGCCCGGCCATCGCGGTGGGCAGCGCGAGCGGCAGCTCCACGGCGAGCAGCAGGCGCAGCGGCCCGTAGCCCATGCCGCGCGCGGCCTGCCGGGTCTCCTCGGGGACGGCCCGGAGCCCGGCCAGGATGTTGCGGACGAGCAGCGTCAGGGAGTAGAGGACGAGCCCGGCGATCACCAGCGCGGCGGAGAGTCCGTACAACGGCAGCAGGAGCGAGAACATCGCCAGGGACGGGATCGTGTACAGGATCGTCGTCAGCCCGAGCACCGGGCCGGCCGCCCAGCGCCACCGGCGGGCGGCGAGCGCCAGGGGAACGGCGAGCAGGAGGGCGATGGCGACCGAGGCGGCCGTCAGCTGGAGGTGTTGCAGCACCGCGTCCACCAGGATATCGCGGCGGCTGGAGAGGTAGGCCCCGCAGATCCACTCGTTACGGGCAAGGCAGTCGTCCGGGGGCGCCGTCACCCGTCCATTCGAGCCCGGCAGCGGTCCCTTCGCCCGTCGGGACCGCCGTTCGAGGGTGTTGAGCGACTGCTCAACACCCTCTGGTAGCGTCCTGGCGCACGGGAGGACCTGAGCACTCGCTCAAACACGTGTGACGACCCGGGGGCATGTATGGGGCTGTACATCGAGGCGTTGATCCGTACCGATCCGGAGCGTCTGTGGGAACGCACCCAGGATTCCGCTCTCCATCAGCGGTGGGATCTGCGCTTCACCGAGATCAGCCCACTGCCCGGCCCGGCGGGCTCCGCCCAGCGGTTCCGGTACGCGACCCGGGTGCTGCCCTTCCTGACCGTGGCGGGGACCGGGACGAGCGTGGGCGAGCGGGAGCGGGCCGACGGCGAGCGGGTCTCCGCCCTGCGGTTCGCCTCGTCGGAGCGGCTGTCGCTGCTGGCCGAGGGCAGCGGCTACTGGCGTTACGTCCCCACCGCCGACGGCATCCGCTTCCTGACCGGCTACGACTACCGGACCCGCTGGGGCCGTTTCGGCGCGATCGCGGACCGGGTGGTGTTCCGGCCGCTGATGGGGTGGGCGACCGCCTGGTCCTTCGACCGGCTGCGCCTGTGGTGCGAGCGCGACATCAGCCCGGCCCGCTCGCTGACGCACGCCCTGGCGGAGGTGCTGACACGGATTCTCCTCCTGGCGGTGGCCCTCCCCTTCGGCCCGGCGGTGGTGCTGCCGGCCGCCCTGGCCGCACTGCTGGCGCCCCCGTCCCCTCTCACGCCCGCCGCCCGGCGCTGCCTGCGCAGACCACCCGGCCGCCCGGCCGCCGCCCCGTCCGTCCTCGCCCGTCTGGAGCGCCCGTGACCTCGATATTCGCCCGCGCCATGGGAGACGACTTCGAGCGGCTCCACCCTCAGCTGCGACGCCGCTTCTCGGTCGGGCTGGAGAGCGGCGAGGCGTGCGTGGGGCGCGGTTCCATGGACCGGATCTGGCACGGCCGGGCGTTCGTGAAGCCGTTCCTCGCGCTCGGCGCCACCCGCAACATCCTGGTGCCGAGGAGCGGCCGCGATGTCCCGTTCACCATCGAGAACGTGCCGTACACCGACTCCCACGGCCGGGAGACCGTGACCTTCGTCCGGACCTTCGCCCTGCCGGGCGGGCCGCGCCGCTTCGACGCCACGATGGTGCACAGCCCCGAGCGGTCCTGCGTACTGGACTACCTCGGCACCCACCAGCACCTGGCCACCGACCTGCGGCTGACCGCGGAGCCCGACGGCTCGCTGCTGATCCGTTCCGGGGAGCACCGCTTCCGCGAGGGGCCCTTCGACCTGCGGGTCCCGGACCTGATCGGCGGCGACGCCGAGGTCCGGGAGTCCTTCGACGACGCCACGGGCCGCTTCCGCGTCCGGGTCACGGTGACCAACCGCCGCTTCGGCCCGCTGTTCGGGTACGAGGGCACGTTCCGCGCCCGCTATGTCGACGCCCTGCGCCACGGCGTACGGGCCGGTCTGCGCCCGGTCCGCGAAGAGGCGCGGGCATGACGGAGGGCGCGGTGGGGGCGGACACCCGGACGAAGCTTCTTGAGGGCGCGCTGCGCACCCTCGCCGCACAGGGGATCGCCAAGACCTCGGCCCGCTCGGTGGCGGCCTCGGCCGGGGTCAACCAGGCCCTGGTCTTCTACCACTTCGGTTCGGTCGACGAACTGCTGGCGGCGGCCTGCCGGTACGGCGCCGAGCAGCGGGTGGCCCGCCACCGCGACCGGCTCGCCGCCGTGACCACCCTGGCCGAACTGCTGCGGTGCGGGCGCGAGCTGCACGAGGAGGAGCGGGCCGGCGGCCACGTCGCCTTCCTGGCCCAGATGCTCGCGGGAGCCCAGACCCAGCCGCGGCTGGCGCCCGCGACCGCGGCCGGGCTCGATCTGTGGACCGCCGAGATCGAGAAGGTCCTCGTCCGGATCCTGGCGGACTCGCCGCTGGGCGAGTTCGCCGACCCGGTGGGCCTGGCGCGCGCCGTGACCGGGGCTTTCGTGGGCCTGGAGATGTACGAGGGCGTCGACCCCACGGGGGCCGGGGGCGCCTTCGAGGCACTGGAGCGGCTCGCCGAGCTGGCCGGGGTGCTGGACGAGCTGGGCCCGGTGGCACGGCGGGCGGTGCGTCACCGACTGCGGCGTACGGGAAGGGCGTAACGACGGCTGCGCGAGGCGGCCCGGAGAGACCTGGGCCGCCCGAGCAACCCTCCGCGCCCGACTGCCGTCTTGATCAATGACAGAACGGTTCGCCGCGCGTGACGAGCGGCGTCCAACCCCCACATGAGCCGGGCCCGCACGACCGGCCGACTATACCCCCCATGTATACACGGACGGTATAGTCACCCTCGGTGCGGTCCCGGCACCGCGCGAAAGGCACCCATGCAGACCAAGGCACTGGCGCCCGAGTACCAGGGAGCGCTCACCAAGATGTCGGTGAACGCCTCCCTCACCGACGTACTGGCCGAAGGCGTGCGCCACTTGAGGCAGGCCGAGCTCTCCGGATCGCAGGAGGAGGTGGCGCGCTCCGGCCTCGCCGTGGCCGAGGCGCACCGCAGGCTCGGACAGGTGGCGGAGGCCGACCGGGCCTGGAAGGCCAGTTACCGGGCCGCGCGGTCGGCCGGGAACACCGGGGCGATGGCCTGGGCACTGTGGAGCGGCGGCACGCTGGCGCGTCAACGCGGGTCGCTGCGCCTCGCGTTCCGGCTGCTCGGTCTCGCCGCGGAGCTGGGGAAACGGGGCGGCGACGTGGTGGCCCGGGGCTACTCGCTGGCCGGCCTCGCCGAGACCGGACGGATCCAGGGCGACTACGCGACCGTCGCGACGCTGCACGAACAGCTGCTGGCCGAGGCCCGCGCCCGGGGGGAGGCCCGGCACACCGTCTGGGCCCTGGAGGGCATCGCGCAGATCCACCGCAACACCGGTTCACTGGACTCGGCTCTGGAGATGTTCGAGGAGGCGGCGGTCCTGGCCGGTGACGCGGACGACCGGCGGGGCCGGGCCTGGGCGCTGCGCGGCATCGCCGACATCGTTTCCCTCCGGGACGGCGCGACCGCCCGGGCGCTCGGCCTGCTCTCCGAGGCCGAGGTCACCTGCAGCGAGATGAACCTCTCCAGCGCCCTGGCGTACAACCACAAGATGCGGGCCAACGTGCTGTTCCGCGCCGGGCGGTACGAGGAGGCACGCGCGGTCTACGAGCAGGCGCTCGACGAGTTCCGCGCAATGGACGAGCCCCGGGGCGAGGCCTTGGCCTCGCTCGGCCTGGTCAAGGCCCGGGCCAGGCTCGGCCGGGACCGCGACGCCACCGCCGCCGAGCTGGACGAACTGCGCGGGAGGCTCGACCGGATCGGGCTGCTCAACGCCCGGGAGATGGTCGAGAAGGCGTACGCCGAACTCGGCGTGGAACAGCGCCCGGCAGACGAGAGGGCCGACCGCCGATGACACTCTCCACGACCCGCCGGGCGAGCGCGCCGCAGATACTGGACCGGTGCCGCGAGCTGGTGCGCCCGGCCCTGGTGGAGTCGGTGGCCCGGCTGCACCCCTGGCACGCGGAGACGGCGGCCTTCTCGCTGGGCTGGCGCGGCACCGGCGGCGAACCGGTGCCCGGATCCCAGGGCAAGGGGGTCCGCCAGGCGCTCGCGGTGCTCGGCGCCGAGGCCGCGGGCGGCAGCGGCGAGGACGGGGTGCTCGGCGCGGTCGCCGTCGAGCTGATCCACACCTTCTCCCTCATCCACGACGACATCATGGACGGCGACGAGACCCGTCGCCGCCGGCCCACGGTGTGGAAGGCGTACGGCACGGGCCCGGCGGTCCTCGCGGGGGACGCGCTGTTCGCGCTGGCCGTGTCCACGCTCGCGGAGGCTCCGGGGCCGGGCGGACCTGCCGCGGTGCGGCAACTGGCGGGCGCGCTGGGCGATCTGGTGCACGGTCAGGCGCAGGACCTGCTCTTCGAGTCCCGGCCGTGGTCCGGGCCGGGGGCGGTCCTGCCGCACGAGTACCGGGCGATGGCCACCCACAAGACGGGCTCCCTGCTCGGTTGCGCGGCCGCCCTGGGCGCGGTGCTGGCAGGCGCTCCGGCGAGCACCGCCAAGGCGCTGGACCTGGCGGGACGGCATGTGGGGGTGGCGTTCCAGGCGGTGGACGACCTGCTCGGGATCTGGGGCGATCCGCAGGTGACCGGAAAGCCGGTGCACAGCGATCTGCGGCGGCTCAAGAAGACGTACCCGGTGCTCGCCGCGCTGTCCGCCGACCACCCCGCGGCCCGGCGCCTCGACGCGCTGCTCACCTCCACGGGGCCGCTCGACGACGCGGCGGCGCGCCGGGCGGCCGCGCTGATCGACGAGGCCGGCGGGCGCCGGGCGGCGATCGCCGAGGCGCACGAGCACCTGGCCGCGGCCCGGGCCTGTCTGGACCGGGTGCCGCTGGCCGAGGAGGCCCGTGGGGATCTGCTCACGCTGATCCCGTATCTCGTGGACCGCACCGGCTGACCCGCGACCGGCGACCGGCTGACCGGCGTCCGGCGTCCGGCGTCCGGCACGATGGACTCCGGCCGCGGGCGTCCGCCCGCGCACCCGCCGCCGTGACGACGTGAGGACTCCCCGGAATGACCGACCGCCCCGCCCCCGTCACGGCCCTGCTCGTCATCGACGTCCAGTCGGCGTTCGTCGCGGGTGACGCCGCCGTGCCCGACGCGACCCGGCTGCTGGACCGGGTGACGGGTCTGCTCGGTCGGGCCCGGGAGGCCGGGGCGCTCGTCGTCCACCTGCAGAACGACGGCCCGGCCGGAGAGCCCGACGAGCCGGGGACGCCCGGGTGGGAGCTGCACCTGCCCGTGCGCACCGGGCCCGCAGAGACCGTGATCCGCAAGAGTGAGGACGACGGCTTCGAGGAGACGCCCCTGGGCTCCGTCCTGGCGGCGGCGGGCGTCCGGGCGCTCGCCGTGTGCGGGGTGATGTCGGAGATGTGCGTGCTCGCCACCGCCCGCCGGGCTCTGGAACGGGACTACCGGGTCGTCCTGCCGCACGACGCCCACGCCACGTACGACATCCCGGCCGCGCCGGACATCAGCGACGTGGTCCCGGCCGCGATGGCGTCGCGGGTCGCGGAATGGGCTCTGGGCGACGAGGTGGAGATCGTCGCCCGCGCCGCGAACGTCGATTTCACCGCCGCCGTCACCACCGCGAAAACGGCCTGACCGGCCTGACCGACCGATAGATGGTGCCGCCATCCGGTGCGCCGATCGGCTTAGTGCGCCAGGCCGGGAAAAAGCTGAGCGTATAACCGGCCCGATAGACACGGAACACCCGCGCAATTCCGTACGAGAGCCCCCGCAGGCCCTTTCACCAGCAGTTCGGCGACGTTCCTCAGCAACTGCGCAGATCGGTCGCCCGATCACTCGAACGGCCCTCCCGCGTGCGTAATCCCCATGTGGTCGTATGAGCGAGTCACACGCACGATTTCGCCACAACTCTGCCAAAGTGCACTTCGGCTTTAGGCCCACCGGATTGAGCGAAGAGAGCCGTGCGTGCTGCACATGCGTCGTACTGAAGAAAGACAATTGACGGTCCTTCATTTGGTTCAGCCCGTGGACGGCGGAGTGGCCCGGGTCGTCACCGATCTCGTCAGGGCCCAGGCAGGTGCCGGACTGCGCCCCGTGGTGGCCTGCCCGCCCGGGAGTCCGTTGGCCCTCCGGGCGGCGGCAGCGGGTGCCGAGGTCCACGGCTGGTCCGCCACCCGTGCCCCCGGGCCGCGGCTGGCCGGTGAGGTCGCGGCCGCGCGCCGGATCGTCCGCGCGAGCCGCCCGCACGTGGTGCACGCGCACAGCGCCAAGGCGGGACTGGCGGGCCGGATCGCCGTACGCGGCCGGGTCCCCACGGTGTTCCAGCCGCACGCCTGGTCGTTCGAGGCGGTCGGCGGGCGCACCGCGCAACTCGCGCTCGGCTGGGAGCGGTTCGGCGCGCGCTGGGCCGATCACATCCTCTGCGTCAGCGAGTCGGAGCGCCGCACCGGGCTGGAGGCGGGCATCGCCGCCCGCTGGTCGGTCATCCACAACGGCATCGACCTCGACCGCTTCCGCCCCGGCGACCGCACGGTCCGGACGGAGGCCCGCGCCTCGCTGCCCTTACTGGAGGGCATGGACCGGGACGCCCAGCTGGTCGTCTGCGTCGGCCGGCTGACCCGGCAGAAGGGCCAGGACGTCCTGCTGCGGGCCTGGCTGCGGATGCGGGTGCCCCGGGCCCGGCTGGTCCTGGTGGGCGACGGGCCCGACCGGGCGGGTCTTGAGGAATCGGCCCCGCCGGGCGTGCTGTTCACCGGAGCCTGCGAGGACGTGCGGCCGTGGATCCACGCGGCGGACGTGCTCGTGCTGCCCTCCCGCTGGGAAGGCATGGCACTGGCCCCGCTGGAGGCGATGGCCTGTGGCCGCGCCGTCGTGATGACCGATGTGAACGGCGCCCGGGAGAGCCTGCCGCCCGGCCACGAGGATCACTGTCTCGTACCACCGGAGGATCCGTCGGCGCTGGCGGCGGCGCTGACCGCCCTGCTCACCGACCCGGACCTGCGCGAGGCGGTGTCCCACCGGGCCCTGCGCCACACCCGGGCGGCCTTCGACGTCCGACGGACCGCGGGAGCGGTCGCCGGTCTGTACGAGGAACTTGTCGGCATGTCCTGTCCCACGACGAGGAAGCGCACCGAGCGATGACGATGGAGAGTGCACCGGTTCCCGGAGCCGGCCAGGCAACAGCCGTGCAGGCTCACACGGTTCATCCGCCGCGAAGAAGCGGTGGTGGTGCGCAGGTGCGGCCGGGCGAGCGGCGGGGCGTCCGGTACGGCAGGCTCGCGCCGCTGCTGTGCGTGGACGTCCTGGCCCCCGCCGTGACGTTCGCCCTGGTCGTCCCGGTCGCGTGGCCCTGGCTGCTGCCGGCCGTCCAGGCGGCGGCGCAGGTGCTGCTCTTCGCCTGGCGCGGCCTGTACCGGATGCGGTTGTCCCCCTCGGTCCTGACCGAACTGCCCGCGCTCCTCGGCCTCACTCTCCTCCAGTGGTACGTGACCATGGAGGTGCTGGACGCCTGGGCCCCGCAGCAGGCGTTCGGCTGGGCGGTGCTGGTGTACGGGGCCGCTACGCAGACCGCGCTGACCTGCGCCGGACGTGCGGCGGTCCACCGGGCGCGGCGGCGGTCCGCCGTCCGCCGCCCGCTGTCCACGCTGGTCGTGGGCCAGGGGCCGCTGGCCCGTCAGGTGACGGCGGCGCTCTACGACCACCCCGGGTACGGGCTGCGGCCGGTCGGTCTGGTCACCGCCCCGGCGGCCGGGGACGAGCAGCAGGAGACGGAATCCGACGCCGTGCCGCTGCCGGTCCTGGGGTCGCCCCAGGAGGTGGGGCGGGCCGTGGTGCAGAACAGCGTGCGGCACGCGGTGTTCACGGCCCCGCCCGAGGCCACCCCGGACGGCGCCGCTCTCTTCACCCTCCTCACCGGGCACGGCTGCCGGGTGTGGCTGATCACCGGGCCCGGCGTCGCCGCCGGACCCACGGCGCCGGGCCGCCCGGACCATCTGTGGGGCTTCACCGCCCAGCCGCTGCACGACGGGACGAACCGTCCCCTCGGCCACGGGGTGAAGCGGGCGATGGACGGCGTCCTGGCCGCGGTCGCCCTGGTGCTGGCCGCCCCGGTGATGGCGGCCTGCGCGCTGGCCGTGCGGCTCTCCGACGGGCCGGGCGTGATCTTCCGGCAGGAGCGGGTCGGCCGGCACGGACGCCCCTTCGTCCTGCTGAAGTTCCGTACGCTGCGGCCCGCCGACGTCCAGGAGTCGGCCACGCGCTGGAACGTCGCCTCCGACGGGCGGATGAGCCGCGTCGGCCGCGCGCTGCGCCGGACGTCCCTGGACGAGCTGCCGCAGCTCTGGAACGTCCTGCGCGGCGACATGAGCATGGTCGGCCCCCGCCCCGAACGCCCCTTCTTCGTGGCGCAGTTCAGCCGCGCCCATCCCGGCTATCAGGCCCGCCACCGGATGCCCGTGGGCATCACGGGGCTGGCCCAGGTGAACGGGTTGCGCGGCGACACCTCGATCGAGGAGCGGGCCCGCTTCGACAACCACTACATCGAGACCTGGTCGCTGTGGCAGGACGCGTGCGTGCTGGCGCGGACCGCGGGTTCCCTGTTCCGGCTCGGAGGCAGCTGACCATGGCCGCTGTCCTGACCCCGCCCGTCCCGTCACCGGTGGCCGAGCCCGCCGCCGTCCCCCGTTCCCGGTGGGCCGGTTGGCGCGGCCGTTGGCCGCTGCTGCCGCTGATCGCGACCGTCCTGCTGCCCGCCCTCCCCTACGGGAACTCGGGCGGGGGCGGCCCGGCCGACGTGGCCTCGGGGATCGCGGTGCTGGTGTGCGTGGGACGGCTGCTGTATCTGCGCCGCCGCCCGCTGAGCGCCCCCGCCGCGCTGGTCCTGGGCCTGCCCGCGGTGGGCTTCGCGGTGGCCGCGGTCACGGCGGCGGACCCGGCGGCTGCCCTGCCGGGGCTCGTCCGCTATCTCCAGGTCTTCGTCCTCGTGCCGGCCGCGGTGGTCCTGCTGCTCAAGGACGCGTACGGGTTCCGGATCGTCGCCGGCTCGCTCGTCCTCCTGGCGGTCGTCCAGGGCGTCACGGGCGTCCACCAGTACGTCACCGGGACCGGCGCCTCGTACATGGGCGAGGACATCCGGGCGGTCGGCACCTTCGGGCCCAGCGATGTGATGGGGATGGCGACCGTCGTCGCCTACGGGCTGCTCGCCGCCGCGGCCTGCGCGCTGCGAACGCCGCGAAACGCGCCGGCCTGGCTGCGGCCGTGCGCCGCCGTCCTCACCGTCGCGCTGATCGTGCCGCTGACGCTGTCGTTCAGCCGGGGCGTGTGGATCGCCACGGCCGCCGCGGTCCTCGTCGCCCTCGCGCTGACCGGGCGGCGGCAGGCGCTGACCTCGCTGGCCGTGCTCGGCGCGGCGGGGGTGGTCCTGGTCGGCGGGTTCGGCATCGGCTCCGAGCTGATCGCGGACCGGGCCGCGAGCGTGACCCAGGTGACCAGCACTCCGGACCGGTCGGTCAGCGACCGCTACGCGATGTGGAACGCGGCGGGCGCGATGTGGCGGGAGCAGCCGGCCGCGGGGGTCGGCCTCAAGGGCTTCCCCGACCACCGTGACGGGCACGCCTCGATCGGGCTCTCGTCGGGCAGCGACACCGCCGGGGCGGGCCAGGAGTTCCGCCGGCAGGCCCTCCTCTCCCCGCACAACATGTATCTCCTCGTCCTCGGCGAGCAGGGCCTCATCGGCCTGACCGCGCTCGTCGGCAGTTGGGCGGCGGTCCTGGTCGGCGCGATCCGCCGGCTGGTCCTCGCCCGCTCGCGCGGCCACGCCGCCGTCGACTGCGGGCTCGTGGCGGTGGCCCTGATGACCTGGCAGAGCGTCAACTTCCTGTACGCGGACATCGGCGGGCCCACCACGGTGCTCGGCGGTGTCGTGCTGGGGCTGGCCGCCTGGTGGGCGCTGGCCGAGCCGGACCGGGTGAGCGCCGCATGAGCGAGACCGGTACGGGCACGGAGGCCGAGACCCGCGCGGTGGGCGCGGCAGCCGGACCGCCGCTGCTCCCGGCCCCCGGTCCAGGACCCGAAGGGCCCCGCTCTCCCGCTGCGCCGCCGGAGACGGCGAGCGGCGAGGCGCCCCGGCTCGGGGCCTTCCTCGCCCGGGCGGCGGCGGCCACGGCGGTGCTGACCGTGGTGGCGGCCGTCCTGGGCCTGGTGCGGGACCAGGCCATCGCCCGGTACTTCGGGGCGAGTGACGCGAGCGACGCCTTCCTGATCGCCTGGACCGTGCCCGAGATGGCGGCGACCCTGCTGATCGAGGACGGGATGGCGCTCCTGCTCGTCCCGGCGTTCAGCCTCGCCCTCACCCGACGTGCCTCCGGCGAAGGGGAGGCGGACGCCGACCCCGTACGGGATCTGGTGGCGGCCACGCTCCCCCGCCTGTTCCTCCTGCTCTCCGGCGGCGCGGCACTGCTCATCGCGGGCGCGCCGTGGGTCGTGGGCGTACTCGCCCCGGGGCTCGCCGATCCGCGGCTCGCGGTGGACTGCACCCGGCTGACCGCGGTCACCGTCCTCACCTTCGGGATCACCGGCTACTTCAGCGCCGCGCTGCGCGCGCACCGCAGCTTCCTGCCGCCCGCCGGGGTCTATGTCGCGTACAACCTCGGCATCATCGGAATGACGCTGGCCCTGCACGCGGCCTGGGGGGTGCGGGCGGCCGCGGCGGGGGTCGCCGTGGGCAGTGGCCTGATGATCCTCACCCAACTCCCCATGTTCCTCAAGTTGGTGCCGCTCGCGCGGCCCCGGCTGCCGCGGTTCGGACGGCTGAGGCGACGGGCGGCGCGGACCTCTCCCCTGCTGGGGTTCGCGGTGCTGGCACCGGTGGTGCTGTTCGTGGTGAGCCGTCAGTCACAGGTGCTGGTGGAGCGGTTCCTGGCCTCCACCCTGCCGGCGGGCGCGATCTCGCATCTCAACTACGCGCAGAAGGTCGCTCAGATGCCGATGGTGCTGTCGCTGATGATCTGCACGGTGACCTTCCCGGTCGTCGCCCAGGCCATGGCCGCCGGGGAGCACGAGAAGGCCCGGCGGCGGGTCGAGCGGGACCTCGGGCTGGCCGGGATGGTCGTGCTGCTCGGCGCGGCGGTGGTCCTCGGTTACGCGCCCCAGATCATCGAGGTGCTCTTCCAGCGCGGCGCGTTCGACGTCGCCGACACCGCGTCGACCGCCCAGGTCATGCGGGTGTACGCGCTGGGGCTGCTGGGGCACTGTCTGGTCGGCGCGCTCAGCCGGCCGTTCTTCTCGTCCGGGCGGCCGACCTGGTTCCCGGCGTTCGCGATGGGGACCGGGCTGCTGGTCACGATGGGGGCCGGGTACGCGCTGACGTACCGCTTCGGCGTGGACGGCATCGCGACCGCCAACGCGATCGGGATCAGCACCTCGGCCCTGCTGCTCCTGATGGGCCTCGGCACCCGGGTGGTGCCGATCAGGACGCGGGACGTGGCGCTCTCGCTGGGCCGGCTCACCGGGGCCGCGCTGGCGGCGGGCGCGGCGGGCTGGGCCTGTGCCCCGCTCGTCCCCGATCCGGTGCTGAGCCTGGCCGCCGGTTGTCTCCTCGTCCCCGCCGTGTTCTTCCTGACCGGCCTCGCCCTGCGCTCGCCCGAGGTCGTGTCCCTGCTGGCACTCACCCGACGGAGGTTCCTTGATGGCCGCTGAATCCTCGGCACATTGCGCCGATGCTCCCTCGTCCCGGCTCCGCCCGCACACCCGTCGTCAGCCGTGGATCCTCACGTACCACTCGGTGACGGACCCGAGCGACGATCCGTACGGCATCACCGTCTCCCCCGAGCGCCTGGACGAACAGCTGTCCTGGCTGCGCAGCCGGCGGCTGACGGGGGTGGGCGTGTCGGAGCTGCTGAGCGCGGGGGCGGCCGGGCGGCGCGGGCTGGTCGGGCTGACCTTCGACGACGGGTACGCGGACTTCCTCGACGAGGCGCTGCCGGTGCTGCGCGAGCACGGCTTCCGGGCGACGGTCTTCGTCCTGCCGGGCCGGCCGGGCGGCGTCAACGAGTGGGACCCGCTGGGCCCGCGCAAGCCGCTGCTCACCCATGAGGACGTCCGGCGCGTCGCCGCCGCCGGCATGGAGGTCGGCTCGCACGGCCTGTACCACCAGGATCTGACGGGGCTGTCCGACGAGGAACTGCGGCGCGAGACCGCGGACAGCAGGGAACTGATCGGCGATCTCACCGGCAGGCTTCCGGAGGGCTTCTGCTACCCGTACGGCATCCTCGACCGCCGGGTCACCCGGGCGGCGCGCGCGGCGGGCTACGGCTACGCGTGCGCGCTGACCCCCGGTCCGCTGCTCAGCCGGTACGCGCTGCCCCGCACCCACATCAGCCAGGCGGACCGGGGGGTGCGGCTGTGGGCGAAGGACCTGCGGCACGGGCTGCGGCAGGTGGCGGTGCCCGGTGCGGGCTCCCGGACCGTCGCGCCGGTGCGGGCGGGCGGTGGACGGTGAGGGCGCTGCACGTCATCACCGGGCTCGGGGTCGGCGGCGCCGAGCGGCAGTTGCGGCTGCTGCTGCGCCATCTGCCGGTCGAGTGCGATGTCGTGACGCTCACCAACCCGGGGGCGGTGGCCGAGGAACTGCGGTCCGACGGGATCCGGGTGACGCACCTCGGGATGCGCGGCAACCGGGACCTGTCGGCCGTCGGACGGCTGGCCCGGGTGATCCGTGACGGCCGTTACGACGTGGTCCACACGCATCTGTACCGGGCCTGTGTGTACGGCAGGATCGCCGCCCGCCTCGCCGGGACCCGGGCCACCGTCGCGACCGAACACTCCCTGGGGCGCGCCGAGATCGAGGGCCGCCCGCTCACCCGGGGCATCCGTGCCCTCTACCTCTCGACCGAGCGCCTGGGCGCGGCGACCGTCGCCGTCTCCTCCACCGTGGCCGGGCGGCTGCGGGACTGGGGGGTGCCGGCCGACCGGATCCGGCTGGTGCCCAACGGCATCGACGCGGACCGGTTCCGCTTCGACGGGCAGCGGCGGGCATCCGTACGGGCCGCCCTGGGCATCCCCGACGACGCGTACGTCGTCGGCGGGGTCGGCCGGCTGGTGCCGGGCAAGCGGTTCGACGTGCTGATCCGCGCGGTCGCCGCCCTGCCGGAGGCCCGGTTGCTGCTGGCCGGGGACGGGCCGGAGGCCGGGGCGCTGCGCGCGCTGGCCCTGCGTCTGGGGGCCGTGGACCGGGTCCGGTTCCTCGGGGAGTGCGACGAGGACGGGGAAGGCCCGGTCCCGGGCGTTCCGGCGCTGCTGAGCGCCCTGGACGTCTTCGTCTCCACCTCCCGGGAGGAGTCCTTCGGTCTGGCCGCCGTGGAGGCGCTCGCCGCCGGACTGCCCGTCCTCCACGACGCCTGCCCGGCCATCGACGACCTGCCCGCCGCCCACGCCCCGGGGGCCACTCGGATCGCGGGGAGCCCCGATGAGCTGACGGCCCGGCTGCGGCAGCGGATACAGGTCCGCACGGACCGCCGGCCGCCGCCCCGGGCCGTCGGCCATTACGACATCAGGCGCAGCAGCGAGCGCCTGATGGACGTGTACGCGTATGCCCTCGACACCGCCCCACCGAACCGGAGAGCCCTCTCATGACCGACTCACCCGAGCAGCAGCGACACGTCGTCGTCCGTCGGCTGCGCACCGCCCTCACCCGGCTGCCGCACTGGTGGCCGCTGCCCGTCTCCGTGCTGATCGGCACCGCGTCCGGTCTCTCGTACGGTGCGCTCGCCGCACCCCAGTACGAGGCCACCAGCTATGCGATGGCGGTCGCCGAAGACGAGACGGACCCCTCGGCGGCGCTGGGCTACGCCCAGTCGTACGGGCGGCTGACCACGAGCGACGCGACGCTCTCGTACGCGCAGGGCGCGGCGGGCGAGCCGGTGCGCGAACTGCGGTCCCACGTGCGGTCGGAGACCTCCCCCGACTCGCCGATGATCGCCGTGACGGGCACGTCCGAGAACCGGCAGAAGGCGGCCGACATCGCCAACGCGGTCATCGAGGCCGTCATCGTCAGCAGCGGCCATGTCTCCAAGGACACCGGGATCAAGCTCATCAAGTTCACCCATGCGATGACGCCGGACCAGCCGGTCTCGCCGTCCGTGCCGCTGGGCGCAGCCGTGGGGGCGGCGGCGGGCGGTCTGCTGGGCGGTCTCGTCCTGCTGGTGCGGCCGCGCCGGGAGGGGTGGAGCGTCTCGGCCCAGGTGCCCGGTCCGACGGCCGAGGGCGGCAACGTCGCCCAGGACGAGCGGGAGCTCGTCCGATGACGGCGCACCGGGCGGGCAGCCTGGCCGTGACGCTGTGCCGGGACTTCCGGGAGTTCGGCGCGCTCGCCGACGAGTGGGACACGCTGCACCGCCGCTGCGCCACCGCCACCCCGTTCCAGAGCCACGCCTGGCTGCACTCGTGGTGGATCTCCTACGGTCAGGAGGGCCGGCTGCGGGTGCTGCTGGTCCGCCGGGCGGGGCGGCTGATCGGGGCGGCGCCGCTGATGCTGGTGCACCGTCCGATGCCGCTGCTCGTCCCGATGGGCGGGGCGGTCTCCGACTTCTTCGACATCCTCCTGGACGAGGAGGAGGCCGGATACGCGGTGGGGGCGCTGGGGCGCGGTCTGGACCGGGCGGCCCGGCACACCGTGGTGGACCTGCGGGAGGTCCGGCCGGACGCGTCGGCGCAGTTGCTGTTCGGCCGGTGGCCGGGGGCCCGGAGCCGGCTCACGGACTCGACGTGCATGGAGTTGCCGGCCGAGCCGCTGGTTGACCGCGTGGCGCGGCTGACGGGCTCGCGGGGTCAGCGGCTGCGCTCCAAGCTGCGCAAGGTCGACGCCCTGGGCGTCGAGGCGTACCGGGTTCCGCGGGACGAGGTGCCCGCCGCGATCGGCACGCTGCTGCGGCTGCACGAGCGGCAGTGGGAGGGCCGGGCGGTCAATCCCGAGCATCTCCGGGCGCGGTTCTCGGACCATCTGATCCGGTCGGTCGGGCGGATGGTGGGGGACGGTACGGCGGCCCTGACCGAGTTCCGGCTGAACGGCGAAGTGGTGGCGTCCAACCTGTCCTTGCAGTCGGCCCGGTTGACGGGCGGCTATCTGTACGGCGCGGATCCGGCGCTGCGCGACCGGAAGGTCGATGTGTCGACGATGCTGTTGCGCGAGGTCGCCCAGCAGGCCTCGGACACCGGGCGCGAGGTGCTGAGCCTGCTGCGCGGTGGGGAGAGTTACAAGAACCACTGGGGGCCGGTGCCGGTGGTCAACCAGCGGCTGCTGCTGGCCCGGCCGGGTCTGGAACCGCTCCTGCGGCTGCGAGAGTCGCAGGTGGCGGTGCGGGAGCGGGCGGTGGAGACCGTGAAGGCACGGTTCCCGGCGGCGCGGGACTGGCACGAGCGGCTTACCACGCTTCCGGTCATCGGGCGGTGAGGCGGGCTGCGACAGGCCGCAGGATTGGGCCAGAGATATCACCTATGCGCCGATCCGTTACCGACCGGGGTTTCGCGCGTTGTCACGGCATGCGGGCCTCGTGCTCCGCACCACCCCCCTTTCCTTTCAAGGAGTTCTGATGTCGCGTATCACGAAGGTTGCCGCTGTCATGGCGGGCACTGGCGCCCTGATCGCCGGCGGCGCCGGCCTGGCCTCCGCGGACGCCGGTGCGCAGGGTCTCGCCGCCGGCTCCCCCGGTGTCCTCTCGGGCAACCTCATCCAGGTTCCGGTCCACGTGCCGATCAACCTCTGCGGCAACACCGTCAACGTGATCGGGCTGCTCAACCCGACCTTCGGCAACACCTGCGTCAACGCCTCCGGCCACGAGGGCAAGGGCCACGACAACAAGGGCCACGAGGGCAAGGGCTACGACAACAACGGTCACGAGGGCAAGGGCCACGAGGGGATGGGCGACTGGGGCAACGGTCGCTGATCTCCCCGCTCCACCGACGCGGCCGGCTCCCTCCTTCCGGAGGGAGCCGGCCGTTTCGTCGTGCACGCTCAGGCGTAGCGGTAGAGCTTGCCGTGGCCGAGGAGCTTCCTGGGGGTCACGTTCCAGGGAGGCATCGGGTCGTCGAGGCCGAAGACGTAACGGCGGTCGCGGCCAGGTGCGGCGGGCTTGCGGCCCGGCAGATAGGCGGACTTCGGGTGCGCTTTTCGCCAGCGGTCCCAGAGCAGGTCGATGAACGAGTGGTGGAGCCAGAAGACCGGGTCCTCCGGAGAGGCCGCGCCCGCCATCGGACCGCCGACCCACTGGTGGACCTGGTTGTGGAGGCCCGCCGGGCGCGTGGGCCCGATCTCCCAGCCCTCGATGCGGTTGCGGAAGCCTTCGGTGCTGACGCTGTTCCACGGCTCCGTGTCGTAGACCGGGTCCTTCAGCGCCCGCGCCACGTCGTTGGCGGTGGGCAGGGAGACCGGGTTGTCGCCGGGCCGGCCGAAGTTGCGCGTGAGGTAACGCTCGTCGGTGACCCCGGCGCCCACGCTCCAGTGGCCGGCGCCGAAGGCGAACGCCCCCGTGGTGACGCGCCGGTCGCCGGCCCTGCCGTTGCCGCCGAGGAAGTCCTCCGCCCACAGCGAGGACGTGGGCGAGCGGTCCCGGGTCCAGTCCCAGTAGGGAACGCTCACCCCGGGGTCCACGGCCTGGAGAGCCTTCTCGAACTCCAGCAGATAGCGGCGGTGCCAGGGGAAGAACGATGACGTCATATGGGCGGGGCGCGGCCGGTTCTCCGAGTCCATGACGTAGAACTCGCGGTGCATGACCACGAAGTCGTCGTAGCGGCCCGACCTCTTGAGTTTCAGGATCGCGTCGACGAGGCGCCGCTTCTCGGTGCGCGTGAGGTCGCGCTGGTTCTTGCGGGTGTACACCGGTTCTGGTCCTCCTGGATCACTTGTGGTGCGACGCGGGGAGCGCGAGCCGGGCGGTGCCGATCTCGTCCACAGCGGCGCGGGCCGTCTCGCGGAGCGTGGGGAACGACTCGTAGTGGTTGACGTCGCTCAGATAGGTGCCGTCCGCGCGCCGCATGACGTGCAGCGGACGGCCGTCGATGCGGACCTCGGTGACCGGCTCGGCGCCGGACGCGCCCGCCCCGCCCGCTCCGCCGGCCGGGACCAGCACGGTCACGCTCCCGCGGATCTCCCGGCCGCGGTACATCTCGGCGAACCTCTCCGTCCCCGCGGCGGAGGGCCTGTGCCCCGCCCCGTGCCCCGCCCCGGGCGCGGTGCCGGCCTCGTGGTCGCGCAACGGCAGGAGGACTCCTGCGGTGCCTGTGACCACGGCCGCGGTGAAGGCTGTACGCAGGACGATCCGGCGCGACGGACCGCGCGCTCCACGCGGTCGGCCGCCCGGATCCGTGGTTCGGCTCATGGGTGACTGCCTCTCCTTGACTCGTCCGAGGTGCTGTTGCTGGCGATGGTGGCAACGGGGCGGCGGTGATTCGGTCTTCGTGGCGCGCGACGTGCCTCGCGTTCCGTCAAACGCGTGACCGTACGCGGCCATCCGCGCCGGGGGACGCGTCGTGCGGTCCGCCGTGCGCACCGGACCGGACGATGGCCTGGCGAACTCGTGGAGGTGGATGGACATGACCGTTCCGAATCAGGTGTCCGACGGCCGCGCGGCGGAAGTCGACCTCGCCGACCCGGCTTTCTGGCAGTTGTCGCGACCCGAGAGACTCGGCGCCTTCGCCCGGCTGCGGGAGCTGGACGCGCCTGTGCTGTTCACGCCCCGGCCGGGCACCGCCCGTACCTCGGGCAAGCCCTTCTACGCCCTGGTGCGCCACGCCGACGTGCGGACCGCGAGCCGAACGCCCGGGGTGTTCGCGAGCGCTCCCGGGGTCACCACCCCGGAGCCGGCCGGCTGGGCGAAGGCGCTGTTCGGGAACTCGATGGTCAACATGGACGGGCCCGAGCACGCGGCGCTGCGCCGGATCATCTCGCGGCGGTTCACCCCGCGGCTGCTGGCGGGCGTCGAGGAGAACGTCGGCCGGCTCGCCGGGCGGCTGGTGGACGAGCTGATCGCCGAACGCCCCCGGGACTTCGTGGAGTCGGCGGCCTCGCGGCTGCCGCTGGAGGTGATCTGCGACCTGATGGGCATCCCGCAGGCGTACCGGGCGCGGATCGCGGAGCAGATCGACCACGCCTCGGAGCACGTCGGCGTCGAGCGGCGGGGCCGGGCCCGGCTGCGGATCCCGGGCCGGGGGCTGGCGTCCCTGGCCCGGATGCAGTTCGTCATGGGGCGGCTCGCCCGGGAGCGCCGCCGTCATCCCGGGGACGACCTGGTTTCGGCGCTCGTGTGCGCGGACATCGACGGCGAGGCGCTGTCGGGACGGCAGCTGGGCGCCTTCTTCTCGCTGCTGCTGGTGGCCGGGGTGGAGACCACCCGCAACGCCATCGCCCACGGGCTGTTCCTGCTCGACCGGCATCCGGAGCAGCGGGAGCTGCTGCGGTCCGACTTCGACCGGCACATCGGCGGCGCGGTCGACGAGATCGTGCGGCATTCGACGCCGATCATCCAGTTCCGCAGGACCGTCACGGCCGAATTCGCGCTGGGCGGTCGCACCTTCCTCCCGGGGGAGAAAGTCGCACTCATTTACGCGTCCGCCAATCGCGACGAGACGGTTTTCACCCATCCGGATCGCTTCGACATCACCCGGTCGCCGAATCCCCATCTCGGATACGGCGGCGGGGGTCCGCATCACTGCCTAGGAGCACATCTGGCCCGGCTCGAAATGACGGCCCTGTTCCGGGAACTGATCGACCGACGTCCCGTCATGCGGAATCTGGGAGATCCGGAACTGGTCGATTCGAATTTCGACAACCGCGTCGGCTCGCTGCCCTTCACGTTCGGCCCGACCTTCACCTGAACGGCACGTCCGCAACGCCGAATACGATAAATGGACTCACTCCACATGCCTCCGGGGCATGATGATGAAACTCTCTCCCTACCGGACCGAATCGGCCGGAATTCATCACAGCCAGGAGGAGCAATGCCGGCAAAGCGCCGTCTCTTCGTTTCGTGCATCGCGGCGCTTGCTCTCAGCCTTCTGGCGGGTGGCGGCATCGCGGGCCAGTCGCCTCCGGGCACCGACTCCGTCGACGGCGCGCCCCCCGGCGGGCCGAGGGCGGGAAGCGGTACGGCGCACGGCGCGTATCTGGACTACGGGCCCGACGGGGTCAGCCGGATGGCGAATCTGTCGCGCTGGCTCGGCGGGGCGGATCTGCGCGTGGGGCACACGTATCTGCCGGGCGATCTGTGGGTGAACATCGAGGGCTCCCCCGATTTCCTCGACGCCTGGGCGGACTGGAGACGGGCGGACCAGGACCGGATGTTCGTCCTGAACGTGCCCATGCTGGAGCGCAACGAGGAGCGGGTCCCGGACCGCGAGGTCCGCTCCTTGCTCCGGAAGGGTGCGGCGGGCGACTACGACCAGCACTTCACGCGGCTCGCGGAGCGCCTGGTGGAGCTGGGCGTCCCGGACACCGTGATCGTGCTCGGCTGGGAGATGAACGGCACCACGTACACGCATCGCTGCGGTCCCGATCCCACGTCCTGGAAGACGTACTGGGAGCGGATCGTCACGGCGATGCGCGCGGTGCCCGGTCAGGAGTTCCGTTTCGACTTCACGCCGAGCCGGGGGCGGGACGCGGTGCCGTGGACCGAGTGCTACCCGGGTGACGACGTCGTCGACATCATCGGGATGGACTCCTACGACCAGCCTCCCGGTGAGACCTTCGACGCGCAGGTCACCGACCCGTACGGGCTGCAGAAGCACGTGGACTTCGCGAGGGAGCGCGGCAAGCCCATCTCGTTCCCGGAGTGGGGGCTCTTCCGCAACGGCGACAATCCGGAGTACATGCGGCGGATGCTGGAGTGGATCGACCGGCACGAGCCGCTCTACCAGACGATCTCGGACTACTGCCCGCACGGCGTCTGGCAGTGCAAGAGCAATCCGCGGTCCTCGGAGGTCTACCGGACGATGATGACCGGGATGGCCGCGCCCGCGAAGCCCGAACCCACGCCGACGCCTACGCCTACGCCTACGCCGACGCCGACCCCCTCGCCGACGGAGCCGAGCGCGCCGCCGACGGTCCCGCCGGCCGCGAGCCCGTCCACTCTGCCGTCCCCGCCGGTGGCGCCCTCGCCCACGGAACCGGGGGCCGGGGCTCCCAGCCGCAGGATGTGCGTCAGCGTGCCGTTCGCCGACTGGCTGGGTCCGTGGCTGCGGGAGCGCGAGATCTGCTTCCGCTACTGACCCCGGGCATGGAAACGGCTCCGGTCCGCCGGTCGGGGGCCGGAGCCGTCCACCCACACGGGTCCAGCGCGGGGGCAGGATGGGCAAGCAACCGCTTGTCACCCCACCAACGCGGGCACGGCCCGCTCCGTCACGCCGCCGAACGAGGGACAGCCCTGGCCCGGACCGCGCCCGGCGCACCGGGCGCGGTCCGGGGCGACGCGCGACCATGGAAACCTACAGAGGGTGGTGAGGTGCAATGGCAGCCGCCGATGAGGGCTCCCCGGCGGAGCCCGGGCCGCTGTCCTCCGGGGACGGGCGGGGACCGGCGCGGCTGACCGACGACGCGGCGGCGGTGATCGCCGGGGACGGCACGGTCATCGGCTGGACCCGCGGCGCCGAGGCGCTGCTCGGGTATCCGGCGGCCGAGGTGGTCGGCCGGTCCGCCGCCCTCCTGCTGACCGGCCCGTCGGACCCCCGGCGGACGGCCGCGGTGGCCGCCCGCTGCCGAGCCGGGGCGGGGTGGAGCGGGCTCGTGTCCCTGCGGGGACCGGACGGACGGTCGCTGGACATCGACGTGCGGGCCACCGCCTCGTTCCAGCTCGCCGGGCAGGAGAGCTTCCTGGTGTCCGGGCGGGAGCTCACCCCGCACTGGACGATGAGCGGGTCCGTGCTGGAGGACTTCATGGCCCGCTCGCCGGTCGGGATGGCGGTGCTCGACCCCGACCTTCGTTATCTGTGGCTCAACGACACGCTGGAGCGGTTCGGCGGCGTGCCGCGGGAGCAGCGTCTGGGGCGCCGGCCGAGCGAGGTGCTGCCCGGAGCGCTGGCGACGCCCATCGAGCGGCTGATGCGGCAGGTCCTGTCGACCGGCGAGGCGATCACGGACTACGAGTACCTGGGCTGGAGCTGGTCCGATCCGCACCGCCGTCGGGCGTACGCGAGCTCGTTCTTCCCGCTGTCCGACGCCCAGGACCGGCAGATCGGCATCGGTTACATGGTCCTCGACGTCACCGACCGGTGGAACGCGCGCCGGCTGCTCGCGCTGGTGAACGAGGCCGGAGCGAGTATCGGCAGCACCCTGGACGTGCAGCGTACGGCGCAGGAGCTCGCCGATTTCGCGGTCCCCCGGTTCGCGGACTTCGTCTTCGTCGACCTGCTGGAGACCCCGTTCGGCGGTGACCGGCCCGGGTCGGCCACGCCGGCCGAGGGCGAGCGGCCGGCCATGCGCCGGGCGGGCATGAGCTCGGTGCGGGACGGCTGCCCGGAGGCGGTCGTCCAGGTCGGGGAGGCGGTCGACTTCGTGCCGCCGCCGCACGACGCGCACTTCCTGCTGGCCGGCGACCCGGTCCTGCTGCCGGTGCTCGACCCGGACAGTCACGGGTGGACGGTGGTGCAGCCCACGCGGGCCGCCCGGATCCGGGAGTTCGGCCTGCACTCGTTGATCTCCGTACCGATGCGGGCGCGCGACACCGTGCTGGGGCTGACCACGTTCATGCGGTCGCAGAATCCGGTGCCGTTCGACGAGGACGACGTGGCGCCCGCCCGGGAGCTGGTGGCGCGGGCCGCCGTGTGCGTGGACAACGCCCGCCGCTACACCCGCGAGCACACCGCGGCGCTGGTACTCCAGCGGAGCCTGCTGCCGCACACACTGCGCGGCGGGACGGCGCTGGACGTGGCGTCGTCGTACCTTCCCGCGGACGCGAAGGACGGGGTCGGCGGCGACTGGTTCGACGTGATCCCGCTGTCCGGCGCCCGGGTCGGCCTGGTCATCGGCGATGTCGTCGGGCACGGCATCGGGGCCGCCGCGACCATGGGCCGGCTGCGCACCGCCGTACAGACGCTGGCGGACATGGACCTTCCACCGGACGAGTTGCTGGCCCGCCTGGACGATCTCGTCCTGCGGCTCAGCGAGGAGGAGGAGACGGGGGGCCCGGCGGAGCGGGGCGGCACGACCGTGGTGGGGGCCACCTGTCTGTACGCGGTCTACGACCCGGCGAACGGCTGTTGCACGATGGCGCGGGCCGGTCACCCGCCGCCGGTGGTCGTCACCCCGGACGGGGCGGTCAGCTTCCCGGACCTGCCCTCCGGGCCGCCGCTCGGACTCGGCGGGCTGCCGTTCGAGTCCCTGGAGATCGAGTTGCCCGAGGGAAGCCTCCTCGGCCTCTTCACCGACGGGCTCATCGAGGGGCCCGACAAGGACGTCGAGGGCGGGATGGAACGGCTGGGCCGGGCGGTTTCCCGGGGCGGGCTGCCGCTGGACGACCTGTGTCCGTCGGTCGTCAAGGAGCTGCTGCCCGTCCCGCAGCCGGACGACATCGCGCTGCTCCTCGCCCGGACGCATGTGCTGAGCCCCGAGCATCTGGTGTCGTGGGACGTGCCCGTGGACCCCGCGGCGGTCGGGGAGACCCGGGCGAAGGTCTCCCGCCAGCTGGAGGCGTGGGGGCTGGCGGACCTGTCGATGACGACGGAGCTGATCGTCAGCGAGCTGGTCACCAACGCGATCCGGTACGCCTCCGGGCCGGTACGGCTGCGGCTGCTGTTCCAGTCGGCGCTGACCTGCGAGGTGTCCGACGCCAGCAACACCTCGCCGCGGCTGCGGCACGCCCGGACCACGGACGAGGGAGGGCGCGGGCTGTTCCTCGTCGCGCAGCTCGCCCATCGGTGGGGCACGCGCTACACGCCCCGGGGGAAGGTCATCTGGGCGGAGCAGCCCCTTCCGTGAGGACAGGGGAGCGGCCTCCGCCCTGCGGACGGGCGGGCCGGTGTCTCAGGGACGATCCGTCACCTCCTCGCGGGCGAAGAGGCGGGTCAGCGGTCCGCCGGCCCGGATCAGCTCGTCCCAGGTGCCCTCCTCGACGATGCGCCCGCCGTCCAGGACCGCGATCCGGTCGGCCCTGCGTACGGTGGCCGGGCGGTGGGCGATCACCAGGGTCGTCCGGGTGCCGGAGTCGGCAGCGAGCGCCCGGGCCAGCTCGGCGTCGCCCCGGTGGTCCAGATGGGCGGTCGTCTCGTCCAGGACGAGGACGCGCGGGCCGCTCAGCAGCCCTCGGGCCAGGGCCACCCGGGCGCGCTGGCCACCGGAGAGGGTGGCGCCGCGCTCGCCGACCGCGGTGTCCAGCCCGTCGGGCAGGGCGTCGGCGAAGGTGTCGACGCCGCAGATCCGGGTCACCGCGCCCAGCTCGTCCTGCGTGGCGTCCGGAGCGCCGAGGCGGAGGTTCTCGGTGAGGGTGCCGTGGAAGAGCGGGGCTTCCTGTCCCACCACGGACACGGCGGCGCGCAGGTCCTCCTCGGTGAGGTCCCGCAGGTCCACGGGGTGGGCCGGGGCGGCGGGCACGAGTTCCACGGTGCCTTCGGCCGGGTCCCAGTAGCGGGCCAGGAGGTGGGCGCAGGTCGACTTGCCGGCCCCGGACGCCCCCACGAGGGCCAGGGTCTCGCCCGGCCGGACGGTGAGGTCGAGGCCGTCCAGGACGGCCTCTCCCCCGTAGCCGAACCGTACGCCGCGCAGCCGCAGGCCGAGCGGGCCCCGGGGCACAGGGCGGGGCACGGCAGGGGCGGGGGCTCCGGCGGGGGCGTGCACGGCGGCCCGGACCCGGGCCGCGGCGGCGCGCAGGCCACCCGCCCGGCCGAGCGCGGCCGCCGATTCGGCGACCGGGGCCAGGGAGCCCAGGGCGAGGGCCATGGCGGCCGGGGCCCACGCCCCGTCGAGGCGTCCGGCGGACGCGGCGTGGGCGGCGGCGGCCACGACCCCGATGACGGCGGCGACGACCAGCAGGTCGCGGGCCGCGCCCGCACCGGCCTCCCAGGACTGTTCGGCGCGCTGGGCGCGGGCGAGCCGGCGTCCGGCGGACCGGAGTCGGGCCCGCCGGCGGTTCAGCGCCCCCGTCATCAGGAGCTCGCGCAGCCCGTCGACGCTCTCCACGGTTTCCGACGACACCTCGGCGAGCGCGCTTCGGGTGCGGTGGCCGCGTTCGGCCCGCCCGCGCGCTTCGACCAGCGGGGACCAGATCAGGAGCAGCGCGGCCGGCACGACGGCGAGCAGCAACCAGGGCCCTAGGGCCGCGAGTACGGCTGCGGAGACTGCGAAGACCACGCCGGAGGCGAGGAGTTGGGCGATGGCGTGGGCGTAGAAGAACTCCAGTGCCTCGACGTCTCCGAGTGCCGTGGCCGCGAGGTCGCCGCTGCGGCGGCCCGCGATCCGGGCGGGGGCGCTGCGGGCCAGACCGTCGAAGACCCGGACCCGCAGCTCGGCCAGGACCCGGTAGGCCAGGTCGTGGGAGAGGTCCATCTCGCGCCAGGTGGCCAGCGCCCTGAGCAGGACGAGCCCGGTCAGGACGGCGACGGTGCCGGGGCTGGGCGGGCGGTGCTCGGTGACGGCCGTGCCCACCGTGTACGCGGCGAGGGTGACCAGGGCGACCAGGGCCGCCTGGTCGGCGAGGGCGGCCAGGCAGGTGCGCAGCACGGTGGCGCGGTGCGCGCCGAGGACCGGGAGGAGCGAGCGCAGGGCGCCGGTCGGTGTCTCCCCGGTGGGGGCGAGGTGAGGGGCGGGCGGTGCGGAGGGCCGGGCGGCATCGGTCGAGGCCTGGGCCGGGATCGGGGTCATGCGGCGCGCTCCTCCTGTGCGGTGCGTCCGGCCGCGACGAGCGAGGCGTAGACGCCGCCGCCCGCGAGCAGGGTGGTGTGGTCGCCCGCCGCGGCCACTCGGCCGGCGTCGAGGACGACGATGTGGTCGGCGTGGCGTACGGCGTCGAGCCGGTGGGCGACGACGATGCAGGTGCGGCCTCGGCCGGCCGTCGACAGTTCCCGGACGATGCGCGCCTGACCGCGTTCGTCGACCGCGCTGGTGGCCTCGTCCAGGATCAGCACCGGGGCGTCGGCCAGCAACGCCCGTGCCAGAGCCAGTCGTTGGCGCTGTCCGCCGGAGAGTGTGGCGCCGCGTTCGCCGACGAGGGTGGCGTAACCGTCCGGCAGCCGGGCGATCTCCTCGTCGATCCCCGCGGTGCGGGCGGCGGTGCGCAGTTGTTCGTCCGTGGCGGCCGGGCGGGCGATGCGCAGGTTGTCCGCGATCGTGGCGTGGAAGAGGTAGGTCTCCTGCGAGACCACGGCGATGCCCCGGCGCAGCGAGGCGAGGGTGTACGCGGCGGTGTCCGTCCCGGATACGGTGACGCGCCCGCCGTCTGGTTCCCGTTGCCGCAGCAGCAGGCTCAGCACGGTCGACTTCCCCGCGCCGGACGGGCCGACGACGGCGGTGGTGCGGCCGGGGGCGGCGGCGAAGGAGACCCCGTCGAGGGCGGGCCGTGCGCTCCCCGGGTGGGTGAAGCGCACGTCCTCGAAACGGATTTCGGGGGCGCTCTCCCAGACCGCGGTGAGCCCGCCCCGGTCCCGCACGGCGGCTTCGGCGGTGCGCAGGGTGGCGATTCCGTCGGCCGCGGACACCCCGAGGTAGCCCGCGTGCCACTCGCGGGAGAGGTCGCGGACGGGTCGGAAGCATTCGGAGGCGAGGAGGAGCAGGAGGTAGGTGCCGGTGGCGGCGGTACGGTCGGAGGCGGCCGATGAGCACGCCACGAGGACGGCGGCGACGGTGCCGCCCTGGACGGCCAGGTCGGTGAGGCCGGTGTCGACGAGCGAGATGCGGAGTTTGGCGACGGTGGTCCGGTGCAGGGCGGCCGACCGCCGCTCCAGCCGTTCCCGTACGCGGCCCACGGCGCCGGCGTTGCGCAGGGTCGGCATGCCCTGGAGGGCTTCCAGGTAGTCGGCGGCGAGGGCTTCGTAGGAGTCCCAGTGCTCCTTGCCGCGCCGGGCCAGCAGCCGGTCCCACCAGCGCGGCCCGAAGAGGGCGAGCAGCAGGGCGGGCCCGAGGGCGAGGGCCGCGTACGGCTCGACGAGCGCGACGGCGACGAGCAGCAGAGGCGGAACGGCGCAGGTGATGAGCAGTTGGGGCAGGTAGCGCGAGATGTACGCGTCGACGCCCTCGACCCCGTCCACCAGCGTGGCGCGCACGGCTCCGGCCCGCGCACCGGTGATCGCGGTGGGGCCGAGCGCGCCGAGCCGCTCCAGCAGGGTGTCGCGCAGCCTCACCCGTACGGTGGCGCCGGCCGTGACGGCGGTGAGGCGCTGGGCGCGGCCGAGGGCGGCGCGGACCAGGACGACGGCGAGCACGGCGATGAGCAGCGGGGCCAAGGCGGCTGTCTCCCCCTGCGCGATCCGGGAGAGCACGAGGGCGAGGAGGACGGCCTGGGCGAGGTGCGTGGCGGTGACCGCCACGAGCAGCGCGGTGGCGAGGCCGAGCGGGCGGCGCGCGGTGTGCGCGGCGCGCAGGAGTTCGGGGTGGAGCATCATGGGCGTTCTTCCTGGCCGGGCGGGACCGCCGGGGCGGCGGACGCCGTGGTGTCAGTGGCTGCTGCCGCGACCGGAGTGGCCGGAGTGGTGGCTGTGGTCGCGGCCGGGGTGGCAGACGTGGTGGCTGAGGTTGCGGTGGGGGTGGCAGACGTGGTGGCTGAGGTCGCGGTGGGGGTGGCTGCCGTCGTCGGGGGTGCGCCGAGGGCCAGGCCGTGCACGATCCAGTCGCGTCCGGGGGTGTCGCCGAGCGCCGCGCCCAGGTCGGCCTGCTGCCAGGAACCGATGGGGCGTGAGCGCAGGCCCAGTGCGGCGGCGTGGACCTGGGCCGCTCCGGCCGCGTATCCGGCGGCGAGGTGGCTGCGGCGGACAGCGGCCGGCGGGGCGTCCTCGGGGCAGCCGTGCGCGAGGAGTACCGCGCCTGCGGTCCCGATCCACCGTTGGCGCGCGGCCCAGCGGGCGAGGGTGGGGCGTGCGTCGCCGGTGGCGAGGACGTGGAGGCCTCGGGTGCCGGGCGCCGCCGCGTACAGGGCAGGGTTGACGCCGCCCACGGCCGCGGTCCAGGCGGGGCCGTCCGGCCGCACGGCCCGTGCGGTGGCCAGGATCCGTGCCAGCAGGTCCCTGCCGGGCGGGCGGTTCAGGTCGTCGGGCGGGGCGCTCCGACGCGTCTCCAGGGCCGCGTCGGTCTCCGGTCCGGGGAACGGGGCCGGGTGCCAGGTGCCGCCGGGCCGCTCCGGTGCTCCAGCTATGTGGTGCAACAGGTGTCGTGCCGCAGCGAGTTCACGGGGTGGGGCGGTATCGGCGCCGGGTCGCGGCGTCGGGGCCCCGGCGCGGGGCAGGTCGGCCCAGGCGCTCAGCGGCGCCTCGGCGTCCACGGGTCCGCCCGGGGGTGTCAACCAGACTGCCGCGAGGGGCAGTTCCGGCTCGGTGCCGGGCCAGACGTCCTGCCAGTCCGGGGCAGGGGGCAGTCCGGCGGCGGCGGACAGCAGAGCGCCGTCCGCGTCGAGGGAGACCAGCACATCGGCGGTCGGGGTACCGGCCAGCGCGAGGACGGCGGCGGCATGGCCCGCGTCCAGCAGGAGCAGCGGCCAGGCCCGGTGACCGTAGTGGGCGACGGTGCGGGACGCGGCCACGGTGAGGACGACGAGGGCCCCCGGGGGTACGTCGTCGGGGGCCGGGCCGCGTGGGTGGGCGCGGTGGGTGCGCGGGTCGTAGGCATGACGTCCGGGCGGCAGCGAACATCCGGGCCCGAGGAGGAGGTGGGCGCGCACCGGGTGCAGGGCGCCCGCCGAGGGAACGGGCCGCAGCCGGCCCGGTGTGCCCGTGGGCGCGGCCAGGGACAGCCGCAGCACGCGGGCGAGGTCGATCGCGTTCCCGGTCCCGGGCTCGGCGCCGCCCTCAGCTCCGGGCCCGGCAGCGGGCCGGGCCCCGCTCCCACTCCCGCTCCCGCTCCCCGACAACGGCAGCGCGGGACCGCTCCAAGGGAACGGGAGTTCTGGGACGTACGGGGAGAGCGCCGGAACACGCGGCGACCGGGCGTCCGCGAGCGCCTGGCGCAGGAGGTCCGGTGCGGCGGGCAGGACAGCGCCTGCTTCGCGAGCGGGCGCGGCAGTTCGGTCCGGCGTGTCGGGCATGGTGGCGCGCTCCCTTACATGTGTGGTGGCGGGGCGAGGGTGAAGTCCTGCGGTCCGGCCGGCGGTTGGGTGCGCCAACCCCGGGCGAGCGCCGCTTCCGTAAAGCGCGGGCAGCCGAAGTAGCCGAAGGCCGCCGGGGCGTTGGGGATCAGTCCGGAGACCAGTACGCGGGCGACGCGCAGCGTGGTCTCGGCGACGTCCTCCGTGGTGAGGTCCGCGGTGATCACCCGGTGCCCCCCGGCGGCGAGCGCCGCGTCGAGCGCGGCACGGTCGCCGGGGGTGATCGCGGTGACCGGGACGACTCCCCGGGCGGGTTCGGTGAAGCGGCGGGCGAGCGGGGCCATCCGGTCGTCCAGCCAGACCTGGACATGGGCCCCGAGGTCCCGGACAGCGGAGAACTCGGGCCCGCAGTCGTCGAGATAGCGACGGTCGGGGCGGTGGTCGAGGTACAGGCCGCGGGCCAGCATCCCGGCTTCGACCGCCCGGTACACCCACCCGTCGGCATCCACGGTGCCCTGGGTGAACACCCAGGTGTGCACGGCCTCCAGGACGGCCTTGCGGGCCGCTTCCGCCGGGTCGTACCGGCAGGCGAACCCCGCCGCGTACATCCCGCGCCCGGGATCGTGCACGAGGGCCGCGACGCAGGGGGCGAACTCCGAGGGCATCTCCACGATGCTCACGTCCAGCCCGCAGCCGGCCAGGTCCTCGGTGAGTCCGGGGACGCTCGCCGGGTCGATGCCACGGGTGGGCCCGTCCAGGTGCCACCACAGTTCCAGCGCGTCGCGCTCGACGACTTCGAGGAGGCCGCGCTCGACGGCGTCGTCGAGGCCCTGCCCGGTGGCGATGCCCGCGTAGTTGAGGTGGTGGGTGCGGGGCAGCGAACGCAGCTCGCCCTGACGCCAGTTGAGATGGGTCAGCGCGACGGGGGCCCAGCAGGGCTCCCCGTTCTCGGTGGCACGGGTCCACAGCGCCGGCGTGTCGGGGGTGAGTTCGGCGTACGGGAATCCGGGGCGGCCGTGCTGCCAGGGGGCGTACGCCGGCAGGGCCCCGGGTCCGTAGAGGCGGTGGCCCTCGGCGGCCAGTTCGGCCGCGGTGGCCCGCCGGGGCTCCTGGGGGTGACCGGGCGGTGGGAGGCGGTTGCCGCAGTAGCGCTCGACGGCCTCGGCCACCGCGGCGATCCACGCGCCCCGGGGGTCGCCGAACGTGGTGCCGAGCGAGACCCGGTCGGCGGGCCAGGCCCCGAGGCGGCGGGCGTCGGCGACGTCGGCGGTCATCGCCGTGTAGCGGGGCGGCGCACCGGTGGGGTGCTCGACGGGTGCGACGGCGCGGACGATCCCGCTGACGGGGTCGACGAGGGCTTCGACGGGCAGGGCCGCCATGGGCAGGGCGCTGGTCAACGGCATATCTCCGGTACGGGCTCGACGTAGCGGCGTCGGGCGACGACGGGCAGGTGGAGGACGCTGCCCCGGGGGTTCACGGTGCGGCGGGACGGGACGAGCCGGGTGGCCGTGACCGGGTCCTCGCCGGTGTGCGGGTTACGGGCGTGGGCAGGGAAGTGGTGTCCGGCGATCTCGGCCCGCAACCGGGTTCCGGCGGGCAGCCGGCGGCCCAGCGTGCCGAGTGGCACGGTGATGTCCGCGGCTTCGCCGGGCGGGCCGGTGCGTCGGACGATGCCGAAGGCGAGCGGGTCCGCGCGTCCGGACGGGTCGAGTGCGGTCAGACGTACGGCCCAGTCGGCACAGGGTGTGTCCGCCGTGGCGTTGATCCGGGCGACGGCGGCCCCGGCCAGGTCGAGCGGGCGGGGCAGCGGTGGCGAGAGGAGCAGACAGCGGTCGGCACGGTAGCCGCGGACCGGGACGGCGAGGTCGTCGGAGCGCACGGGGTGGTCCGGGTCGGCGCTGAACTCGGCCCCGTGGAGCAGTCGTAGACCGGTGGACGAGTCGAAGGCCCAGCTGCACTCCGCCTCCGACCCTGTCGGCCCCGTCGGCTCCTCCGGCCGTGTCGACGCCTCCGTCGCCCCGGTGCTGTGCCAACGGCCGCTGTCTCCCAGGGCGATGACCCCGCGTCGCGTGGGCTCCAGGCTCCCGGTGAGTGCGGCGCGGGCCCACCGTACGTACAGCGCACCGAGGTTGACGCGCGATCGGGGCGGAGCGGCCGGGTCGGCGGTGAGGCGGTGGCCCCAGGGGCCGAGCAGCAGACGGGCCGGTCCGCCCCAGTCGTGCCACAGGGCCACGGTGTCCTCGGCGAAGGGGTCACGGGTGCCGCCGACGACGAGCAGCGGAAGGCGGGCGGTGGAGCCCAGCGCGAGGAGCCGGCCACGTTCCCGGTCTGCCCAGAGCCGGGGCCAGGACGGCAGTTCACGCTCCAGGCCCGTGGCCAGCCGCTCCGCCAGGCGGACGACCGGGAGGTGTTCGAGCAACCGGGGGTCACCCGCCAGGGCGCGCTCCAGCGCGTCCGGGTCGGAGTCGCGACGGTCGCCGTGGGCCGCCCACCAGCCGGCCCGGGCCCACAACCGCTCGGGGCCCCCGGGCTCCCGCGCCGTCTCGGCGAGGCCGAGCGCGGGGACGGCGGCGATGACGGCATCGGGGACTGCGTCGCGGTGGACGGAGTCGGCGGCGGCGTCGGGGGCGTTGTCGCCATCGGCGTCGGGGCCGTCGAGTGCGGTGACGAGGGCGCAGTACGCGGCGTAGGAGGCACCGACGGCGACGACCTCTCCGTTGCTCCACGCCTGTGCGCGCACCCAGGCGACCGTGGCCGCGCCGTCCGACTTCTCGTGGCCCCGGTAGGGGTGCCACTCCCCCGGTGAGCCGTGGCGCCCGCGTACGTCCTGCGCGAGTGCGGCGAATCCGTGCGCCGCCCAGCCGCGCAGCTCGGCGCGATGGGCGTCGCGCCCGTAGGGGGTTCTGATCACGACGGCGGGACGGAGGCGAGCCCCGTCCGGGAGGCATACGTCGGTGGCCAGCGCGGTGCCGTCCGGTGTGGGGACGTACACGGTACGGGTGTTCATGGGCGGGCCTCGGCCGTCCCGGCCCCGGCGCGCGTACCCACCGGGATCGGGGCGGGCAGTGGGGCGACGTCCGGGACGGGGAGCACGGGGTGCTCGGTGAAGGTGAGGTCGCGCAGGTCGATCCGGCGCAGTCGGCGGCGGGCCGGGAGGCGGGTCGGGAGGCCGGCTTCGCCATCGGCGTCAACCGTGCTTCCGCCCACGCCCTCGGTTGTGACGAGAACCGCGCCTTCGGCCTCGGCCCAGGCGATCAGATCGGCGGTGAGGAGCGCGGAGATGAGGGCGGCCGATGCTTCGGTGGGGTGTGGCCCGGTGTCGGGGGTGCGGTGCCCGGCCCAGTACGCGGCGAGTTCGCGATGGGCGGGGGTGGCCGCGAGCCTGCGGAGGCGGACATGGCGGGAGGTGACGTCTCCCGGGACGGCGGCGAGGGGCTCGATCCAGCTGTGCGAGCCCTCGCGGTGGCAGCGCAGCCAGGCGATGCGTCGGCCGGGCAGCCGGTCCGCCGCGTCCCAGAGTCCTTCGGGTACGGGTGAGTCGAGGCACCACACCACGGCGACCCGCCCTTCCGCGCGGTGGTCCGGGACCGCGCGGGCGAGTTCCGCCACGCGGTCCGGGGTGATCCGGTGGACCTCGGCCCCTTCCGCCCCGGCGCAGCGCGCCACCGGTCCGGTGAGCACGGGGTCGCCGAGGACGTGGACGGTGCGGCCTGCGAGCGGGGCCCGGGGCGGGGCGGACACCGCGTGCCCGCCTGCCTCGAACGCCTTGACGAGCCGGGCGAGTTCGGCGGCGTTCGAGCCTTCGCCCGGCGTCCCGCCGCCCGTCAGTCGGCGCACCAGCGCTTCGCCGGTGACGCCGCCGGTGTCGATGCGCAGGAACTCCCCTGCGGCGGTCCGGAGCACGGGGGCGCCACCGGGGACGGTGACGATCCCGGTGCCGGGAGCGAGTCGACTGCTGGTCACGGAATCCTCCGGGGCGGAAAGGCGGAGCTGAGGACGGGGACGGGGCGTTCGGGCCGAACGGGGCGGGCCCCCCCGGGGTCTCACCCGGCGGGCCCGCGCCCGCGCAGTGCGGGAACTGTCTCATAAACACAACTGACGCAGCCGCCGATATGAGTGGTGTAGATGTAGGAGGTCGCCGAATCAATAAAATCCGGGGGGC
>NZ_JBHXPF010000065.1:0-40973 GCF_042718715.1 Streptomyces sp. NPDC058576 | reverse complement strand
CCACGGATGTCCGTGGCCGCCCGCGGGCTCCCGCCGCGCCGACAGCGGGGATGGGCCGGCGCGGCAGGCTCGGGGCCGGCGGGATCAGCTCCGGTAGACGCCGAACTCGTAGAGCGAGTAGCCCCACGGAGTGCCGCGTTCGGAGGTGCTCACGCGGACGTAGCGGGCGTTGCCGGCGACCTCGATGTCGTCGATGCCCCCGTTGCCCGCCGTCTCCGTGTGGGCGGTGGTCCAGTCCTGGCCGTTGTCCGAGGTCTGGATCGTGTACCCCTTGGCGTAGGCCGCCTCCCAGGCCAGCTGGACGTGGTCGAAGGAGGTGGTCGCGCCCAGGTCCACCTGGATCCACTGCCGGTCGGCCCACTCGCTGGCCCAGCGGGTGTCGAAGGAGCCGTCGACGGCGTTGGCCGCCGGGCACGGGCAGCCGACGCTGTCCGGCTGGAACGACGAGGCCTCGGCGGGCTTGCCGGCGGCCAGGTTCACTCCGTCGACCCGCGGCGGCACCACCGTGAAGGACTTCGTCTCGATGCCGACGTTGCCCTTCCCGTCGGTCGACTTGAGATAGACCTTCCAGACGCCGAGCCGGTCCGGGGCGGTGACCTCGAAGGCGCCGTCACCCCGGTCGGTGAACTCCGCGTCCGTCAACTGGCCGCTTTCGTCGATGTACTTGGAGTTGACGAGCACCTGGTGGGTGACCGCGTCCCCGTCCGGGTCGGAGACGGACGCCCTGAACGTGAAGGGACGGCCCGCCTCGACGGCGGAGGCGTTGTCGACGGTCATGCCGCTGATGACCGGCGGGGTGTTGTCGCCCGAGGTGTCCGCGCCGTACGCCTCCTTCACCGCGTAGTACGAGAGCCGCTTCTGGCCGGCGGGGAGCAGGTTGAACCAGACGCCGCCGAAGTCGTACTCGGTGCCGTAGTGGAACAACGTGGCCCCGAGCGACACCCCCTGATGCCCGTCGACGCAGTCCCAGGCCCGCTGGTAGCCCTCGGCCTTCGCCAGATCGGTGGGCTCGTCGGGGATGCCGTTGGCGTCGTCCGGGACCTCCCACTCGCCGGCGGGCCCGCCCTCGGTGACGATGTAGGGCTTGTCGTAGCCGCCGCTCTCCCAGGTGGCGCGGATGTCGCAGACGGCGCCGTAGGAGTTCACGGCGTACAGGTCGAGGTCGGGCGCGTTCTTCTTGTAGTACGGCCAGGCCCCGGTCCACGCGTCGGTCGAGGTGACCGGGTGGTTCGGGTCGACCGCGTGGATCTTCTTGGCGATCTCGTTGACGAACGTGGTGTACGCGTCGCGCTGCCGCTCCAACTCCTCCCCGCTGTAGCAGTTCTGGAGGCCGAGCACCGACTCGTTGCCGACGTTCCACATGAGGACGCCCTCATGGTCCTTGTAGGTCTCCACCCACTTCGGGAACTCGGCGAGCATGTCGTTCTTGTACGCGGTGTCCGTCAGGTAGTTCACACAGCCGCCGCTGCCGGGGCCGCCGCCCGGTTGCAGCCAGAAGCCGGCGATCACCTTGATGCCGTTCGCGGCCGCCGTGTCCAGCAGGGGCTTCGTGGTGGCGTCGGTGCCCCAGGTACGGATCGTGTTGACGCCCATCGACTTCACGTCGGGCAGGTACTGCCCGGCGTCCGCGACGGACGGGCCCCAGGTCAGGCCCTTCACGGTGTACGGGGCGCCGTCCACGGTCAGCTGCCAGGCGCCCTGGGAGCCGGTCACCTTCACCACACTGCCGGCGGCCTGGGCGGCCGGCACCGGAAGGGCGGCCGCCGCGGCGGCCAGGAGACCGGCGACGGCGAGGCGTGCGGTGGTACGGCCACGGGTGCGGGCCGGTCGGCGAGATCGGGAGGTCGTCATGGGGGGAGAGGCTCCTCACGAGATGCGGGCAGAGAGTATGGGAGAGCGCTCTCCCTCATGAGCGTGATGCGCCCATGAGGGAAACGCGACGAGCGGGTTCAGGGCCGGTTCAGGGACGGTTCAGGGCATGTCAGGGCAGTTCGTAGTTCTCGTCCAGGACCGCGCCCTCGCCCGGGTTGTTCTCGTCGTAGCCGCGGGCGTTGCACTGGAGGGCGCCGACGACGCAGTGGTCCACCAGGGCGTCGAGCGTGGCGTCGTCCCAGGCGTTGAAGAAGTCGTAGTGGAAGGAGTGGCCGGTGCCGCTGGCCAGTCTCACCTGCGACATGTCACCGTTGACCGGCCACGCCATCTTGAACTCGATCATCGGCAGGGCGACCGGGTGGCTCGTCGGGCAGACGTCCTGGTTGGCCCCCGTCACGACCGGGTAGGCCATGTGGGCCTTGTGGTCGGGGGTGTCGAGGTACTTTCCGTCCCAGCAACTGGGCGCCTGCATGCGCAGGTTGAGCTGCGTGTCCCGGCTGGTCGGGCAGGCGGCCGGGAAGTCGTAGTTGTGGTAGCTCTCGCCGCACTCGTACCCCTCGACCATGCCGGGGTGGTCACGGAACTCCTCGGCGGTCTGCGTGGGGCTGCCGACGACGAACCGCAGCCCCTTGGGGAAGGGCCGCACGGTGCGGTAGTCGGTGACTCCGGCCTTGTAGTAGATGGTCTGGGGGCCGACCGGACGGATCTCCTCGTTCCCGTTGTAGAGGGTCGGCATCCAGTACGCGGAGAGGTCGCCGGGCGCCAGGCACTTGGTGCCGCCCGCGCTCAGGGAAGCGGTGGTGCTGCTCGCGTTCGTGGTGTCGTTGCCCATGAACGTGTGGTCGTGCGACGCTCCGGCCCGGCCGGGATAGACGATCGGGTCGTCCGGGGCGGTGTGGTTGACCGAGCAGTTGGCCTGGAACTCATGGAAGTAGCGGTGCGGCGGGATCTCGTCGGAGGGCTCGACGCCCGTGACGGGCGGGTCCGCGGGTATGTAGCCGTCGCCGTCGGGGTCGTCCCCGAAGGCCACGGGCTTGGCCGGCGCCATCTTGTGCCCCTGCATGACGTGCGAGGCCGCGGCGGGCCTGTCGGCCGCCGGTGGAGCCGCGCCGGGGGCGGTCGCCCCGGCGTTCGTGATCGCCGTCAGCCCGAGCGCGACCAGCGCCAGGGCGGTGAGCACGATCAGCGTGGACACCAGGGTTGATCTGTTGAGTCTTGTCACCATAGGGACCTCCATGCCGCTCTTCATCCCTGCACATCGGGTGCACGGTGGGGGGAAAGGGTGAGCTGGCCGGTGCAGCCGGGAGAGACTCCTCCCTGCGCGTCACGAGGCCGGCGGACCGCGGGATCCTATGGGAGAGCGCTCTCCAAAGCGGTGCCAGTGTTGCGCCGAGGCTGAGAGGGTGTCAATAGCTTGTGAACGATGCGGTGCCCGAGGGCTGTTGGGCGAAGAGGAGAACGCCCGGCCCGGGCTTGCCCGTACACGGAAGCGGCCCCGCACACCGGCGGGGCCGCTCACTGATGGTTCGGCCGGGTCAGCCGTCGGTGGGAGCCGCTGCGCCGGGGAGGACGGCGGGGCGGCTCCCCCGGCTCACGCGGTGTGCAGCCGCAGGCCGTACCGGTTGAGGATCTCGTTGATCGGCTGGTACCAGGTCTCGCCGCCGCTGGTGCAGTTGCCCCAGCCGCCGGAGGTGACGCCCTGGGCCTGGTCGCCGCTGAGGAACGAGCCGCCGGAGTCGCCGCCCTGGGCGCAGACGCTCGTCTTGGTCATCTGGTGCACGGCGCCCTGGCTGTAGTTGACGGTCTCGTTCTTGGCGAGGACGCGACCGCAGTGCCAGCGCGTGGTGGAACCGGAGCGGCAGATCGAGGCGCCGACCGGGGCCTCGTTCGAGCCACGGACGAGCTGGTCGGGAACGGCGCCCCAGCCGAGCACCACCGGGACGGTCCACCAGCCGCTGCCGACGTTCACCCAGGCGTAGTCGTCACCGGGGAAGGACGAACCCTGGAAGTTGCCGATGTAGGAGTTGTCCCAGCCGCGGACCTGCTGGCCGACGCCGCCGCAGTGCCCGGCGGTGACGAAGCCGCCGTGCACGGAGAAGCCGATGGAGCAGCGGACGTTGCCCGTGTAGTACGGGTCGCCGCCGACCGTTCCGGCCGCGAAGGTCTGCGGCGCCTCGGCGGTGGTCCTGACGGTGACGGGCCCGGTCTTGCGGGCCTTGGCGACGAAGGTGCGGACATCGTTGTCAGCCTGCTCGGCCGCGACGACGTTCACCACGACGCGGCTGGTGGCCGGGTCGACGTGCCAGCTGCTCACACCGGACGGGGCTTTCAGGGCGTCGATCCGCGCCTTGGCCGCGTCGAGGCTCTTGGCCGAGTGCTCGACGAGCCGGGTCAGGGCACCGGTCGCCCGCACGGCCTCGGCCTTCTCGGCGGTGGTGACCGCGACGGTCAGCCTGCCGGTCTTCGCGTCGAGCCAGGAGCCGCCGAACGCGGAGCCCGCGGCGCGCTGCGCCTTCTTCTCCAGGGCGGTGGCGGCCTTCTCGTCGGCGAGCCGGGTGAGGGCCTGCTTCTCGGTGAGGCCGAGGTCGCGCTGCATTGCGGAGAGCAGGGCGGCGGAGGCGGGGGGTTCGGCGGGGGTGGGTGCGGCGGAGGCGGACGTCGGACCGGCGGCGGTCCAGGCTCCGAGGACCAGGAGTGCGGACAGACCGGTCCGCAGCAGGGTTGCGTGTCTCAAGGGAGTGACCCTTCCTGTTGTTCCATCGACGTGGGGGTGGAACGGGAGGCGTCCGGGAGCGCGATCCGATCGTGCCTTTGAGAGCGCTCTCAGATGTGCCGTTCCCGGACTGTAGCGGAGTTCCAGAGTCAGGTCCATGCCAATGACAGCAGGCGTCCCGGAGGGGCTCGGGGCCTTGTGCGCACCGGCGTTGAGTAGGCGTACTCACCCGTCTCGCCGAGACCGGTCCTACGGTCACAGGAACACCGGACAGCACCAGCACGAGGAGCCGATCATGGCCGGATCACGCCGCAGACAGTGGAGAGCCGCACTCACCGGCGTACTGGCGGGATCCCTGGCCCTCCTGGGCGGCGGGTGCGGGGTGGTGAGCACCGAGGACGACCGGCGGGCGGCGGAGGAGCTGGCCGAGAAGCACTTCCCCGGGCAGCTCAGAGCGGTCGGGGCGCGGACGCTCTTCCCCGGTTCGGGCGGCTCCGAGGTGTCGTTCGCGGTGACCGACGACCGTGACGCCGTGGTCCGGCTCCGTGTCGACGCGGACGCGGGCACGTGCGACCGCGAGGACTGCGCGGGCGTGCTGGCGGAGGCGAAGGAGCGCGCCCGGGTTCAGGCCGAGGACTTCCGCACGCTCAAGGGCGCGTTCGACGCGTGCGGCTACGAGGTCGTCGCCCTGGGCCCGACCGGGACCCCGCCCTACGTGGTCGCCGAGTTCACGAACGCGACCGTGGCGAGGAAGCTCCGGGAGATCGGGGACCGCGTCCAGCGCTGGGTCACCGCGAGCGGGGCCGACAGCCCTCTCGGGAAGGCGAAGGCCACCGACGTGAACGTGGTCTCCCCGCCCGTCGCCGACCGGCGCGACCGGGGCGGGGACTCCTGGCCCACGGTGATGCGGCTGACCCGGTCGGACCTGCTGGGCTCACTCACCGAGCACGCCTCTTTCTCGGCGGGTTACGAGATCGGGGCGGGCCGGGTCGACACGGCGGGCAGGGCCCGGATCGTCCGCCCGTTCCGGGAGAGGCAGAAGTTCGGCGACACCGTGCGGCACGCGATGCAGGAGCACCTGCGCGCCGCCTGCCCCCGGGTGGTCGTGAGCGACTACCAGGGGATCTGGCGGCTGGAGCCGGGCCGCGTGGACCGGCAGACCGGCTACGTCCTGTTCTGCCCCGAGCCGCAGGCGCGCGGGCGGTGCGTCAACGCGGACGACGCGGCGCTGGTGACCACGGACGGGCACGGCAATCCCGTGGGGAAGATCCGTCTCGTGCACGACGTGCGCGAGGGCACGGGGATGCTGCGGCTGCCGCCGTACCAGGGCCTGTCGTCGCACTGCGGTCGTCGCCCGAAGGGCGGCCGGGCGACGCATGGTGCGTGCGATCGCAAGGCGCCGGAACGGTCTCGTGGCGGAGCGGAGCTACTAGGGCATTTCGGCAACGCCGCGAGCGTGCGTGCAGTCGTCGCCGGGCGGGCGGAAGTTTGACGACAGGCCCTAGGGCCTGTCTGACAAATGATCACCTGGCCGCTTCACGGAGCCAGAGGATCAGGGAGGCTAGAACGACTCCCGCGCGGTACCGGTTCGCGAGCTTGTCGAACCTGGTTGCGATCGCACGGAACTGTTTGAGGCGAGCGAAGCATCGTTCGACCACGTTGCGGTCGCGATAGATCTCCGTGTCGAAGACGGGTGGCCGACCACCGCGGCGCCCCCGGCGCCGACGGTTGGCCACCTGGTCGCGGCGCTCGGGGATCGTGGCAGGGATGCCCCGACGCCTCAGCAGATGACGGATGGCCCTGCTGGAATACGCCTTGTCACCCAGCACACGGTCCGGTGTCGTGCGCGGACGGCCCGTGCCGGCCCGAGGAGTGCGTACCCCATCGAGGACATCGGCGAACGCTGTGGCGTCGTTAACGTTTCCGGGTGTGAGCACAATCGACAGCGGCAGCCCCCCGGCCGTCGACGACGAGATGGACCTTGGTGGTCAACCCGCCCCGAGACCGACCGAGTGCCTGGAACGCCTGCGAGCGGCCCGGATCTTCCAGTTCGTCCACGTCCACGTCCCCCTTTTGCGGGCGCATGCGGCATGCTGATGGGCCCGGTTGACCGTGGAGTCGACGGCGACGGTCCACTCCACCCGGCCCGTCGCATCGTCACGGACCTGGACGTGCTCCAGCAGCTTCGCCCATGTGCCATCGGCCTCCCAGCGGGCGAACCGCTCGTAGACGGTCTGCCACGGCCCATACCGCTCGGGTAGGTCGCGCCACGGAGCCCCGGTCCGCAGCCTCCACAGCACCCCGTTGACCACCTGCCGGTGATCACGCCACGGACGGCCGCGTCCGTCCACCTGCGGCAACAGGGGCTCTATTCGCCCCCATGCCGCATCCGTCAACTCACCTCGACCCGCCACAAGATCAATTATCAGACCGGCTATAGAGTCCTGCCCGTGGCGAATCATCAGGACGAGACCAGGACGGCCTACGACGGTGTCGTCGAGCTGTACGCATCGCTGTTCGCAAACCGGCTGGAGACACAGCCTTTCTCCCGGGCCATGATCGGCACCTTCGCCGAACTGGTGCGCGCGACGGGCAACTTGCGGGCAGCGGACGTCGGGTGCGGGCCCGGACATCTGACAGCCATGCTGCACGAACTGGGCCTGGACGCCTTCGGACTCGACCTTGCCCCCGGCATGGTCGACCACGCCCAGCGGGCCCATCCGGCGCTGCGCTTCCAAGAGGCGCGGATGGAATCCCTGCCGATCGAGGACGGCGCGCTCGGCGGTGTACTGGCCCACTACTCGATGATTCACACCCCTCCGGGGGAGCTGCCGGAGCTGCTCTCCGAACAGGTACGCGTCCTGGCGCCGGATGGCCTGCTCCTGGTTTCCTTCTTCGGGACCGACGGACAAGAACCGGTCCGGTTCGACCACAAGGTGGCGCCCGCCTACAGCTGGCCGGCAGATAGCCTCGCCGAACTGCTGGCCGATGCCGGGCTCGATCCCTTCGCCCGGCTGCTCCACGATCCGGCCTCTGAACGGGGTTTCCTCGACGCCCACCTGCTGGCCCGCCGCTCGTAGGTCCTGCCCGGCAATGCCCGCCAGATGTCGGCGCACATCCGGGCTGCCAGCTCGACGGACGCTCGCTGATCCGACGGGATTTGTCAGACAGGACGTAGGGTCACCGTGCGCGCCGATGACGACGCCTCGGCCGGGGCTCGCGGCTCTTCAGCCCTGCCGGGTCCATGGCCCCAGCTTCTCCGGGTTGCGCACCACCCAGATCCGGGCGACGCCTGCCTCGGCCACATCGAACGACGCGACGGTCAGGACGACGCCATCGCGTCGGGCCACCAGCCCCGGCTCGCCGTTGACCTGGCGTTCCAACAGCTCCAGGCCGGGAGCCTTGTCGGCGATGGCGACCATGTACTGGGCGATGCGCGCGCCGCCCTCGATCGGGCGCAGGGCTGCGCCGACCAGGCCGCCGCCGTCGGCGGTCATCACGGCGGCCGGGTCGAGGAGGTCGACGAGGGCCGCGATGTCCTTGTTCTCCCATGCCACCTTGACCTGCCGCACCGCGTCGGCCCGCCCGGCGGCCGGCCCCGGAGCCCGGCCGGCGCGTACCCGCCGCCGGGCGGAGGCGGCGAGCTGCTTGCACGCGCCGGGGGTCCGGTCGAGGACGGCGGCGATCTCGGCGAAGGGGTAGCGGAAGACGTCGTGCAGGACGAACGAGACGCGCTCGGCGGGTGTCATCGACTCCAGGACGACGAGGAAGGCCATGGTCACGGACTCGTCCAGGATCAGCTGGTCGACGGGGTCGGAGCCCTGGCCGTGGGCGCGTTCGGCAGCGGGTCCGGGCAGCGGATCGGGCAGCCAGGCGCCGACGTACCGTTCCCGCCGGGCCCGGGCCGAGCCGAGCACGTCCAGGCAGATCCGGCCGGTCACCGTCGTCAGCCAGGCGCCGGGGGATTCGATCTCGTCCCGCCGAGCGCGCGGCAGCGCGTACCAGCGTGTGTAGGCCTCCTGCACCGCGTCCTCGGACTCGGCCACCGAGCCGAGCAACCGGTAGGCGACATTCATCAGTTGACGCCGCTCACCGGCTGTCCGATCGGCACTCGCCCCAGCCGTCCCCATGCTCGCGACCGCCCCCTCGCCTTACCTTTCGCGGGCCCGCGTCGTCGGGCTGGTGAGACCTTATCGATCTACCGCCCACGGGCGGGAAACGGGGGCGTGGCATGACCACCCGAGTGACGACAGAGCGCGGCGGCTTCTCGTTCCTGCGGATCGCGATCGCTCTCCAGACCCTGACCATCTTCCTTCAGGCCGTCTCCTCAGGACTGCTGATGACCACGTCCTACGGCGAGGTCCTGCACAGCGTCGGGGCGCGCGTGATGTACGGGGCGTCGATGCTGTACGTGCTCGCCGCGGTGCTGGCGTGGAAGCCGGGCGGCGGCTCGCCCCGGCCCGTCGTGTACGCGTCCGGATTCCTGGTCCTGGCCTCGGTCCAGGTGGCGGTCGGCATCGCGCACGTTCCGTCGGTCCATCTCCCCCTGGGCGTCGTGATGTTCGGGCTCAGCGTGCTGGCCCTCGCGCGCCGCTGAAGTCCGGCACGCCGCGCCGCGGGGCGTGCGTGCCGGGCGCCCGTACGGCAGACGGCAGTTCGACGACAGGCCCTGGGTCTCAGGGCGCCAGGAGGGGCAGGCCGGCGGTACGCCACAGGTCGCGGAAGCCGTCCTTCGCTCCGCGCACGCTTGCGGCCCGTGCTCCTCCCGGCTGCCGGGCCTCGGCCGTCTCCTCGTCCGCCGTACGCCACACCCGTACGGTTTCCCCGCTTCGGGCGGGGCAGTCCAGAGGCCCCCAGCCCGGTTCGCCGTGGGCGGCGAACTCGGCCCAGGCGCCTGCCATCCGCCGGGAGAGCTCCTCGTCGGCCGCGCCGGGCGGACCGCCGACGAGGAAGTGGACGCTCTCCTCGTGGAGGTTGCCGAAGGCGAACGGGATGTCCGCGCAGTGCCAGGCACGCACCCGCTGCCCCGCGGGGTCCCGGCGGCGGTCGAAGCGGGCGAGGAAGGCCCGGCCGCCCGCCCGAGTGTGGGCCTCGGCGAGGCGGCAGCTGTACTCGGTGAAGAGGAGTCCGGAGTAGAGGGTCAGGTAGACGTCGAGCACCGGCGCGTCCGGCTGGCGTTCACGGTGGCCCGCGATCAGCGAGGCCGGGAGACCGAAGTCGGCTGTGAAGGCGGCCAGTTGCTCGTCAGTCGTGATCTTCGCGCTGCTGCCGACCGCGTCCAGGAGCCAGTACTCCTCCGTGGTGTGGCAGACCAGCAGCTCCACCGCGCCGCCCGCTCCGGCCGCCAGTGCCTCCAGCGGGTCGGCGGTCAGCAGGACGCCGTCGGCGACCGGGCCGTAGATCGCCGGGTCGTAATGGCGCTGCCCCGAGGCGGGGTCCTGTGCTACCGCTCGCGGACCCGGTCCGCGGCGGCCACGAGGGCCTGGGGCGGGGCGGCTAGCAGCCCGGCGCGGGTGGCCGGCACGCCGGCCGCCGCTGCCACCTCGGCCGTGGTGCGGGCCGCCTGCGCCACCGTGGCAAAGGAGTTGACGGCACTGTGCAGGACGGCCCGGCGGAACAGGCCGCGCGCCCGGTCGGTCACCGTCAGGCAGGCGGCGGAGGTCGCCCCCGACGACTGCCCGGCCAGGGTGACCCGGTCGGGCGAGCCTCCGAACGCGGAGATGTTGTCGCGGACCCACTCCAGGGCGGCGATCTGGTCGAGCAGGCCCCCGTTGTCGGGGAAGGCCGCACCGCCTTCGGCGTCGGGGACGTGGCCGAACCCCTCGAAGCCGAGGCGGCTGTTGAGGGTGACGACGACGAGCCCCAGGCCCGCCAGTGCGGTGCCGTCGAAGTCGGGCTGGGCCGAGGACCCGAAGACGTACGCGCCGCCGTGGATCCAGACCAGTACCGGCAGGCCGCCCGGTCCGTCGGCGGGCGTCCAGATGTTCAGCGTGAGGATGTCCTCGTCACCGGGCGACCATGCCGGCGCGCCCGGCAGTTCGGCCGACTGCGGAGCGACCGGTCCGAAGGCGGCGCAGTCCCGTATGCCGTCCCAGGGTTCCACCGGCTGCGGCTCCCGGAACCGGTGGGCGCCGAACGGCGGTGCCGCGTAGGGGAGTCCGCGTACGGAGACGATTCCGCGGTCCCGGTCGGCGCGCCGCCCCCGTACCCGACCGCTCTTCGTCGTGAAGGTGTCCACGGTGCCCGCTCCCCCGCTGCTGCCCCGTCCGGCGTTCGGCGCGGCCGGGCCAGCATCCCAGCACACGCGCCGCCACCGCCAACGCATTTGATCTTGGCCTGCACGCCCGCGCGCCTGCACGCCTGCACCCCTGCACGCCTGCACGCCTGCACCCCTGCACGCCTGCACGCCTGCACGCCCAAGGGCCTACGGGCCTAGGGGTCTACGCGCCGATCAGCTCGCGCACGGTGGCCATGTCGCTGAACGGCAGCAGTTCGCCCCGGACGCTCTGGTGCGGTTCGCTGCCCTTGCCCGCGATGAGCACGATGTCGCCCGGCCCCGCCTCCGCCAGCGCGGCGGCGATGGCCGGACGGCGGTCGGTGAGCCGCTCGAACGGCGTCCCGGTCGACGCGATGCCCTCCGCGATCTGGTCGAGGATGACCTCGGGGTCCTCGAAACGAGGGTTGTCGGAAGTGAGGACGCACAGGTCGGAGTGGGTGCCCGCGATCGCGCCCATCTCGGCGCGCTTCGTCGTGTCGCGGTCGCCACCGCAGCCGAAGACGGTGATGACCCGGCCCCGGGCGAAGCCCCGGATCGTGGTGAGCACCTTGCTGAGGGAGTCCGGCGAGTGGGCGTAGTCCACGATCACCGAGGTGCCCTCGGGGGTCCGGAGGCGTTCGAAGCGGCCGGGGATCTGCGGCATCCGCTCCAGCGCGTCGACCAGCCCGGCCAGACCGTGGCCCAGGAGATGGCACGCGGCCACCGTGGCCAGCGCGTTGGAGACCGAGAACCGGCCCGGCGAGGGGATCGCCGCCGGATACTTGCGGCCGTCGTGGTGCAGGGTGAAGCGGGTGCCCGAGGCGTCCACGACGAGATCGCTCGCACGGTAGTCCGCGTCGCCGTCCAGCGCGTACGTGGTCACCGCGCCGGGCATCAGCTGCCGGATCCCGGCGCCCACCGGATCGTCGGCGTTCACCACGGCGCGTCGGCACAGGCCCTGGAAGAGGCGGAGTTTGGCGTCGCGGTAGTTCTCCATGGTGCCGTGGTCGTCGAGGTGGTCCTGGGTCAGGTTGGTGAAGACGCCGACGTCGATGAACGTACGGTCCAGGCGGTGCGTCAGCAGCCCCATCGAGGTGGCCTCCAGGACGACGCTGCCGCAGGCCCGGTCGCGCATGTGTCCCAGCAGGTACTGGAGATCGGGGGATTCCGGGGTGGTGAGCACCGAGGGCGGCATCGGGATGAGCTCGTCCCCGATACGGCTGCCCGCGGTGCCGATCACACCGACCCGGGCCTGCTCGGCGAGGCGCAGCACCGACTCGGTCATGTACGAGACGGACGTCTTGCCGTTGGTCCCGGTGATGGCGATCAGGTCCATCGCCCGGCCCGGTTCGCCGAAGTAGCGCGAGGCCACCACGGCGGCGGCCCTGCGGACGTCGGGGACGCGTACGGCGCACACGTCGCCCAGCGCGGCGGGCAGGGCCGGCGCCTGTTCGTCGACGAGTACGGCGACCGCGCCGCGTGCGACGGCCGGGGCGACGGCGTCCGGGCCGCCGGCGGCATGGCCGGGCACCGCGGCGAAGACGGAGCCGGGGGTGACCCGGTCCGCGTCGAACGTCGCGCCGGCGGTGACGTCCGTGCGGTCGGGGGTTCCCCGCAGCACGTGGTGGTCCTGCCCGGCCATGAGGTCGCTCAGCTTCACGATGATCCCTTCGAGTGCGGCGCGGCCAGGTGGTGCGGCTGTCGCCGGGAAACGGCACGGGCGGGTGCGCCGTAGGCCGTGTGGTGCTGTGGAGCCGATCGTGGAACGCGCGCGTCCGGCGAACGCCGGAGGCGACGGTGGGCTCCGGCGCTCAGCACGCCGGAGAAGTGGTGTCGGTGAGAGAGGCGGCGGGCCGGGCGGTCACGCCTGGGGCCGGGAACGCCGGATGTGGCTGTCGGGAACGGTCGCGAAAACCGCTAGCCGTGGCCGTGCAGTGCGGTGCGGCCCGTTCCGGGCGCCGCGTCGGCGGGCGCCGGGGGCACGGCCGCGCGGGCGGCGGCCGGGGGCAGCGCGGAGGAGGCCCGGTGCGGGCACTTACTCGGCTCGGCGCTGCGTCCCATGGGCCGAGTGTACGGGGGATGGGAAGGGCCCCGGTCCGCGCCGACCGGGGCGGACCGGGGCCGGGCCGGGCCCCGTAGGGACGTGCTGTCGACGAGCCGGACGGTGCAGAGGATCTTCCGACGGTAGCTCGGGCACCTCGTCGTCGACTCCCCTTACGCCGACGAACGTCCAGGAGACCGTCTCGCCCGCCGGGGTCTCGAAGGCGAACGCGGTCGCCTTGAGGATGGCCGGGGCGGAGAACCCGACGAGACTTCTCCTTGAGGACGGCCGGGATGAGAACCCGACGAGCGGGGTCTCCTCGGGATCGCCGTTCTCCGCGACGTAACTCACCCAGCCGGACGACGTGAGCGCCCAGACTCCCGGCACGTCGAGGCGATGCCGCGCTTGGGGTTGATCAGCGTCTTCCCGCCGGGCACGAGCGGCGCGGTCCCGTCCTCGGCCCCGCCGCGGGGCTCGCCCGGGGACGGGGACGCGGACGGGGCAACGACGTCCGCTCCGGTGGATCCCGCGTCCGGCCTTCCGTCGTCTCCATCGCCGCCGGGCACCAGGAACCCGGTGATCCCGGCGGCGAGGACGACGGTGGTGGCCACGACGACGGCGACGACCGAGCCGCGGCGGCCGCCGCCGGACGGAGGCGGGCCAGGGTGTGCGCTCCAGGGGGCAGAGGCCGCGGTGGGCTTCCCGGTCGGCTCGGTCGGCGCGTTCCAGGGGGCGCGGCCCCCGGTAGCGGGGGGCTGTCCCGCGTACGGCGGCCATGGCCCCTGCTGCTGGTGATCGCCGCCGGGCGACTGATGTCCGTTCCCCAGGGAGGATCACCCTGTGCGGGGCGTTCGACGATGCGAACGGCCCGGCGCCCCAGGAGTCTCCGCGCGCCGGGGAACGCGGCGCGACCTGCGTACGGACCGCTTCGCGCCGCCCGCGCCGGGTACCAGAAACCGATCTTCCCTTTGCGGCCGGAGCGGGACCGGAGTGGAATTGCGTACAGGGGACAGTGGTATTCGGTACTCCCGGAGGAAAGGACGCGCCATGAGCGACACCGACTGGGGGGACGACGTCTACCAGCCCCAGGAACCCGAGGCTTCCGACCGCGCCGAGCAGCTCGGGGCCGAGGACACGCTCATGGACCCGTCCGGCACCGGCGACCCGCTGGACGAGGGCTACGCCCCGCCGGACCGCCCGTGGGTGGTCGAGGGACTCGGCACCACGGCCCCGGAGCAGCACACCGGCGAGTCCCTCGAAACCCGCCTGAGCAGGGAAGTCCCCGAGCCGGACGGTTCCGTCGGCGACGGTGTGGGCGACCTGGCGGGCGGCGACGGCGAGCCCTGGGACGACGAGGTCGGCGTCGCCCGCGCCGGGCGGCTGACCCAGCAGGCGGAAGGGACCGTCCCGGCGACCCTCACCGCCAGCGATGTGGGCATCGACGGGGCAGCGGCGTCGGCCGAGGAGGCCGCGATGCACGTGATCCCGGAGCCGGGGGACGACGACGCGTTCCTGGAGCCGGGGCCGCCGCCCGGCGCTCCCGGTGCCGGCCCCGCCACCGGCGGAACGACCGCCTCACCCGCGCCCTGAGCGGACCGTCGGCGAGCGTCCACCCCTGAACGCGGCTGTCCCCGGGCCCGTACTCCGTGGCCGAGGAGCGGCACCCGCACGGCGGACCCACCTCTCGTACCGGACCCGTCCCACGCACCGGACCCACCCCACGCACCGTCGCACTCGGATCCCAGGAGCACACAGATGAGCGGCACTGCTCAGATCGGCGTCACCGGACTCGCGGTCATGGGCCGCAATCTCGCCCGGAACTTCGCCCGCAACGGCTACACCGTCGCCCTGCACAACCGCACCACGTCCCGTACGGATGCCCTGGTCGAGGAGTTCGGCGACGAGGGCACGTTCGTCGCCGCGCACACGCCCGAGGAGTTCGTCGCCGCGCTGGAGCGCCCCCGGCGCCTGGTGATCATGGTGAAGGCGGGCGACCCCACCGACGCGGTGATCCAGGAGTTCGCGCCGCTGCTGGAGGAGGGCGACGTCATCATCGACGGCGGGAACGCCCACTTCGAGGACACCCGCCGCCGCGAGAAGGAACTGCGCGAGCGCGGGATCCACTTCGTCGGGGTGGGCATCTCCGGCGGCGAGGAGGGCGCGCTGAACGGGCCCAGCATCATGCCGGGCGGCTCGGCCGAGTCCTACGCCTCGCTCGGCCCGATGCTGGAGAAGATCGCCGCGCGGGCCGGAGACGGCACGCCGTGCACCGCCCACATCGGTCCCGACGGCGCGGGCCACTTCGTGAAGATGGTCCACAACGGCATCGAGTACGCGGACATGCAGCTGATCGCCGAGGCGTACGACCTGCTGCGCGCCGTCGCCGGGTACTCCCCCGCGCAGATCGCGGACGTCTTCCGTACGTGGAACACCGGGCGGCTGGATTCGTACCTCATCGAGATCACGGCGGAGGTGCTCGCCCATACGGACGCGGCGACCGGGAAGCCGTTCGTCGACGTCGTGCAGGACCGGGCGGAGCAGAAGGGCACCGGGCGCTGGACCGTGCAGATCGCGCTGGATCTCGGCGTCCCGGTGTCGGGGATCGCCGAGGCGGTCTTCGCCCGGTCGCTCTCCGGTCACGCCGATCTGCGGGAGGCCGCGCGCGGCCTGCCGGGGCCCACTCCGAGGCCGCTCGACGGGGCGGCGGCCGCGGCGTTCGCGGACCGGGTGGAGCAGGCCCTGTACGCCTCCAAGATCGTCTCGTACACACAGGGCTTCCACCAGATCAGGGCGGGCAGTGAGGCCTACGACTGGGATATCGATCTCGGCTCCGTGGCAGCGATCTGGCGGGCGGGCTGCATCATCCGGGCGGCGTTCCTGGACCGCATCCGCGCCGCCTACGACAGCCGGCCGGACCTGGTCAGCCTGCTCTCCGACAAGGAGTTCGGGCAGGAGATCGGCGGGGCGCAGGACGACTGGCGGGCGGTGGTGGCCGAAGCCGTGCGCCAGGGCGTGCCGACCCCGGGGTTCGCCGCCGCGCTCTCGTACTACGACGGCCTGCGCGCGGACCGGTTGCCCGCTGCGCTCACCCAGGGCCAGCGGGACTTCTTCGGGGCGCACACCTATCGGCGTACGGACCGGGAGGGTTCGTTCCACACGCTCTGGGGCGGCGACCGGTCCGAGGTCGAAGCGGGCTGACCCGGTCCGAGGCCGGGGCGAGCCGACCCGGTCGGGAAGCGCACCTCCTGCCGCTCCCCCGGCCGGGCGCTCCCGGCGTGCGGGCGTGGGCGGGGCGTGGGTTAGTGGCTGCGAGCCCTGTTCGCTCTCGTCACTCCGGTCCGCTCGCTCGTCACTCCCGTCCGCTCGCTCGTCACTCCCGTCCGTTCGCTCTCGTCGCTCTTGTCCGCTCGCTCTCGTCCGTTCACCGTCGTAGTGGAGTGCGCCCATGCCCGACGCCGTCCCCGATCCCGTCTCCGTACAGCCTGTCGTGGCGCCGTTGACCAACGCGGCGCTCATCCTGGTCGGCACGATCGAGCCGGGCGGCGAGAGCGCGGTGCGGGACATGCTGCCGGATCTGGCGTCGGTGGCCCGGTCGCTCGGCTTCCGGTTCCCGGACGCCGATCTCGCCTGTGTGGCGGGGTTCGGCTCCAGCGCCTGGGACCGGCTGTTCGCCGGGCCCCGACCCGCTCACCTCCACCCGTTCCCGGAGCTGCGGGGGCCGCTGCACCACGCGCCGGCGACCCCGGGCGACGTGCTGCTGCACATCCGGGCCGAGCGGATGGACGTCTGTTACGCGTGGGCGGCGCAGTTGCTCGACAAGCTCGGCGGGGCCCTGAGGATCGTGGACGAGACGCACGGCTTCCGCTACCTCGACCACCGGGACCTGCTCGGCTTCGTGGACGGTACGGAGAACCCGGTCGGCGACGACGCCCGCGCGGCGGCGCTCGTCGGCGCGGACGACGACCCGGACTTTGAGGGCGGCAGCTACGTCGTCGTACAGAAGTACCTGCACGACCTGACGTCCTGGAACGCGCTCTCCGTCGAGGAGCAGGAACGGGTCATCGGCCGCACCAAGCTCGACGACATCGAGTTCCCCGACGAGGACAAGCCCGCGGACTCCCACCTCGCGCTCAACACCATCACCGACCCGGACGGCACCGAACGCGACATCCTGCGGGCGAACATGCCGTTCGGGAGCTTCGGGAAGGGCGAGTTCGGTACGTACTTCATCGGGTACGCCGCCGATCCCGACGTGACCGAGCGGATGCTCCGCAACATGTTCCTCGGCGATCCGCCCGGGACGCACGACCGCATCCTCGACTTCTCCACCGCGGTCACCGGCTCCCTCTTCTTCGCCCCCCGCGCCGACTTCCTCGACGCCCCGCCGCCCCCGCCCGTCCCGGACCGTTCCGGGGACCGGCCGGAACCGGTTGCCGCCTCCGTCCGGCAGGAGCCGGTCCCCGCCGGTCCCGACCACGGTTCGCTGCGCATCGGCAGCCTGCAAGAAAGTGCCCCGTGATGAACAATCTGCACCGCGAACTCGCACCGGTCACCCCGTCCGCCTGGGCCGGGATCGAGGAGGAGGCCCGGCGCACCTTCCGCCGCCATGTCGCCGGCCGCCGGGTCGTCGACGTGTCCGATCCGGACGGTCCGACGCTGGCCGCCGTGGGCGACGGCCATCTGCGCGACATCGATCCGCCCACCCCGGACGTGGTGGCGCGGGCCCGCACGTCGATGCCGGTCGTCGAGTGGCGGGTGCCGTTCACGGTGACCCGCCAGGCCGTGGACGACGTGGAGCGCGGCTCCGCCGACAGCGACTGGCAGCCCGTCAAGGACGCGGCACGCACCTGTGCGTTCGCCGAGGACATGGCGATCATCGACGGGTACGGGGCGGCCGGGATCACCGGCCTGCGGGACGGTTCCTCGCACGAGCCGCTGCCGCTGCCCGCGGACGCGCGGGACTATCCGGTGGCGGTCAGCCAGGCGGTGACACGGCTGCGGCTGGCCGGTGTCGACGGACCGTACCGGCTGCTCCTCGGCGCGGACGCGTTCACCGAGGCGGCCGAGACCTCGGACCACGGCTATCCGGTCAAGACCCACCTGAGCCGACTGGTGGACGACGAGATCCTCTGGGCTCCCGCGGTCAAGGGCGGGGTGCTGCTGTCCACCCGGGGCGGAGACTTCGAACTCTGCCTGGGCCAGGACCTGTCGATCGGCTACTCGGCCCACGACGCCACCACGGTCCAGCTCTACTTCCACCAGGCCTTCACCTTCCGGATGCTGACGCCGGAGGCCGTGGTCGGCCTGATCGCCTGACACCGTCGGGGGCGCTCACCCGCGCGCGCGAGGCGGGCGGCCGAACTTCTCCTCGTTCCGCCGAAGACCCGGAGGCAGACATCAGGGACTCTGGCCGTATGACGCAGACGACTACTTCCGCCACGTCCGCAGACGACGGGGGCGACCCGGCACAGCCGGCCTCCCCCTCCACCGCGCCCTCCACCGCGCCCTCCGCCGCCCGCTGCGACGCCGTCGTCCGGGCGGCCGTCGGACAGGGGCTGCTGGGAGAGAGCGGCCCGGTCGCCGGATTCATCGACACGGAGGGAGTGCGCGCCTTTGTCGGCTCCCTGTTCGACGCCTTCGCCGCCACTCCCGGGGTACTGCACACCTTCGCGGCCAAGGCATGCTCCCTCATCCCGGTGCTGCGCCTGCTGGCCGACTGCGGAATGGGGTGCGAGGTGGCGAGCCCCGGTGAACTGCGCCTCGCTCTGGAGGCCGGGTTCCCCGCGTCCCGTATCGTCCTGGACTCCCCCGCCAAGACCCGCGAGGAGATCCGGCTCGCGCTCGCCCTCGGCGTGGCCGTCAACGCCGACAGCCTCGACGAACTGCGCCGCATCGACGCCCTCCGGAACCCGGGCACCGCCTCGGTACTCGGGCTGCGGGTCAACCCTCAGGTGGGCGGTGGCTCGATCGGGCCGATGAGCACGGCGACGGACACATCGAAGTTCGGGGTGGCCCTGCGCGACCCGGGCGCCCGCGAGGCGATCGTGGCGGCCTTCCGGGACCGGCCGTGGCTGACCCGCCTGCACGCCCATGTGGGCTCCCAGGGCTGCCCGTTGGAGCTGATCGCGGCCGGGGTGGCACGGACCTACGAACTGGCGGAGGAGATCAACGCGACGCTGGGCGTCCGGCAGATCACCAGTCTGGACATCGGCGGCGGACTGCCGGTCAACTTCGCCGACGAGACCGTGCACCCCACGTACGCGGACTACGTGGCGGCCCTCGCGGCGGCCGCTCCCGGCCTGTTCTCCGGGCGCTACGCCCTGGTCACGGAGTTCGGCCGGTCGCTGCTGGCGAAGAACGGGTTCATCGGGGCCCGGGTGGAGTACACCAAGGACGCCGGAGGCCGCCGGATCGCACTCACCCACGCGGGTGCGCAGACCGCCACCCGTACCGTCCTGATGCCCGACGCCTGGCCGCTGCGGATCGGGGCGTTCGGCCCGGACGGCGCTCCCAAGGACGGACCGCTGGTGGCGCAGGACATCGCGGGACCGTGCTGCTTCGCGGGGGACGTGGTGGCGTACGGCAGGGAGCTGCCGGAGCTGGCCGAGGACGATCTGGTGGTGCTGTACGACACCGGGGCGTACTACTTCTCCACTCCGTGGGCGTACAACAGCCTGCCCCGTCCTGCGGTGTACGGATTCCGGCTGGTCGCGGGCCAGGACGGGGACTCGGGGCACGAGGGGACGGTGGTGTTCGCGACCGTGCGGGAGGCGCAGTCGATGGACGCCATCGCGGCGGAGAGCGGACTCGCGCATGTGGACGCGCTGATCGAGCGGGGCGACTGACCGGGCGGTGAGACCTGGACCGGCCCGCCCCGGTCTCACCGGGGCGGGCCGTGAGCGCCGGACGACCATCGTCGCCCGGACGCTCCTTCCTCTGCCCGAACGGGCGAACAAGACCCTGCACCCGGCCTCGACCGGACCGGGCCTCCGGTCACGTCCCGGCGGGCTGCGGTTCCGGTTCGGGATCCGGTACGGGGTCCGGGCCGGGGGCCGGCGGCTGCGGGATCGGGTCAGGCGCGGGCCCGGGCGGCACCGGTGCGGGCCCCGGCGGCACGGGGGGCGGGCTCGGCACCGGAGTGGGCGGGCCCGGTACGGGCGGAGGCGTCGGCGAGGGCGGTACGGGGTCGGGGTACGGGTGGGTCATCGCGATCCTCCACAACGGCACGAAAAGGACAGATGGAGCTTTCCTCCACCGTCTCCCGGTGCGGCTGCCCGCGCCTGCCGAGTCCACACATACGCCCAGCGACAGCTACGGGCTGCCGGGGCGTACCGGGCCACCCGGAGAGGGCAGGACATGGGGCAGGACACGGCAGGACTCGACGGAGGTGCGCGGGACCGCCCGGATCCGTGACCGTCCCCGGGCGGTGCGTGGGCGGCGCCCGCAGACCCGCCGCGGCCGCCCACCGGCCCCGCCGCCGCACCCGCTGCCCCCGCCGCCCCGGCGGTCAGAACAGCTCGGGGTGTTTCCTGAGCTGCCGTTGGGCCTCCTGGACGAGCTCGCCCGACGCCTCGGGCGCCTCGTCGGGGTGGCGTTGGGCCCACTTCGCCGCGTACGGGCAGAGCGGCACGACGGGGACCCCCTCGCGGGCGGCCATGGTGTAGAACTCCCGCACGAGCGCCCCCGCGATGCCCTTGCCCTCGTGTTCGGGCCGGACGACGGTGTGGACGGCCACGAGTGCGCCGGGAGCCGGGTCCATGACGAAGTACGCCATGGTCCCGGTCGCCTCACCACCCTCGTACGCCACGAGGCTGCCGTGGTCCCGGTCGTCCCTGATCTCTACAGCGGCGCTCTCCGCCATGGCTCCTGCCTTCCCGTTCGTGGACGCGGCCGAGGCCCGTCCGGCACCGAGGACGACGCTCTCAGCCGCCCGCGACGACGGCCTGCGGGCTCCGCTCCGTACGGGTCCCGGGAACCGGCGCCGAGGCGTCGGCGCCGAGCGCCACGATCCGGTTGTCCGCGTCCACGTGCACGACCCGCGGCACGAGGGCACGGGCCTCCGCATCGTCGACCTGTGCGTAGCTGATCAGAATGACCAGGTCACCGGGGTGCACGAGGTGTGCGGCCGCGCCGTTGATCCCGATGACACCGGAGCCACGCTCGCCCTCGATGACGTACGTCTCCAGGCGGGCGCCGTTGTCGATGTCAACGATATGGACCAGCTCGCCGGGCAGCAGGTCGGCGGCCTCCATCAGGGCGGCGTCGATCGTCACGGAACCGACGTAGTGCAGGTCGGCCTGGGTGACGGTGGCCCGGTGGATCTTGGACTTGAACATGGTGCGCAGCACTTGGGACTCCTCGAAGACGGCTCCCTGCCTGCTTTATGCAGGTCAAGGGCGGTCTCGACTGTACACCGGGACACGCCGAACGATGTTTGTGAAGAACATCGCTCCGATCAGTCGAAATGGCTTCCCACCTGGGCTTCCCCTTCGCTCAGACGTCTGTTGGGACAATCGCCCCGGAACGCGCGGGGGCTTGTGCTGACCGGATGCTGACTTACCTGACGAGTCATCATGCAGGGGAAAGACACCTCAGCACACGGACGAAAAACGCCCACGCACCGACCTGGCGGACCCCGCCATCGTTCCCGCATGGAACACGCCCTGTCTTGGCCATCAGCCGATCGATGCTCGACCGTCCGGAAACCGGATCGCTGCCTGCCGCCCATCCGAAACTCCTCGGCAGTGTGGTCCTCGTGGGCGAGGCGGGCTGAGGCGTCGACGCCGATCCGACCGAGCCGAGGTCCATGTCATGCGCCCCTGCGCACTTGTGTGCGCCGTTCCTTCCCTCCGTACGGTCCAGCCGATAGTGAACCGGCCTCGCACACTGTGAAGGAGAGCTGTTGAAGCCGACCGAAGAAGTGCTCCAGGACCTGACCCAGCCGTCGAACGTCTCCGTCCACTCCGACGTGGTACTCGTCGGGAAGGTGGAAGCCGCCATCGCCGCGGACGACAAGAAGCGGAAGGAGAACGAGGACGAGCCGCTCCGCCGGAAGCCCGCCCTCGCTCCGATCCCGCAGACGGAGCTGCCCCGGCAGTTCGAAGTGACCCTCTGGGACGTGCTCCACACCCTCGCCCGGGCCACAGCCCTGTCATGGCGCGGGGCGGGCCGCGGACTGGCGGAGCACTGGGGTGCACTCAAGTACACCCAGGCCCTGGCCGGCGGTCGCAACTCCTTCCTCGGCCTCACCGACGAAGGCCACCGGATCGCGGACCACTACAAGTCGCTGCAGTCCGGCGAGCTTGGCATCGGCTTCGCGCTCACCCTCGCCGAACACATGCTGCGCAGCCGCTTCCCCGACCACACGGTGACGATCGTCCCTGCCGATACGGCGTTACGCGCGGGCTGGGCTCTTACCAGCAGGGACAAAGGCGAGAAGGTGAGGTATCGCTACCGCCCACAGTACTTCGCAGAGGTCTGGCGGCCGGGTGAGCCGTCCCTCGTCATCCCCCTCGCCTGCAAAGGCAACCACAGCGACTCCGCCACATCCGCCGAACAGCTGGCCTCCGCCTCCGCCCACGCCGAAGCAGTCCACATCGGCCCGTGGAACGAGACCCCCGGCCTGCTGTTCAGCACACAGCTCCCAACAGACGGCGGCACGATGACCGTCCACGCCCTCCAGGCACCCGGCAGCGGCGGCCTGCTGTTCCCGGCGGAGGTCCGTGAGCCGAACCTCAACGCCCCACCGTTCCAAGCAAACGTGATGCCGGACATCCACCCGCCGGCCGAGGGCCTGGTCGCACCGGAGCCCGTACGGGGCTGCCACGTGCAGGCGAAGGACTACGCCTGGTTCCAGGAGTCCCTGGCCCACACCACCGCGGCAGGCCTGATGGCCTTCACGGGATCCGGCCACGCCACCGCCCGGCACCTGACCGATCGGCAGGGCAGCAAACGATTCACGGGCCTTGAGCACGCGGCCAGCATGAGCGTCCAGGACGCCACCCACGTCCTCTTCGGCAACAAGTACGTCGGCACTGACCACGTCTTCCGCCTCAACGGCCCTCGCGTCGAAGCGTTCTCCGGTGCGGACGAGGAGGTCTTCCGACTTCTCGCCAGGGGCGACGTCGAGGAATATCGCGCCCTCGTCCACGCTAGCCGCCACGTCCGCCCCCGCCTCGCCTTCGACAAGGATTGGGGCGGCCCCGTCTCCGTACACGCCGACGGATCGGTCCTCGCCCTGCGACTGCTGCCGGGGCAGGACGAGGAGCAGGCTCCGGGCTCCCCGCGCTGACCTCGGAAGGTCGCCGGGACGGGAACAAAACCGAGCCGGTCCCGGCGACAGGACGACGTACGCGCAGGCTCAGAGCGATGCCTCGACTCCGAGGCTTCCGGCTCCGAGGCTCCCCTCAGCACGTAGGCGATCTCCTCGGGCTTGAGATCGATGCCGTCGAGCCCCTCCAAGGTCAGCGGAACCTCCTCCAGCGCATACTCGCCGCGCCCTTCGGCACTGAACTCGGGACCGGTGCGGTCGTCGAAGGACCAGGTCGTGATGCGGGCGAGGTAGAAGAACTGGCGCTCGTCGTCGGTCTCCATCGTGTGGAGGAGGCGGACGATATTGGCCTTTCCTGCGATCTCCTCGTGGATCTCCCGGTGGAGGGCGGCCTCCCGGGACTCGTCACCGGGCTCGACGCCGCCGCCGGGCAGGACCCAGTACTCAGGGATGCCTGGCCTGGTACGGCGGATGACCAGCATCGTGTCGTCGGCAGTGACGAGGACGGCGCGGACTCGTTCGATCATCTCGGTTCGTCTCCTTGCTTGTTGACGGGCTCAGTGGAACAGCCAGCCGCCGTCGATGTGGACGGACTGCCACGTGATGAACGCGGCGGAGGGGCCCACAAGGAACGCCACCAGGGCCGCAACGTCCTCGGGCCGGCCACGGCGCGGGACGCCCTGGCGCTTGATCTGATCCTCCGGCCGCGCACAGTGCCGGGCGGGGAGAGCGTTCTCTGCCTCGACCTGGATGGCCCTATGAAGGCCAACACTCTCGCCCAGCACATCTCCACACTGGTAACCCAACCCGCCCCTGGGGATGAGTCCGTGTCCGCACCGCCACAAGCGTCAGAACAGGTACGAACCGGGCCCTCGGGAGATTCGGTGGCCGCTGGCACAGTAGGCCAATGATCCCTTCGCTCTTCGCCCACGTCCCAGCCCGAGCAGCGAGACGAGGCCCGGCAACCTCGACAGGTTGCCGGGCCTGCGTGCAGGCGGCAGGTGCATGATCATGGCTCGTCGCCAGGCTTCTGCCCTGCCCTCGCAGGCAGTCACTCAGCGTGCCCTGTGGCAGCGCCTCCGCCCCTGCCACCACGACCAGCCGCAACGGCACTTCCTGGAGAGGATCTGGGGAGTATCGATGATCCCGGGGAGCGCGTGGGGAGAATCGACCGCGGGACGCAACAAGATCCCGAAAGAGCTGAAAGACTCGTCAGCGCAGGTCAGAAGTAGGTGCAACGGCATCAATGCAGCTCAGCGACACCCGGCAGACACCTTCATTACATACGTACCGAGATCGTCGGCCTCGACGATGCCCGAGAGCGAACCGCCCTCCCGCAGGGGCGTGACATAGCGGATCGCTACGACTTCTTCCAGTACTTTCCCAGGCCACCCATCTCATTGGCCTCGCACTTCACGGACCGCTTCTCTGGAGCGTCGAGGCTAAACCCTGCGGTCGATGACCCTGGCGCAAATCAGGGCGGTTTCGGCTGTTGAGCCGGTCTCCCCTCTCCCCCAGCAGACCGTCGACGGCACCGCGCCCCTTGCTGCCAGCCTCCGGCATGAAGTGAGCATAGTAACCGAGGGTGATCGCCGGCGAGGCGTGTCCGAGCCACCGGGCCAGAGTCACTACGGACTCTCCGGCTTCCCGCAGGACTGAGGCGCGGGTGATCCGGAGCACGTGTGGGGGCGATACTCCTGAGCCACGCTCGCTCCCCCCGGCCCAGGTCATGCGGACCGCGAGCCGCCTGGCCTTGGTAATCCTCTACGGCACTCTGCTGCCGATCGACCGAATCGCTGCTGACACCCCGAACCGCTCCGGCAGAGACCGTCGTCCCGGATCACCGACGTGGTGAAGGCCGTTCTCGTCCTTCACCACATCCGGCGCGACGAGCACGTCGGCTCACGACGTTGCCGCCACGGCCCCCGATGATCAGACGCGGCCCGCATGCGAGAGGTCCTGGCGGAGGTGCGCGGCGGTGTGGGAGCCGGTGGCCTTCAGAAGATCGGCCGGAGTTCCTTCGAACAGGATTCGTCCGCCGCCGCTGCCCCCTTCGGGGCCGAGGTCGATGATCCAGTCGGCGCTCCTGACGACGTCGAGGTTGTGCTCGATGACGATGACGGTGTTGCCCTGGTCGACGAGGCGCTCGACGATGCCGAGGAGGCGGTGGACATCCGACATGTGCAGGCCCGTGGTGGGTTCATCCATGACGTAGACGCTTCCGACGCGGTGCAGGTCGGCCGCGAGCTTGAGGCGCTGGCACTCGCCGCCGGACAGGGTGCTGAGCGGCTGGCCGAGGCGGAGGTAGTCCAGCCCCACCTCGTTCAGGGCGTGCAGGACGGGGCGGAGCTTGGGCTCCGTGAAGAAGTCCGCCGCCTCGGCCGTCGTCATCTCCAGGACGTCGCTGATGGACCTGCCCCGCAGGCGGTAGCCGAGGACGTCCTCGGAGAAACGGCGGCCTCGGCAGACCTCGCACACCGACTTCAGCGTGTCCATGAACGCCAGGTCGGTGTAGAGGACGCCGAGCCCCTGGCAGTTGGGGCATGCGCCCTTGGAGTTGGCGCTGAACAGGGAGGCGCTGACCTTGTTGGCGTTGGCGAAAAGTTTACGGATCGGGTCCATCAGGCCCGTGTAGGTGGCGGTGTTGGAGCGTCGGCTGGTGTTCACCGCCGACTGGTCGATGACGATCGCGTCGGGGTACCGGCTGAGAAACTCGTCGTTGACCAGCGTGCTCTTGCCCGATCCGGCCACGCCGGTGAGGACCGTCAGGACGCCGGTGGGGAAGCCGACCGTCACGTTCTTGAGGTTGTGGCTCGTCGCGTCGGTGACGGTGAGCGTCCCGGTGGCGCGCCGGGGTTCGGTCTTGAGAGGCAGTCGGTGCTGGAGATGGCGCCCGGTAAGGGTGTCGGCACGGGTGAGTGCGTCGAAGCTGCCCTCGAAAACCACTTCGCCGCCGAGCATCCCGGCTTTCGGTCCCATGTCGACCACATGGTCCGCGATGGCCATGACGTCGGGGTCGTGCTCGACCACGAGCACCGTGTTGCCCTTGTCCCGCAACGCGATGAGGAGTTCCTTGAGCCGGTGCACGTCCCGGGGGTGCAGGCCGACGCTCGGCTCGTCGAACACGTACAGCATCTCGGTGAGACTGCTGGACAGATGCCGGACCATCTTGATCCGCTGGGACTCGCCACCCGAGAGCGTGCGGGTCTCCCGGTCCAGGCTCAGGTAGCCGAGTCCGATGTCGACCAGGTGGTGCAGATGGCTGGTCAGGTCGTCCAGGACCGGTTTCACCTGCGGCAGGTCCAGCTCCGCCAGGACGGCTGCGAGGTGCTGTGCCTCCATCGCGGTGAGGTCCGCGATGTGGTGGCCGCCGATCCGGGTGGCCAGCGCGGCGGGCGCGAGGCGGGTGCTGTCGCAGTCGGGGCAGGAGGCGGTGCGGGCGAACCGCTGGAACACCCGGCGGCCACGTTCGGACATGTCCTCCTTCTTGACGTAGAGCCGGGTGAACTTGTCGGCGAGGCCCTCGTAACGAACGTTAAGGGTGTTGCCTTGCCAGAGGAGGGGGAGCTTGTTCGGCAGTTCGCCGTGCAGCAGCAGCTGCCATTCCCGCTCGGTGAAGTCGGCCAGCGGCTTGTCGTTGTCGAACAGGCCGGACTCCACATAGCTCAGCCAGTACCAGCTGTCGGAGGAGAAGTCCGGGTGCAGCAGCGCGCCTTGGTTCAGGGACCTGGCGCGGTCGAGGAACGCGTCGAGGTCGAGGCGGACGGTCGTGCCGAGGCCCTCACAGGTGGGACACATGCCCTGGGGGTCGTTGAAGGAGAACGCGCTCGGTGACAGGCCCGCGGGATCACCGGCCCGGGAGAACAGCAGACGCAGCAGCGGGTTGATGTCGGTGACCGTGCCGACGGTGGAGCGCGGGTTGCCGCCCAGGCGTTTCTGGTTGATGACGACGGCTGCGGAGATGTTCTCGACGGCGTCCATGTCCGGCCGCCCGTGGTCGGGCAGGAAGGTCCGGACGAAGGCGCTGAAGGTCTCGTTGAGCTGCCGCTGGGCCTCGGCCGCGAGGGTGTCGAACACCAGGGACGACTTGCCCGAGCCGGAGACACCGGTGAAGACGGTCAGTTGCTGTCTCGGGATCCGAAGCGAGACGTTCTTGAGGTTGTTCTCCCTGGCACCGGTCACCTTGATGGCGTCGGTCCTCATGTGTGCTCCTTGCTGGTGCGGGTGGGCTCCCCCTCCGGGGGATGTAAGGGGGAGCCCGGTCTCGGGTGGGCCTGCGGGCGGTGCCGTCAGGCGTTCTCCTTGCGGAAGGTCCGTGTTCCCCACAGCAGGGCGAGGACGGCCATGACCAGCAGCACGAGGGAGCCGGTCAGTAGCTCCGTGGCGCTCATGTCCCCCCGGAACGCCGCACGTTCAGCGTCGACCACGTGGGTCAGGGGGTTGATCCGGGCCAGGTTGTACAGCCAGCCGGGCGCCAGTTGCTCGGAGACCGGCAGGAGCACGCCGGAGAGCAGCAGGAGCGGCAGGAGCACGGCGTTCATCAGCGCGGGGAACGCGGCCTCGCTCTTAAGGACCATCGCCAGTGCGTACGATCCCGAGGACAGCGTGATGGCCAGAACCGCGGCGATCGCCAGGCTGAGCAGCAGCCCGCTCAGTGAGGCGTCGAGGTCGAAGACGAGCAGCGTCACCAGCACGATCAGTACGGACTGCGCGGTGGCTTGCACTGCTTGGGCCAAGACCTTGCCGAACAGCAGGGCGGCCCTGCTCGCGGGCGTGCCGCGGAAGCGGTCGACGACGCCGACCCGGTACTCGGTCAGCAGTCCCACCCCGGCGAAGGCGCCGCTGAACAGTGCCGTCTGGACGATGAGGGCCGGGGTGAGGACCTCCCAGGCGCCGCCGGGCGGGAACCCGGGGGTGTTGTCGACCACGGACACCATGAGGGGTCCGAAGAGGAACAGGTACAGGAGCGGCTGCATGATCCCGATGAGCAGCCAGGTCGGGCTGCGCAGCGCGAGCTTCATGTCCCGCACGAAGATCAGTTGGGTGTCACGCAGCATGGGCGGCCTCCCTGGCCTGGGGCGCGGGGTCGCCATCCCGCAGGGAGCGTCCGGTCAGGCTGAGGAACACGTCGTCGAGGGTTGGCCGGTTGACCTTGACCGAGGCCATGGTGATCCCCCGGCCGTCGAGGGTGCGCAGCAGTTCCGGCAGGGCGGCGTCGCCGCGGGGCACCCGGAAGCGCACGGTGTCGCCGTCGACGCTCACCTCGGTCGCCCCGGTCAGCCGCCCGGCGACATCGGCCGCCTCCGCGACCTGGTCGGCCACCTCGATGGTGATCGCGTCGCCGGCGACCCGGGCCTTGAGTGCGTCGGGGGTTCCCTCGGCGACGATCGTGCCGTGGTCAGTGACGAGGATCCGGTCGCACAGCGTGTCCGCCTCGTCGAGGTAGTGCGTGGTGAGGAAGACAGTCGTGCCCTGCTCGGAGCGCAGGCGGCGGACGTGGTCCCAGAGGTTGGCCCTGCTCTGCGGATCAAGGCCGGTGGTGGGCTCGTCGAGGAAGACGAGCGTCGGTTCGTGGACCAGTCCGAGAGCGATGTCGAGCCGGCGGCGCTGACCGCCGGAGAGCGTCTTGACGGGGCGCTGGTCCAGTCCGGCGAGGTCGAGCCGCTCGGCGAGCAGGGCCCCGCGCCGTCTGGCCTCGGACCGGGACAGGCCGTAGAGCCGGGCCTGGAATTCGATCTCCTCGGCGACCCTGGACTCGGGCCAAGTGGCGCCGCCTTGGTGGACGCAGCCGATCCTGCGCCGGACGCCCTGGGGGTCCGTCAGCAGGTCGCAGCCGGCCACGGTTCCAGTTCCGCCGGTGGGGCGCAGCAGGGTCGTGAGCATCCGTAAGGTCGTGGTCTTGCCCGCTCCGTTGGGGCCGAGGAACCCGACCACCTCCCCAGGCGCCACGTCGAAGTCAATTCCTTTGACCGCTTCGACACTTTGGCCGCGCACGGTGAACCGGCGAGCGAGCCCTCGTACTGTGATCATGAAGTCCTCCTCTCGGCCCGGCGGTGGTCCGGCCGACTCGCGGCGCCCGGCGGGGATACCGGCTCCGGCGCGTGACTCGTCAGGACTGGCCATCGGCCGCCGCCTGGTATTCGGCGAGGCGCTCCTGTGCCTCGGCCATGTCGTCGGCGGTCGGGGCGTCATCCTGGGTGAGCTTGACGCGCCAGTAGCCGCTGAAGTCGATCGCGCGCTTGTCGAGCCCCCGGTCGTTGACCAGGTGGCGCCGCAGGGCCCGGACGACACCCGCCTCGCCGGCCAGCCAGGCGAAGGGGTGCCCGGGCGGGAACTCGGCGCCGCGGACGGCGTCGGCCAGGGCTTCGCTGCGGCCGGCCTGGGTTCCGTCGCGGTACAGCCAGTGCAGGGTGACGTCGCCCGCCGTCCGGAAGGTCTGCTGCTCGGCGCGTTCGGCTACCTCGATGAAGACCTGGGCGCAGGTCCGCTCGGGCAAGGCCTCCAGCAGGGTGGCGATGGCGGGCAGTGCAGTCTCGTCGCCGGCGATCAGCAGCCAGTCGGCGGAGGTGATCGAGTCCGTCAGGGAGACCGGTCCGGCGTAGAGCGCGGAGGGGCCGACCATGCCGAGCCGATCGCCTGGGCGGGCGGAGCCGGCCCAGGCGCTGGCCGGGCCGCTGTCGCCGTGCAGGACGAAATCCACCTCGACGGTGTTCGTCCCGGGCACGCGCCGACGGAGGGTGAAGCTGCGCATCCAGGGCCGCTCACCCTCCGGAATGGCCAGAAATGCCTGGTACCAGCCCGTCGCGTCGTCGCTCTGCTCCGGCAGGACGGGGCGCGACTGGCCGGCCCGGGGGAAGCAGAGCTTGAGCTGCTGGTCCGGGGTCAGGCCGACGGAGTCGTCGAGGAGGTCGGCCTCGAACGTCACGCGGGCCATCCGCGGTGTGATGCGTGTGATGTCGGTGACCTGGATGAATGTGACGGGGAGCTCTGCCATCGAAAACCTTCCACGAAGGTACGGCATACCAGGGTGGGCGGACACCCAGCTGATATACTTACAGCGTAAATAGATGCGCCGGTGAGGTTACTTTATGCAGCAAGGAGTTGCAAGGTGGTTGTTTTCGCCGGACAGGGCGATGCACGCCGATCCATGTCTCTGCTCTGGCGATCGGGCGAATTGGGCGGGCCTGCCCCTAAACCCGGTCCCAAACCCGGACTCGACGTGGACACGATCGTGGCCGCGGGTGTCGCGGTGGCGGACGAACAGGGAATGGCGGCCCTATCCATGCGGGCGGTCGGAACCCGGCTCGGCCGGACCGCCATGGCGCTCTACACGTACGTGCCGAGCAAGAGCGAACTGGTCGACCTCATGCACGACCGGGTGCTGGCCGAACTGCCCACGGAGTACGACACGAGTACGGGATGGCGCCCGGCGATCACCACCTGGGCCGACGACGCCTGGGCGTTCTACCTGCGCCACCCCTGGGTGCTCCAGGTCTCGCAGGCCCGTCCCGTACTCGGGCCGAACGAGTACGCGCGGCTGGAGACGGTGGTGCGGATCCTGGGCGGAATCGGCCTGAAACCCCTGCACGCCAGACGGGTCATCGGGGCGTTGTTCCAGTTCGTGCGGAGTATGGCCCTGATCGCGGCGGAACACCGGCAGGCGGCGCCGGAGACCGGGGTGCCCGATGAGGAGTGGTGGGCGCAACGGTCCGCGCTGATGGCGGAGTTCGCGCCGGACTTCACCGAACGCTTCCCAGCCCTCGCGGCCCTGGAGTCGACCGCGAGTCTCGCCGCCATGACCGAGGCGGAGGCGGGTGGCGCCGCGTCACACATGGAACAGGAGGGGAGGGAGGCGTTCCGGGTGGGCCTGGAACTGATCCTCGACGGCGTCGAGGCGGCGGTGCGGACGTGCTCCGACGGCACGCTCCACGCCCCGGCCGGCACCCCCTGACGGTTTCGTGCAAGCCCGGGCGGGCCCGCATTATCCGGCACGTGCCGCGCTCCCGAAACGATCGGCATCAAAGCCTGTTGTACCCCAATCAGCCATCTCCGGCCGGAAGTATTGGTGACGGTGTCTCGGACGGTGACTACCGTTTGTTGAGCTTGCGCCCTTGATGGCTCGAGGGTGCGATGAATGGTACGAGATGCATCATGCCCCGATTTCAGGAGAAAGCCGGTGCAGCACATCGCCAAGTACGACCGCAGTGACCGTCGACTACCGGTCAGCCGCCCAGCGGCCGAGGCTGCTCACCCAGGCAGACCGGGCGGGCAGGAACGAATCTTCAGCACCCGGGTCGGCCTCAAGATACCGACGAGTCTCACCTACGACCGATGGGAGAAGGCCGGGCAGCGCATCTTCCAGATCGCCGACTCCTCCGCCTGGTGCCTGGGCGACTGGCTCGTCTACGGCCAGGACCGCTACGCCGACCGCTACCAGACCGGAGTGCAGGCCGCGGGGCTCGACTACCAGACGCTGCGCAACTACGCCTGGGTGGCTCGCCACTTCGAGCTCGGGCGTCGGCGCGAAGCACTGAGCTTCGGCCACCACGCCGAGGTCGCCTCCCTACCGCCGGCGGAGGCTGACACCTGGCTCGACCAGGCGGAGCAGCACGGCTGGTCGCGGAACCAGTTTCGGCTGCGGCTGCGAGAAAGCCGCAGAGGGACCCCACCTGCCGGTCCCGCCCGCGCCAGCCTGCTGAGGATCAGCGCCCCCTGTGACCATGTCCAGCGCTGGCGGGAAGCCGCATCGAGGGGAGACCGAGACTTCGAGGAGTGGGTCCTGTTGACGCTCGACCGTGCCACCGCGCACGAGCTCGGTCAATGACCCGCCGCCCGACCACCGGAGACCCCCCATGAAGATCCGCATCGACCACGGCACCTGTATCGGGTCCGGGCAGTGCACCCTGACGGCACCCGCCGTGTTCACCCAGGACGACGACGGGTTCGCCGCGCTCGTACCCGACGGGGCGCGGACGGCGACCCCGCGGCAGGTCACCCAGGCCGCGCTGTCCTGCCCCGTCCAGGCCATCGCCGTGGGGAACGACCCGCCTGATGCCTGACGGCACCACTCTCGCCACCCCCGGGGCTGAGGGCTCCACGGTGCAGACCGTGGAGCCCTCAGCGCTGCGGTCGGATCATGCTCCGAGCCGCAGGCGCAACACGTTCAGCCGCCAGCTGCCCGGCAGCCGGGCACGGTCGTGCTCCGGATCGCCGTCAGCGAGTGCGAGGTCCGGGTAGCGGGCCAGCAGCCGGGCGAGCGCCACCTCGCCCTCCTGCCGGGCCAGTGTCGCACCCAGGCAGTAGTGGATGCCGTGGCCGAAGCCCACGTGGTTCTCGGCCTGCCCGTCCGGCTGACGTGTCAGGTGAAGCCGGTCCGGATCGGTGTAGTGCCGCGGGTCGAAGTTGGCGGACACCAGAACCGGCTGGACCGCGTCACCGCGGGCGATGCGCGTGCCGGCTATCTGCACGTCCTCGACTGCGTAGCGCAGTCGGGCCACCTGCACCGAGCCGCACCAGCGCATCAGCTCGTGCACCGCTCTCGGGAACAGCGCCGGGTTCTCCCTGAGCCGGGCCAGCTGATCGGGATGGGTGAGCAGGGCCACGGTGCCGTTGCCGATCAGATGCGTGCTCGTCTCATGGCCGGCCAGCACCAGGGTGAGCACCATGGTGACCATCTCCGCGTCGCTGAACCGTCCGCCGTCGTCGTCCTGTGCCCGGATCAGCTCGCTCAGCAGATCGTCCCTGAGCGCGGCGCGACGCTGTTCGATCAGTTGATGGCAGTAGTCGATCATCACAGGAAAAGAGTGCTGTAGGCGTTCGGGCCGCATCGACACGAGGTCCCCGCCCCACTCCCGCCACCGCTCAAGGTCGACGGCGGGGATCCCGACGAGCCGGCAGATCACCGTGATCGACAGGGGGTAGGCGTAGTGCTCCAGCAGGTCCACCGTGCCGTCCTGCGCCCGGTGGGGCAGTTCGGCGAGCAGCCGGTCGGCGATCTCTTCGATGGCGGGACGCAGATCGAGGATACGGCGGGCCGTGAACGCCCGGCTCACCAGGCGGCGCAGCCTCGGATGGTCCGGCGGGTCGCTGTCCAGGATGGATCCGAGCAGGTAGATCCGTAAGTGCTCGGGGACCTTGAGCAGTTCCATCATCCCCTCACGCGGATCCGCGCCCTGTGCGCCGGGCACGTGGGAGGGGGTGTTGACGAACCGTGGGTCGCGCAGCACGCCACGGACGTCGTCGTAGCGGGTCACGAACCACACCGGAGTGCCGTCCACGAACCGGCCGCGGACGACCGGGCCCTGCTCGCGCAGCCGGCCGTAACCGCCGAAGGGGTCCGCGAGCAGGTCGGGGTCCATCATGTGCGGGCCGGCGGGGCACGCCGCTCCTCCGCCGGGCGACGGGGCGTCCTGGAACGTGGAAGACATGGTCGGCTCCGATACTCGCTGGGGCGTCACTTGACCGCGCTGATCACGCCGTGCGGCGTCCACTGGCCGCCGGGCAGCCGCTCGGGCTTCACGAACCCGGCCGCGGCGAACCACTCCTCGTACTGGCCCCACCGGTAGATCGTGCTGCTGGGAGCCGGCAGCGTCGCGAAGTACACGTTGTCCAGGGCCGCGTACAGCGGGCCGTCCCCGCTGTCGTCGGACATGGCGTTGAACACCAGCACCCGCCCGCCGTCCGGCAGCGCCGCGTGCGCCTTGCCCAGCAGCCGTATGTTCTCCTGCGGCGACCAGATCACGAGCTGGTTGGCGAAGAGCACGCAGTCGTGGCCTGTCGGGTAGGTGTCGGCGAAGATGTCCGCGGCTCGCACGGAGATCCGGTCGGACAGGCCGTGCTCGGCGATCTTCTTGCGGGCGATCTCCACCGTGCCGGGCAGGTCCAGGACGGTGAACTCCACGCCGGGGTTGGCCTGCGCGAGGGCGATGGCGTTGACGCCGTCGCCGCCCCCCACGTCGAGCACGCGCCGCACTCCGGTGAGGTCGGCCTTCTCGACCAGCACGGGGTTGGACAGCCGGGACCAGGATCGCATGCAGCGGTAGAACAACTGCTCCAGCTCGGGGTCCGCGGACAGCCGGTGGTAGAGGTCCTCCCCCGTACCCTTGATCCGTCGCAGGCCGACGTTGGTGTTCTCGCGCAGCGAGGCGATGAAGTCCACCTCGGCGGGCCGGACGATTTGCTCCTCGTACTCGACGAGATCCTCGATGATCTCCCAGGCGCCCTCCGCGAAGAACCCGTTCAGGACGTCGGCGTTCTCGTAGCCGTCACCCTGACGCACGGTCAGTCCGAGAGCGGTGGTGCCAAGCAGCAGGATCTGCACCGGCCGATCCTCCAGGCCGAGTTCCCGGCCGATGTCCGGCGGGGTCAGGCCCGGTCGCCGGTGCAACAGGGTGAACAGGCCCAGGTCGCTGCCCGCACGGAGCATCTGGAAGGCCGAGGAGCCGAACAGGATCTGTACCAGTCCGTCGGTGGTGAGCGGGGACGCGTGAGGCATGGGCACTCCGAATCGGCTGAGGTGGAAAGGGTGGTGTGCAGGGAGGTGGAGGTCAGGTCACCCGGGCGAGGCCGGCGGGCCGGGAGGCGTAGGCGCCCTCGGCCACGACGTCGCGCATACGGGCCAACGCGTCCCAGACGTCGGTGAACCGGGTGACCAGGGGGGACAGACCGATACGCAGCCGGTCCGGGACCCGGTAGTCGCAGACGACCTTCGCGTCCGCGGCCAGCGCCTGGCAGATCCGCCAGGCGTCGGGGTGGTACAGGGACAGATGCGAACCGCGCCGCTCCGGCGGGCGGGGCGAGGCGGGCCGGAAGCCCAGCGGAGTGAGCCAGGCGTCCGCCAGATCGTCGGCCAGCCGGCCCAGCCGCAGCCCCTTGGCCCGGATCCGTGCCAGGCCGGCCTCCTCGACCAGGGCGAGGGCGGGATCGATCGCCGCCAGCGACACCAGCGGCGGGGTGCTCACCAGGAACCGCTCGATGCCCGGCACCGGGTCGTAGTCGGGCCCCATCTCGAACTGCCCGCGCTGCCCGTACCAGCCCCATACCGGCTGCCGCAGCCGGGACTGCAGGTCGCGCCGCACATAGAGGAAGGCAGGTGAACCCGGGCCGCCGTTGAGGTACTTGTAGGTGCAGCCGACGGCGAGTTCCGCACCAGCGCCGGCCAGGTCGACGGGGACGGCTCCGGCGGCGTGCGACACGTCCCACACCACCCGCGCGCCGACCGCGTGGGCCAGGTCGTTCACCTGCGCCATGTCTAGCAGCGCGCCGCTCCGGTAGGACACCAGGGACAGCACCACCAGCACGACGTCACCGTTCAGTGCCGAGCGCAGCGCGTCGAGGTCGAGGCCGCCGTCGAGTTCGGACGGCAGCCGCACCAGCCGCAGCCCGCGCTGTTCGGCCAGACCCTGGACGATGTACCGGTTGGTGGGGAAATCCTCGGCGTCCATCAGGACGGTGCCGCGCCCCGGTGCCGCGTCCAGGGCGGCGGCAGCCAGCTTGTAGAGGTTGACCGACGTGGAGTCGGAGATCACCACCTCGCCGGGTGCGGCGCCGAGTACGTGCTCGGCTAGGCGGTCGCCGAGCCGGGCGCCCCAGTCGATCCAGCCCTGCCACGACCGCACCAGTCCCCCGCCCCAGCCCTCCTCGACCACCTCCCGCAGCACATCCGGCGTGGCCGCGGGCAGCGGGCCCAGCGAGTTGCCGTCCAGGTAGATCAGCTCCGGATCGGCGATGACGAACCGCTCGCGGAACGCGGCGAGCGGATCGGCCGCGTCCAGTTCCTCGGCCACCGTGCGCGGGATCCCGCTCACCATCGGCCCTCCTTCTGTCTCGTGTCGTCCGTGTCCGCGTGCCCCGGCCGTCCGCGGGGAGACCGTGGACGCCTGGTCAGAGCGTGGAGCGCACCGACCACAGTTCCGGGAAGAATCGGTGCTCGCTGATCCGGGCGAGCCAGGCCACGCCTTCGGTGCCGCCGGTCCCGGGCTTGGCGCCCAGCATCCGCTGCACGGTCACCAGGTGGGTGTAGCGCCAGCGCGCGAACTGGTCGGCGGTGTCCATCAGCGCCTCGGCGAGCAGATGCAGGTCGCGATGGCGAACGGGGTCCCGGTAGATCGACCGCCAGGCCTCCTCGACCTCCTCGCCGCCGCGGTACGGCCGGGTGACGTCCCGGTCCGTGGAGTCGTCCGACGTGAGCAGCCCGCGGCGCGCCAGCAGCGCGAGCGCGGCGTCGTACAGGCTCGGCTCGTGCAGCTGGCCGACCACCGCGTCGTAGCCCGCCGTGTTCCGGTGCGGCGCGGCCATCGCGGGGTCCTTGTTGCCGAGCAGGAACTCCAGGCGCCGGTAGCCGGCCGACTGGAAGCCGGAGGCCGACCCCAGGACGTCCCGGAACTCGGCGAACTCCACCGGGGACAGCACGGAGAACGTCTCCCACGAGACCAGCAGCACCTGTTGCACCCGCGTGGCCCGGCGCAGCGTCCACAGCGCTTCGTCGAGCAGGTTGTCCGCCAACTGGTCGCGGGCTGTGCTGAATTCGGTGTGCAGCAGCTTGAACAGCAGCTCCTTGACCTGGCTCATGATGATGAACCCCGGCTCGGTACGGGCCGAGCTGAGCGGATGCTGCAACGCCAGCAGCTCGTCCATCCGCGCGTAGTGGGCGTACGGGGTGGTGTCCGACGGGGATCCGACGGACAGCGGGCAGGCGGGGCCCCGGGTGGTCTGTTCGGTGGTCATGCGGTCGTTCCTTCCAGTTTCATCTGCGCCAGCACCGCATCGCCCAGCCCGGTGCCCGGCACGCCCAGGTCGTAGGGGAGGTCGAAGTGGTCGCGCCGATCGGCGATGACCTCCGTCACCGCTGCCCGGGGAGCCAGCGCCGTCACCATCCGGTCGTGCTGGCGGACGTACTCCTCGGTCTCGTTCCCGCCGCGGGCGACCACCGTCTCGGGCAGCCGAGCCGGCAGCCGAAGGATCGGGCTGTTGCGGCGGGCCGCGGCCTCGTCCAGCCGCAGAGCGTCGTTGACATAGGACAGGCGGACCGGCTCCAGGTCGTACATGCCGCTGAGCAGCACCGCCCCGGCGATCCGGCCGGACACGTCCGGGCCGGCCGACGCGTCGGGCAGCAGGGCCATGGCGGCCAGGTGCGCACCGGCCGAGGTGCCGCACAGATGGAGGCGGTCCGGGGCGAACCCGAGCCCGTCCGCGTGCCGCAGCAGCCAGTCCACGGCCCGGCGCACCATGCCCGCCATGGCGTCCAGGCCAACGTCCGGCGCCAGCCCGTACTCGATCACCGCGACCGCCGCGCCGGCGGCCAGCAGCGGCGGCACCGGGAAGGCCGATTCGGCGCGGCCGAGTGCCTGCCAGTTCCCGCCGTGCACGAACACCAGCAGCGGTGCCCGTCCGGCTCCCGGTCCGTGGAAGTAGTCGAGTTTCTCCGCCGGGTGGGGACCGTAGGCGAGAGAGGTCCGCACCGGATGGGCCCGGCGGGCGGCCTCGCTCAGCCGCTCGTACTCGCGCAGGTAGGCGTTCAGGCTCGCCACGCGGGAACTCGGCGAGTACTGCCGGTCCAGCGTGGCCTGGTCCATGCCCCGGTACACGGCAGCTCCGGCCGGCGGTGCGTCGCGCATGCGCTCAGCTCCCCGGAGGGTAGGCGGCACGGGCCCGCTCGTACACCTCGGTCAGCAGCGGGTCGATGCCGTGCGAGCCGCTGCGGTAGCGGGCTCCGAAACGGCTCGCGTACTCCTCGAACCACTCCCGCCGGTCGGCCAGGAACAGCACGTCGTGGATCGCCATCGACCGCACCGCCATCATCGGCACCGGTGCGTGGCTCACCTCGAACGCCGGATTGCGGGCGGCCTTCTCCTCGCACTTCTCGTGGAACTGCGCGATCATCAACCCCCGCCGCACACTCTCCGGCTTCAGCGCGCTGTGCGCCGCGTCCAACAGGTGCAGGTGCTCGGCCGGCAGGTCCGGCAGGACGAGCAGCAACGAGCGCAGATTCGGGTTGCCGGACTTCCAGTCGACCTCGCTGAACTCGTCGAGGCCGCAGCGGACGAGTTCGTCGATCAGGGTCTGGCTCGGGGTGGGGCCGACCAGTCTGACGCGGATCTCCAGCGCGTCGGCACGCTGGGCGGGTTCGACGAACGGGCACACCGGGCCGGTGCGTCCGAGTTCGCCGTGCGGTCGGCGGATGTACTCGCTCAGCCATTCGTCCACGGCGGCCAGGGCCTTGGCCACGTCGATGGAGAGCACGTCGGTCAACATCAGTGTCAGTCCTCGGGTGTCGGTCCTCGCGGACAGCGGACGGCGGGTTCCTGGTGGGCGGCCCCGCGAAGGTCACTCGTCGCCGGTGAGGTCGTGGAGCTTGGCCGAGAGGATGCGGCCGATCTCGGCCAGTGTGTCCGGGCGGGTCAGCATCGACCCGTGGTCGCCGGGCACCACATGGGCCTCGACGGAGCCGCGCACGTACGGCTGCCAAGCGCCGGGGCTCACCGGCGGGTCCTGCTCCTCCGAGCAGGCGATCAGCAGCAGGTCTCCGTCGATCGGGCCGGGCCGGTAGTCGACGGTCAGATGGGTGTTGTTCGCCGAGATCTCGGTGATCGTCGTGAGCCGGTTCTCCTCCAGGTTGGCCAGCACACTGCCCTGGCGGCGCAGGATCTCCCGTGCCTTGGCGAAGGTCATCTCCTCGTCGTGGTGGTGACTGCCGTCGTCGACGAGACCCACGTGGTAGAGCAGCATCACCCGGTCGTCCGGGGCGGGCACGTCGGCATGGGTGAGGCCCTGCCAGTCGGGGATGACGTCGAGCACCGCGACCAGCGCCACCGGTTCGCCGCGCCGCTGGAACTCGGCGGCCAGCGCGTGCGCGCACAGCCCGCCGAACGACCAGCCGGCCAGGTGGTACGGCCCGTGCGGCTGCACCCTCTGGATCTCGTCGGCGTAGTCCACAGCCATCTCCTCGATGCTGGCGGGCCGGGGTTCCGGCCGGGCCAGACTGCGCGCCTGGATGCCGTACAGCGGGTACTGCGGCCCCAGGTGCTTGATGAGCGCGCTGTAGGACCAGCTGATGCCTCCGCCCGGATGGACACAGAACAGCGGCGGCCTGCTGCCCGCGGTGCGCAGCGGCAGCATCACCTCGTACGAGCCGTCCGCGTCGTCGACGTCGAGCCGGGCCGCGATGCCCGCCGGTGTCGGCGCCTCGAACAGGGTCCGCACGCCCAGCTCGACGCCGAAGGCCGCGCGCAGCCGGGCCATCAGCCGGGTGGCCAGCAGCGAGTGCCCACCCAGGTCGAAGAAGTCCTCGCTCACACCGACCACCGGTCGGCCGAGGACCTCCGCGAACAGCTCGCACACCACCTGCTCCTGCGGGGTGGCCGGCGCCCGCCCGATGTCGGCGGGCTCCGGTTCGAGCGCCGGCAGCGCGGCACGGTCGAGCTTGCCGTTCGAGGTGAGCGGCAGCCGGTCGAGCGGAACGACGACGGCGGGGCGCATGTACTCGGGCAGCCGACGGCGCAGGTGCCCCCGTACGGCCATGAGCAGGGCGCCGGTGCTCCGGCCGGTGGCCGGACTCGTGGTCCAGGAGGAGAGCGGCACGCCGGGGCCGACCGCACCCGTGGGCGCGTAGGCACCCACGGGCACCCCCTCGCCGAGCAGTTCGCGCTTGACGTACGTGATATCGAGGGCGGCCGGGTCGTGCCCGTTCCAGCTGATCGCCGTCCAGTAACCGTACTTCTCGCCCAGGCGGTGCAAGTCCTGCGGATCGACGCCGGCCGTGTCCCGGACGTCCGTTGCCGTCCCGGACTCGAGCGCGCGCTGTGCGGCGAGGTCGGCCGCGATGCGCGCGTGGGGTACCCCGGTCACGCGCAGCCGGTCGGGTCGCGCGCTGCCCAGATGATCGGCGAGGGCACCCGGGTCACGGGTCCAGGGGCGGGTGGGGGCGTCGTCGAGGGGGTAGGGGGTGATGCCGGTCTTGTAGAGGGTGGCGTCGTAGCGGTATCGGGTGAGTTCGTTGTGTGCGGTGCCGCGCTTGAGCTGGATGTCGGTGCCCGCCAGGTCGGGGACGTGGTGGGCCAGGGCGCTGAAGTACTCAGGGTCGACGAGGAGTTCCTTCTCCAGGACCAGGCTCTGCTCGACGGCCCGGCGGATCGCGGCCGTGTCGCCCGGGTCCTCGGCACGCGCCGTCTGCACACCGGAGACGAAGGTCCGCAGCAACCGCGGATTGCGCAGATCGCCGAGGAACAGGGCGCCACCGGGCGCGAGCAGGCGGAAGGCCTGCTCGACGACCTGCGTCAGGTATCCGCCGTTCGGGAAGTACTGGGCCACGGAGTTGAGCACGATCGTGTCGAAGTGCCCCTGGGGAAGGTCGCCGTGCTCGTGGGCGGCCTGCACCCGGAGCCTGACCCGCCGGGCCAGTTCGGGATCGGCGTCGACGTGCCGCCGCAGCTCCTCCACGACGACCGGGGAGAAGTCCGTGCCCCAGTACTCCTCGCACTCGAGGGCCAGTCCGGACAGCAGCAGGCCGGTGCCGGCACCGATCTCCAGGACTCGGCCGGGCTGGAGCGCCCTGATCCGATCGAGCGTGGCCGCACGCCACTCCCGCATCTCGGGCAGCGGGATCGGCTCGCCGTCGTAACTGCTGTTCCAGCCGGAGAAGTCCTCGCCCAGCGTCGAACCGGGCGCTGAGTACAGCGAGTCGTAGAGATCCCGCCACTCGCCGATCTGGTCCCGCTCCTCCTCGTCCCCCGGCGTTTCGTCGGTGTCGGGGACGATGTAGGCGATCAGGCGGGTGCTGCCGGGCTGGTCGTGGTGGGCGACCACGGCAGCCTGACCGATCGCC